>NZ_JAAMNQ010000019.1:0-66297 GCF_011066155.1 Paenibacillus sp. EKM206P | reverse complement strand
AATATCTCTTGTTTGATTTTGCGAACAAAATCGTTTTACTCACTCGTTGTTCAGTTTTCAAAGATCAAACATTCTTTATCCATTGATTCAGCTCGTCGCCTCGTCAACTCTTATAATATACCATGTCCGAACCAACTTTGCAAGCATTTTTTGAAAAACTTTTTTTGTAACACTCGCTCGCAATATTGTATTTCTTGGCCGGAATTAGAATATACCATATACACATCCCGTTTGCAAGCATTTATTATGTGAAATTCATAATACTTTATTTATTATTCATTTTCCTTCTATATAATAGCTCCGTTGTATCTATCTGCGTCTAACTACAAACAAAGAACCTCTTCCCTTAAGCAACAGGAAGAGGTTCTTTGTTTTATATCTACTAATTACTCAGAGCCCATAAAGGCAAAGCGGATCACTACAATAATAGCAAGCACCCACATGAGCCAGTGAATTTTAACTTTATTGCTGGTAAACAGATTACTGAACACAGCCAGCACAACGTAAGACAAAATACCAGCAGAGATACCATTCGCGATTCCACCTGTGAAAGGCATCAGCACGATAGTCAAAAATGCAGGAAACGCCAACAGGAAGTTGTCCCAGTCAATGTTACGAACCTGACTCATCATTAGGACCCCAACGATAATCAGAGCTGGAGCAGTAGCAGCAGAAGGCACAACCAGAGCCAACGGTGCAATAAACAGGGCCAACAAGAACAGAACACCTGTCGTTACAGCAGTCAGTCCGGTACGTCCGCCTTCTTCTACCCCTGCGGAGCTTTCTACGAATGCTGTAATCGTACTTGTACCCAATACAGCACCGGTACTTACGCCAACAGCATCCACCAGCATCGCTTTACCGATAATTTTCTCGCCTTTTTTCTTATCTTTCATTATACCCGCGCGAGTAGCTGTACCTACCAAGGTACCGAACGTATCAAACAACTCTACAAATGTGAAAATGAAAATGATATCAAACAGACCAATATGCAAAGCTGCTTTCAAGTCTAACTGGCCTACAGCCAAATTACTGAAATCAGGAATCCAGTTGCCTGTTGTCAAGCTACTCAGATTCGTTACTCCCATCGGAATACCGATTAATGTAGTAGCTACGATCCCAATCAGCAATGCACCTTTAACCCGAACGACCATCAGTACTGCGATAATAAGCAATCCGATTAGGGCCAGCAGTGCATCCTTTTGATGTACCAGACTTCCCAAAATTAAATTAAAAGCATGACCCGGAACCGGTTGACCAACATCTGTCCCTGGAACGATACTCACCATAACCAGATTACAAAGCTTGAAGCCGACAATCGTAATAAACAAGCCGATACCCACTGTAATAGCTGTCTTTAAATTTTCCGGAACCGCAACAAGCAGCATCTGTCTTACTCGTGTCACGGTTAAAATCAGAAAGACGATACCGGATATAAATACAGCGCCAAGTGCCGCTTGCCAAGTAATCATGCCATTAGAACTCAGGACTACAGTCATAAAATAAGCATTCAAGCCCATACCCGGCGCCATGCCGATCGGCACATTAACGAATAACCCCATCAGGATGGTAACCAAACCTGCACCTACGGCCGTCGCAAAAAAGACAGCTTCACTGGGCATACCTGCTCCAGTCGGACCTAAAAAGGTATTGTTGACCACCAAAATATAAGCCATGGTCATAAAAGTAGTAATCCCCGCTATAATTTCTGTGCGGACGTTCGTGCCATGTTCCTTTAATTTAAAGAAACGCTCCATGAGTCGTAATTCCTCCTACGCAAAGCATACTCGTATTGTTGTCGTTCGTTTGAAGTAATATTCGCATTCAATGCGCTATATTATTACATTCGTTATTTTAGGCTCTCACCTACTGCTTGTCAACAGAAAAAGCGAATGTTACAAATTAAACATATATGTATTGTTCGGAAAATATAAAACCCGCAAGCTATTATGCAGCTAACGGGTTATCATTTAAGGGAATCAGATGTTTTTGTACTTATCAAATGCATTCGCTGTGTCTGGGATATTCTCCAGATAAACGATCTTACCTTCCGCATCCAGCCGGGCCTTGTCCACTCCAGTAAGTGTATAAACTTCGCCTGTTGCTTTTTTACCACACACTGCCCATTTGGTTTGATAGGTATCAGGTTCTCCGGGTACAGGTTTCCAACCTTCATACATATGCTTGATTTCGAGCGATCCCTCAAAGAACATATTCAAGAAGCTTTTCCAACTGTTCATACCTTGTTTTCGATCACCATTCAATACAAACTCAATCTTCTCAGAAAAAAGGCTAATTAATCGTTCTCTACTCTTCTCGTCATCTTTTGCTAAATCATAGTAGTGAAAATAATCTTCTAAAATCTTCATCGTGCGCAATTCCATTCGTGCTGTATATGTGTATTCATCCTTATGAGAAGGTTATTGCAATTTTTCCAACAGCATGGTGGGTTTCGCTTAAAGCGTGTGCATCATATAAGCCTTTTTGCGAAAAAGGAAACGTCGCTCCCACTACCGATCTTACTTTCTTTTGCTCCAATAGGTCGGCAATTTCCTGCAGTTGCTGTCCGTTGGGCTCCAGCCATATATTTTTGGCCGTTACGTTGTACTCCTTTACCAGCTCTTCGTCAAAATTGCTCACAATGGATATGATCCGTCCAGTGCCCCTTTTCATTACCTTAAAGCTATTCTTCTGAACATCCCCGCCCATCGTATCGAACACCACGTCCACATCAGATAAAACTTCCTCAAAACGAGTTGTGTGATAGTCAATGATTTGGTCGGCTCCCAATGAAGCAAGCAATTCATGATTACGCTCACTGGCTGTAGTAATGACATAGGCTCCGGCTTGTTTGGCAAACTGGATAGCAAACATGCCTACGCCACCTGCACCTGCGTGGATTAATACTTTTTCCCCTTTGGTCAGTTGACCATGTGTAAAAAGCGCCTGCCAAGCAGTCAACCCCGCCAAAGGTACAGAAGCGGCTTCCTCCCAAGAAATTGAGGCAGGTTTACGCGCCAACAGGTGATCATCCACCAAGGTATACTCGGCATAAGTACCGAACCGTGTGGTGTCCGGGCGTGCAAACACTTCATCTCCCACTTTCCAATCGGTGACCTCGCTGCCTACTTCCGAAATAGTGCCGGCTACATCCCAGCCTAAAATAATCGGGAACTCCCAATCCATCATTTGTTTTAAGTAACCTTCACGCAACTTCCAGTCAATTGGGTTGATGGAGGTAGCCGCCACTTTGACTACAACCTGATGAGCCAGTGGTGTAGGAGTGGGCACTTCTCTTTCTTTCAATTCATCCTTGCTTCCATACTGATCTATAACGATGGCTTTCATATTCATTTCCTCCTCACATTTATATATTCTTCACATTGTTAGACATACGCTGTAGTACATCTGTCAAAGCCACAATTTCCTCATCTGTAAACTTACATAGCAGCTTTTCCTGGAAGGCTTGTCTTTGCTCTGACAAAACTTGCAGCTCTTGAACCCCTAATTCGGTCAAACGTATATAGGTCACACGCTTATCCTGCTCTTTTTTACTACGTAAAATCAGACCTTCCTCTTCCAGCCTTCGTAGATGTCGAGTCACTGCTGCACCATCCAGAACGAGCAGATGTTGGAGCTCTAGCTGGCTTAGTTCCTGACGATGGTCAATATGATACAAAATTTCAACCTTGGTAAAACTGGTTTTTAACTGTGCTTCAAAAGCGTTATTCATTTCTTTACACAAAAGATGCATGCGATAAAACAACTGACTTTTTTCAGAGCAATGTTCGATGACAAACCATCCTCCTAATACTTGACCTATCAATTGATATATCAAGTATTATACACCCTCACTAAAAATAAACAAGTCCTGAGACAAGTCTATATAGACAAATCCTACAATTCAAGAATACTCAAGCTAAACAAATAGCCTGAGCATTCTTGAATTGTATTAGATCGTATTATTGATTTCGATAAATTTATGTTCAATCGCTGTCATTTCGTGATTTGGCCGGGTTATTAAATATGTATCCATGTAGCCAAAGGCTGGGGGAGCGGGCAAATAGGATGTTACTTTAAATTGCCGCGCCAGCCTTTTGGACATGAGGGTGATTCCCATTCCCATCAAGGAAAATTGTACCATCGTTTCAAACACACCAACCTCCACAACCTCGCCATGGGTCAATTGCATGTCCTGATACATCTTCTCTAAATACGTGAGGTACAGGCAGCCATCCGACAATATGATAATAGACGCTCCTTGGAGTACCTGTTTAAGATCCGAGCCTTCATGTATGCCTTTCCCCACCAGCACCAGCTCTTCACGGCATATTTTTTGATAATGAATATACGGGTTGGTGGGATACCCCGTAACAAAAGCAATATCGAGCTCGCCGTCGAGAATCAATCGTTCCATTTCCGTGGTGGTTCCGGTTTTTAATGTAACCGAGGCCTGCGGGTACAGCTCGTATACCTTCGTAAGCGCCCTTGTTGTTTCCCCCGCAACAATGGACTGCATCGTACCGATGCGCAGCTTTTCCTCCTGCGGTCTCATTTTCATCTCCGTGTCTTGCCACAGCAACAACATTTGCTTGAACTGAGCATATAAGATTTCTCCTGCAGGTGTCAGCTCCATACCCCGGGGCTTTCGGTAAAATAACGCTGTGCCGTAATGGGCCTCCAGCTTCTTTATTTTAGCCGTCATATTCGATTGCAGATGATTCAGCTTTTGGGCAGCTTCTGTCAGGCTTCTCAGCTCTGCCACCGAAACAAATGCCTGCATATTTTCAATATCCATCCCTTCACCTCCCATCAAATAAAATGATACCTATATCATAAACAAGCATTATTATTTATGAGTTAAGTGTATTATATTGACCTTGGACGCTACTTTCCACCCTCATTTAAAAATTAGGAGGTATGGCAACATGGTAATAAAGAAGATTCGTGCAGGTATCGTAGGAGGTTCGATGAATAATAAATGGGCTAGTCAAACGCATATTCCGGCGTTGCTCAAGCACTCAAACCTGGATATCACTGCCGTCGGCACCTCCCGTATGGAGAGTGCACGACAAAGTGCAGAAGAAGTAGGTGCGGCACTGGCTTTTGATGATGCCAAAAAGCTCGCAGCTTCCGAGGATGTGGACATGGTCGTGGTGAGCGTAAAAGTTCCCCATCATTATGAGGCGGTGATGGCGGCAATTCAAGAGAGAAAGCATATTTTTTGTGAATGGCCCTTGGGGGCAAACACTGCGGAAGCTGCTGAAATGGTCGAGGCGGCGGCACTGGCAGGCATTCATCATACCGTCGGCTTGCAGGCACGGCAGGATCTTGAAGTGCAAACGATGAAAAAATTGGTGGAGAGCGGAGAGATTGGTGAAA
Organism: Paenibacillus sp. EKM206P; assembly: GCF_011066155.1. Classification (NCBI taxonomy): domain Bacteria; kingdom Bacillati; phylum Bacillota; class Bacilli; order Caryophanales; family Paenibacillaceae; genus Paenibacillus; species Paenibacillus sp. EKM206P. The sequence goes on along the minus strand of NZ_JAAMNQ010000019.1, from coordinate 60,915 downwards.
TTCTATCCTGTCATATGCAAGTAGCTACTTCCGGCAAAGGTGGACAAGTAAATCAGGACACTGCTTATTTGCTGAACAGAGCCAATGGCGCTAATCTGCTGACGATTAACGGCGGGCATTCTCTGGATGCGCTGCAATACATCGTTGGCGAATTCCGCGAGCTATCGGCCATCACATCATCTCGCTATAATGAAGCCACTATTCAGGAAACGGGTGAAGTCATTTCCAAGGATACAGCCGATCAGATTCTGATTCACGGACTATTGGAAAAGGGGGCGCCGATATCCGTTCACATTCAGGGCGGAGTGAATTCTAAGTTTGAGATAGAGATTCAGGGGAAAAGGGGTATTTTGCGATTGACACAGAATCCTTCGCTTGGGCATGTTCAATTTGGGAATCTGACGCTCGAAAAACTTGCGTACGATCCAAGCAGTACGCAGAGTCATGGTCCTAATGGGGCGTTTGAACAAATAAGTGTAACTGCTGAGCCTGATGGCGGACTGGATTTTCCAAAACAAGGGGTAACCCTGAATGTAGCCAAGGCTCATCATGTATTTGCCGAGGATATTTTGACGGGCACCCGTCTCGCTCCTGATTTCAACCACGCCTTAAAGCTGCATCAGCTACTGGATCGCATCGAGGAATCGGCTGCAACCGGGAAAAAGATTGTATGGTAAGGTAGAATTATAAAAAAAGAACATTCAGCACCACGATACATGTGGAATTGAATGTTCTTTATATTGTAATCAGTTTAAAATCCTACCCCACTCGATGGTGGTAATGCAGTGGACTTCCCTCCAGAAAAATTGCCTTTTTTTAATGAAGTCATGTGTTCTCAACTTTTATCCTGTCACCTTCAACCAAAATAACTTCCGCGTTGCTGATTGGATATAAATTTAATTGGCTGCCATATTCCTCAATGATGCTCTCCACCGCTTTTTTAAACGGGATGTTCGTATGGTGGGGGACTGGGTAGAATTCAATGATCCCGAGCGCAACAAAGGAATCCAAAACAGGCGCTTCCTGCACATTGTCCATAAGTCGGGCATATTCGATATTCGGTGATAAAATCATCGAACCTGCCGATTCACCTATGTATAACTTCCCTGCATTAACTTCATCAGCAATGATTTTGTCAGCCCCGGTTCTTTTTAACTCTTGAAGTAAATAAAATGTGTTGCCTCCGGTAATATAAATATAGTCATTTCCTCTAATTTTACTCTCTATTTCATTCAATGGTGCTGTGCTGATTTCGATTTCATCCACGACTAATCCTAAATTCTCTAATGCTTTTTTCCCTGAATTCACATAAAACTTAACTTTCTCTGGAATACTCGCGGTTGGGATGAAGGTGACTTTTTTTCCTTCTAAGTTTTCACCAGCGAAATGGACTAAGCATGGTGCAACATCCTTAAATGAGGACGATAGAAATAATTTTTTCATCTCTTTATTCTCCTTAGAACAACGTTTAATGAAACGAGATATGTAACACTTTAATCTAGGTACATTATAAAATATATTAGTATCAAAACATGACACCATTAGAGCATGACATGAAAAAGAGGTGAACGTTTAATTTCATACTTGATTTAAGCTATTTATAGCTTGAATCTAATAAAACCATATAAAAAAGGAGATACATTACCATTGAATAATATCTCCTTTTTTCAACTTCATATTCCGTTTTGCAACAACAAATGACTTCATATCCCGTCCTTGCTTGCCCCCGTAAAAAAGACTCCAACCGCATAGCGATACTTCGCCGATACGGAGGAGTCTTGATGTTGTATTGGTAAATCTTAAAGGTTCGTAGTTACAGGGCGGGAGTTCCCGCGTTTATTCCCACTCAATCGTTGCTGGTGGTTTGGAAGTAATATCGTACACGATACGATTCACGTTATCCACTTCGTTTACGATACGAACGGAGATTTTCTCCAGCACATCCCAAGGAATACGCGCCCAGTCAGCAGTCATACCGTCGATGGAGGTTACTGCACGAATACCTACAGTGTAAGAATACGTACGAGCATCGCCCATAACGCCAACACTCTTCATATTCGGCAAAGCGGTGAAGTATTGCCAGATTTCCCGGTCCAGACCGGCTTTAGCAATCTCCTCGCGCAAAATGTAATCCGACTCACGAACAATCGTTAGCTTGTCCTCTGTCACTTCACCCAGCACACGAATGGCAAGACCCGGACCTGGGAATGGTTGACGCCATACAATCTCAGCTGGCAGTCCACATTCTTCGCCGACTTTACGCACTTCGTCCTTGAACAGGGCATTCAACGGTTCGATCAGCTTGAACTTCATGTTCTCCGGCAAACCACCCACATTATGATGGGATTTAATGGTCTGTGCCGTTGCAGTTCCGCTCTCTACAATATCCGTATACAGCGTACCTTGTGCCAGGAAAGTAAAATCGTCGAATTGAGAAGATTCTTCCTCGAACACATAGATAAACTCGTTACCGATAATTTTACGTTTTTGTTCCGGATCATCGACTCCTGCTAGCTTGGACAAGAAGCGCTCACGTGCGTCAATTTTGACAACTTTCATATCAAATTTACCAACGAACGTCTCCATTACACTTTCGGCTTCACCTTTGCGCAGCAATCCATGGTCTATGAACATACACGTCAGTTGGTCACCGATCGCTTTGTGAATAAGCATCGCTACAACGGAAGAATCCACGCCACCACTTAAAGCACACAATACTTTTTTGTCGCCTACCTGTTGACGAATCTCGCGAATCTGATCTTCAATGAACGACTCCATGGTCCAGTTGCCTTCACAACCGCACACTTCATACAGGAAGTTGCTGATCATCTCGTTACCTTGAACGGAATGACGTACCTCTGGATGGAATTGCACCGCATACAAATTCCGCTCCAGGTTACTCATCGCGGCAATCGGCGCACTCTCTGTTCCTGCATCCAGTGTAAAGCCGGTTGGCAGATCTGTTACGTGATCCCCATGGCTCATCCATACGGTTTGGCGAGAATCCAGTCCTTTAGCCAAGCGGGCATCCTGATTGAATTGCACGTCTGCTTTGCCATACTCACGCTTGCCCGCACGTTCTACCTTACCATCCAGTTGGTGAGCCATCAGCTGCATGCCATAACAAATACCAAAGATAGGAATGCCCAGGTCGTAAATTGCCCGATCCACCTGAGGAGCATTGTCTGTATATACGCTGGAAGGTCCGCCTGAGAAAACAATCCCTTTTGGAGCCAGCTCTCTCAGCTTCTCCGCAGGCGTATTGTATGGAAGGAGCTCGCTATATACGCCGAGATCCCGAATTCTTCTTGCGATTAACTGGTTGTATTGTCCTCCAAAGTCGAGAACTACAACGATTTCATTAGGCTTATTCATTACCGTGCCTCCCTCAATTGTTCGTTTCATTATACGCAACGATAAAACAAGACGTCAAGAAATCAACCGGAGTTGAGCGGGCATAAAAAGATTGTTAAAATGAATTGATTCTAAAATACTCAATTTGTTCGTAGGAGTGTAAACGATGGATGTGCTGAAGTGGATCGCGCAATTGTTCGAAGAATACGGCTACGGCGTCCTTTTTTTCGGCTTGCTGCTTGAGTTTATTGCTTTACCATTTCCCGGGGAAACCACAATGGCATACGCGGGATATCTTTCCTATGCCGGTACCCTGGATTTCAGTAAACTGGTGCTCCTAGCTTTTTTGGGCACAACCCTCGGTATGACTATTACCTACTTTATCGGAAAGTGGGCTGGACTCCCCTTTATTCAGAAATATGGTAAATGGGTTTTGTTATCGCCGGACAAGCTTCAGAAAACACAAAAATGGTTTCAACGATATGGATACTGGCTTATTTTCCTTGGATATTTCATCCCCGGTGTCAGGCATTTTACCGGTTATTTTGCCGGAATTATTGCTCTTTCTTTCCGTAAATTTGTCTTGTATGCTTACAGCGGTGCTTTATTCTGGGTCATCCTCTTTCTAAGCATCGGCAAGCTGTTTGGTCCCCAATGGGATGCCATTTTCCATTTGGTAGAGCTGTATGCACTGCGAATTGCGGGAGTCGTTGGGTTCATAATCCTGCTGTATATGATTTACCGGTGGAGAAGCTTCCTATTTAGCTCGCTACGCAAATCCGAAAAATCGGTGAAAACCAGCAACAAGGATGACACGAAGTAATCACACTCATGCTGCCTTGCGGCTACGAGTCCTTGCATAATACATCAAAATCACGATAGATATCACAATAAACCCCGCACCTCCAGCCAAACCCAGCATACGCGGCTCCATCATTTCAATCGCCACCCCTGCTCCAAACATAGACAGTCCGATGATACCTTGGCTCCACGCCGTCAGCATGCCCAACAATGGACCCTGTAAATACAATGGGGTCTCCCGCATTAATAATGTATCCAGACAAATGGCCCCTACCCCGCCAGCCAACGAAATTAAGAAGTAAATAGCAACCGCCGCCCATGCGTGATAAATACCGCTTAATCCCATAAGTAAAATTCCCTCCAACAAAAGGCATACCAGTCCTCCCTTCAACAAAGAACCACTGAATAAATGTCCTATTGCATAGCTGGCAACCAGACCCGCGCCCAAAGCGGCGTAAAACAATCCGATCCCGGCATCGCCCAGCCTGAATTCCTGCACTGCATATACACTAATCAGAACATTATCAATGCCATTGAGCATAGGAACCAGCAACTCAAATGCAATAACAACCTGGAGAGGAACAGATGAAAGGATACAGTCCAACATTCGTGATCTGCTCCGGTTTGAATCTAACAGCGAAGGAGTTTGATGTGTTTTAACATAGGAATCCTCCCTGCTTATTTTCTCCTTCATGACAGGTGGAAATGCAATATTGCGATCGATCATAGCTGCGGCAAAAAAACTTGCTGCGTTCAATATAAATGCAGCTTGTGGTCCAAAGAGAGCAGATATGATGCCTCCGGCAGCAGCACCAACAACCAGCACCAGCCCGCTCATCACCTGCTCAAGACTGTTCACCTTCAATAATTCGGAGGGATGAACAAGCAGCGGAATGGACGATTTACGAGCAGGAGCATACAAAGCTTCTCCGCAGGCTAGCAGGGTACTGACTCCATAAATGATCCATATGTCCTCAGGACTATGAATACTTAAAAAGACAAGGGCTGCCAAGCCTCTGAAAAGATCCGTAGTCATCATAAGCACTTGCCGGGATATACGGGTAATAAGCACGCCCGCCGCAGGTGACAGGACTAAAAAAGGAATCATCCGCAATCCCAGCATGATACCCACACTGAATCCCGAACCGGTAAGCCGATAAATTAAAGCCAACAAAGCGATCTGACAGAATCGGTCTCCTATTCCGTTAATGATACCTGCGGCAAATAACTTCCTGTATTGCCTATCTACCATTTTAATCAACTCCGATACTTAGGATTCATTTATTATATATCAATCTAATTAGTTACATATCTAATTTATAAAAATCGCTCTATAATCGCAAGGCATAAATTCATATATTAAGAGCATACTAAGCCAACAAACTCCAATATCGGAGGATTTTACGTATGCCAAATCAGAATAAAAGTTGTCCACTTACTCATGTGTCCTCTAACTTGAAGGATAATGTGAATCATATCGAAAGCTCCTTTGGAAACAGCGGAGATGTAATCATTAAAGAGCTATTATGGATGCAAAAATGGCCAGCAGCTCTATTTTATATTGATGGTCTGATCAACACTCAATTGCTCCATGATTCCGTTCTCCGTTCATTGATGCGAGTAAATGAACATCATGTACCGGAGGGCGCAGAACCATTCGACTATTTGAAGAATCAAGTTTTGATTGCAGGTAACTCAGGTAGTGTGGACGAAATGGATGCCTTATTCAACCAGATGCTATCTGGCGGTATTATCATTTTGCTGGACGGATACGCAAAGGGCATATGGATTGATGCGGTCGGTTGGGAGGATCGCAGTGTTAGCGAACCCCAATCCCAAAGTGTCGTACGGGGTCCAATGGAGGCTTTTACCGAAAATTTACGTACCAATACCGCTCTAATTCGTAGGCGAATCCGCGATCCGCGCCTGTGGATGGAAACAAGACAGATCGGTCAAGTCACTCATACCAATGTGTCCGTGATGTATATCAAAGGAATTGCTGACGAAGGGGTTATTCAGGAACTGAGAGAACGTTTGGACCGAATTGATATTGACGGAATTTTGGAAGGGGGTTACATCGAAGAGGAAATTCAGGATGAATCCTTCACCCCATTTCCCACCATTTATAGCAGCGAGCGCCCGGATTCGGTCGCTGCCAGCCTGTTGGAGGGCCGAATCGCTATCTTGGTGGACGGGACCCCCTTTGTACTGTTGATACCCGCATTGTTCGTTCAATTTTTCCAGTCGGCAGAGGATTATTACCAGCGTGCTGACATCAGCACTTTGCTGCGTTTGCTGCGTTTCTTTGCCTTTTTTATCGCTTTGCTTGCGCCGGCAGTTTATATCGCGGTAACTACCTTTCATCAAGAGATGATTCCTACAAACTTATTGGTCAGTCTCGCTGCACAAAGGGAAGGCGTACCGTTTCCGGCTTTTGTCGAGGCGATGCTTATGGAAATCACCTATGAAATTTTGCGTGAAGCCGGGGTGCGTATTCCCAAGACTGTCGGACAAGCTGTCTCCATTGTAGGCACGCTGGTCATTGGACAAGCGGCTGTAGAAGCAGGAGTGGTCTCGGCGGCTATGGTCATTATTGTCTCAATCACAGCGATCTCCAGCTATGTTATTCCAGAAAACGGCCTGTCGATAGCGGTTCGTATTATACGCTTCGCCTTAATGATGCTAGCCGCAGCCTTTGGGCTTCTTGGAATATTGATGGGGTTAATCGTACTTTTGCTACACTTGACCAGTCTGAGATCCTTTGGAGTATCTTACATGAGCCCGTTCGGTCCCTATGTGGAAAGCGATATGAAAGATACGCTGTTTCGCTTACCCTGGCCTCATATGACGAAGCGTCCTCAATCCATCTCTACCCAAAATACGATCCGCCAAAAAACGAAAAAAAGACGGATCGGCAATAAATCTAAAACCAGAAGGGATCAACGATGAAGCAGACCATACATTTGTTCTTCGTCTGGGGACTGATTGCATTACTGTTAGGTGGTTGCTGGGATCGCACGGAATTAAATGAGCTAGGCATCGCTATTGGGATCGGGGTGGATATGGAAGGAGACCAGTATCAGGTAACCGCTCAGGTGGTCATTCCTTCTGCTGTAGCTTCCAAATCTTCACCAAGTGCAGGCTCTCCAGTCGTTACTTATCAGGCCACTGCACCCACGATTCAAGAGGCCATTGAAAAAATGACGAATACAAGTCCGCGCTCCATTTATTTATCTCATATTCGTATGCTGATTTTAGGTGAGGAGTATGCGAGAAAAGGGATTGCTGATGCGATTGAAGCCATGATGCGAGAGCCTTTTACAAGAAGTGACTTTTATATTGCGATAGCCAAGAATAACAAGGCTTCTACGATGTTAAAGATCCCAACCCCATTGGAAAAGTTGCCGGCAAATAAATTATTTGCTTCGTTAGATACCTTAACCAAAACCTGGGCTCCTGCCACCAAAGTAACCATGGATCAACTTCTTAGCAATCTGGTTAATCCCGACATCCAGTCCACTCTGCCCGCATTGGAAGCTGTGGGAGATATAGAGTCGTCCAATGAAAAAGGTATGGATGCCACCAAAAGCATATCGCCTGGAACCATATTGCGGTTTTCGGGTAATGGTGTATTCAAAAAAGACCGATTGCTGGGATGGATCAATGACCTTGACAGTAAAGGGCTCAGTTACATCAGTGATAAAGTGGAGTCTACAACGGGGCACACCGATTGTCAGGGTGGGGGTAACATTGCCCTATTAACCTTGAGTAGCGACACTCAAAAAAAAGTAATCATTCGTGATGGAGAACCTGTTATCTCCATATCCGTTACCAACAACAGCACAGTACGAGAAGTCAACTGCCAGCATATGAAGCTAGACAGTATGGACGATATTAAAGAAATTGAAGCCGCAAGCAATGAAAAAATTGTTGAAATTATGAAACATTCCGTAGAGACCGTTCGACATGAATTTAAGTCAGACATTTTCGGCTTTGGTCAACTGATTCACCAGTCCAAACCCGAGCTTTGGAAAAGACTAAAAGAAGAAAAAGAAAATCCATTTATGGACTTACAGATTGAATATAAGGCACAGACAAAGATTAAAAAAATTGGTTCCTTGTTTGAATCATTCCAAAAACAAATGAAGGAGTGAGCTGGGTGGAGGAGAAAGGGCGTATCAGCATCAGAAATATAGCCGTACTCGTATTTTTGAGTATTATCGGAGACTGCGTATTGGTGTATCCCTCCCTCATTACAAGCATATCCAAGCAGGATGCCTGGATCAGCTCATTCCTAAGTATCCCAGCAGGATTGGCTGTATTACTGCTACTCCTGCGGGTACATCAGCTATATCCTGATCTCACCTTTATTCAACTCTGCCAGCGAATTCTGGGTCCGTGGCTAGGCGCCCTCATCTCGATATGGTATTTGTTCCACTTATTGATGAATTCCGCGATTTATTTAAGAGAGGTCGGGGATTTTATGAACAGCCAGACTTATGTTATGACGCCTCTGCCTGTTATCAATTTACTCTTAATTCTTGCGCTTATGTGGGGGATGTATATGGGATTGGAGCCTATTGCGCGTACGGCTCAAATCTTATTACCATTATGCTTGGCTTTCACTTTGTTTTTAATCCTGTGCTTGCTTCCCCAATGTGAAAGTCAGCAGCTTAAGCCTATGCTGGAGCAAGGTATTCCCAAGATTATGGAAGGCAGCCTATTTGCACTGTCCTATCCATTCGGAGAATTAGCTTTTTTACTCATGATTTTTCCCTATGTGAGCAAAAAACCGGGTCTAAAAAAATCGGTTTTGCTAGCCGGACTTACTGCTAGCGTTCTGTTAAGCGTACTACTCTTGGTTTCTCTCATGGTTCTGGGCCCTTTTGTAACCGAACATAGTGTGTATACCTCTTATACACTATCTAAAAAAATCAATATAGGGAATTTCTTACAGAGAGTTGAATCCATGATGAGCATAGCCTGGATTATCACTACCTTTGTTAAAACCATTTTACACTTCTATGCCTTTACCTTAGGAATGACTCAGCTACTGCGATTAGACAATGTACGGACCTTTCTGGGCCCTAGCTTTATGATCCTATTTGGTCTGATTATCGTCTCGGCACCCAACATTACTTATTATCTGGATACGATCGTCCACGCTTGGATTTATTGGGATTTGACGGATTCCGTTATCCTGCCTTTACTGCTGTTTGTCGTATACAAGTTGAGATCGAAAGGCAATCATAGCCTGGGATCTAGTTGAGCCTCACCCTCAAAGGAAGGAGCATCGACATGCTGATTACCACTATTATTATCTGTATCGCTCTAGCCATTGCTGCCAAAGATTTGCCAGGCTTGTACCGAAAGCATCGCTTTAAGGATATGTTCGTGTACATCATTATGCTCGGATTAGGCACATGGCTTAGTGTCCTTGCGGCCAAATCAGAGGTTACGCCAAGCCCGCTGGTTCTGATTGAAATCATCTATAACCCTGTTAACGCTTTTGTGTCACATGTATTTGGCTTTTAGAAGGGAGGCAGCCACAAATGTCAAAAAAAGAACGTATCAGTGTTCGGCAAGTGACTGTCCTTATGTTTATGTGTTTAATCGGGGATATGCTCTTAATTTATCCGACTATGATTACACATATTGCTCATCAGGATGCCTGGATCAGCTCTATACTGTCCATACCGTTAGGTTTAATTATTATTTACGTGCTCCTTCGTGTTCATGAACTCTACCCGGGCCTTACACTTATTGAAGCGATCCGTAAAATTTTCGGGCCCGTATTCGGAACCATTGTCTCCTGCTGGTATTTGTTTTATTTTTTAATGAACACCGCTCTTATTGCTAGAGAGGTAGGCGATTTCCTGAATAATCAGTTATTTGTACAAACCCCTCTGCGTGTCCTGCTCGCTATGGGAATATCCCTAATGGTGCTTACTGCGCTAATGGGAATTGAAGCTTTCGGTCGTGTTAGCGAGATGCTATTACCAGCATATATATTAATCTTCTCTGGTCTGATCCTTGGACTCCTGCCACAAATCCAGCTTTCTAATGTACGGCCTGTTTTGGAAAACGGGTTAGCTCCTGTTGCTAAAGGAATGGTTCCAGGCACGGCTATGCCTTTTGCCGAAATGTCTATTATGCTCATGGTTTTTCCTTATGTAAACAAAAAAGCCCATTTTAAAAAGGACATGTTGCTTGCTTCCCTTATAGGCGGAATCGTGATTAGCCTGTTTCTGCTGCTCTCCCTTCTTGTGATTGGGCCCTTTGTGACCAATTACAGTCCATACATTTCTTCTGTACTCACGACAAAAATTAATGAATTGAATTATATTACACGCGTTGAATCGCTTGTTGCTTTAACCTGGGCACTTGCTGCCTATTTCAAAGGTGTTCTTTTCTTTTACGCGTTTACTTTCGGAACAACCCAGCTATTCCGAGTTTCTAATATCCGCCCCTTTGTCATCCCCGTAGGAGCGCTTGTGTTTGGCATGACCATTTTGATAACCCCAAATGTGTTTTATTATGTAAGAACTCTTGTTTATCCCATGTCTACCTGGCATTATACAAACGGCTTGATCATTCCGCTTGTTTTATGGGGTGTTTATCTCTGCAAGCAAAGGTGGAAGCATCGACAGAACATATCCAAAAATTAACAAAAACCTTTTGAAACCGATGCTTAAAGAAGCATAATCCGATTCCAAAAGGTTTTTTTGTTCTTCACTTAGGCCATATCCTGAATGTATGCCAGCGCAGCATCAATATGCCCTTTCACCCTTAAACCACGCCATTCATGAACTAAAATTCCATTTTCATCAATAAGGAACGTAGACCGAACAATACCCATGTACTGTTTGCCGTACATCTGTTTTTGCTGCCATACACCATACGTCTCAGCGACCTGATGCTCTTCATCAGATAACAACTGAAAAGGGAGTCCATACTTTGCAATAAACTTGTCATGCTGCTTGAGTGGATCTGGGCTTATCCCCAAAATCACCGTGTTCAAGCCTTCAAACTCCGTATGTTTATCCCGAAAATCACAAGCCTGGGTCGAGCAGCTAGAGGTCAAATCCTTGGGATAGAAATACAGCAACACCCTATTGCCTCGATAATCAGACAGCTTGACACTCTTTCCTTCACTCCCAGGCAATTCAAAATCCGGTGCCGCTTGTCCAATAACGGTAAATGCCGCGGACATCTCATCATCTCCTATCTTGTGGGGGTTCTTATATAACCTGACCTATGAGCCTGCCCCTCTGTAGCGGCGAATTCCCCAGTTCCATGCCAGTAAGCCCAAGGTCAGAAAGACAATTCCCATCACAGGAGTTAAGAGCGCCATATGGCGCATGTCCTCTCGGTGAAGGAACAGGGAGGCTGGATATACGCCAACAAAAGCAAACGGTAGTATCCAAGTCAGCACAACCTGAATGGCTCGGTTATAGATCGTTACTGGATAACGTCCGTAGCCCTGAATATTGTACATGAGCGGAATAATTCCTGTCGGCGCATCCGAAAAAAACGAAAGGGAAGTCAATATGGTGTATATCCCCGTATAGATCGCCACGGCACTTAGGCTCAAAATGATCAGCGCCGGTATGAACCACCACTCCATAGCCAAGTCCATCTGTGCCCCGCTGATCCCCATAATAATCAGACCGATCACTGAGCCGACCAGTGCGGGCGGGTCCACATTTTCAAGGAAAATCTGGAACAGATTATACGCAGGACGGGTCATTACCCGGTCGAGTTCACCTTTTACAATATAACGCTCGCTAAAGTTCCAAAGGTTGACGAAACAGCTGAATAGTCCGTAAGGAACCATGAAAAATCCATAAACGAACACGACTTCATTTTCACTCCAGCCACCCAAACTGTCTGTGTGCATAAAAATAACCAGGATAAAAATAAGATTCGTGGCCTGAAACAGCAGATCTGAAATCACTTCTACCCAAAAGTCGGCCCGATAGGTGAGCCGTGACTTCATGTAATTTTTTAAATATTCGCTAATGAGACCCAAATAGTACATCATCGGCTTACCCTCCCTGCACGAACAGACGTCTGCGCGCCAGTCGCCAAATGATGATCATCGGCACGAGCAGAACGACCAGCCAAATGATTTGGATACCCAGTACATTCCAAATGCCAACGCCTTTTACACGTCCCGTAAATACAGAGCCCGGCAAATAGGTAATCGCCTGAAACGGCATCCATTGGGCGATTGTCGCCAGCCAGCCTGGGAACAAACTGATTGGCAAAATCAACCCGGAAAACAGATCTACAACTACGCGCTTCATACGCATCATGCCCTCATTATTTTCGATAAAAAAGGCCGTTAATCCCGTAATAATATTAATCTGAGTGTTGATCATAAAGCTAAAAAAAAGCATGACCAGAAAACCAACCCAGGCTACCGGATCCGTGGGAAGTTTCACCGGAAATAGCAGCAACGCAATCGCCATACCTGGAATCATAAACAACAGAAAACGAAACATTCCCTCGCCGAGTCCTTGCATAAATTTAACAAGTACATAGTTATAAGGTCGGATCATCTGAATTGCAATGCTTCCATCACGAATATCCGTCGATATCTCGCGATCCAGATTGTTAAAATAAAAGGCTCTCGCCATCCACGATACGGCTACATACGTCGTCATCTGAGCAGCGGTAAAGCCTCCAATGCTACCCGCATCGCCATATATCGCTTTGTATGTGAAATAATACACGCCAATATTCATGCAATAAATAAGGATTCCTGAATAATAGTTCACACGATAAGCCAGCATCGTGAGAAATCGGATACGAATAAAATCGGTGTATACGCTAAGCATGAACTTTGGCCTCCACTACCGGATTGCCCTGGCGTTCAGCCGAGCCAGACTGATAGATACTGCGGACGATATCATCCGTGTTGGTTTCAATGATTTTGATATCCGTAATGTCCGTGCGACCGACTACGCAAGCGAGCACATCCGATACATTAATATGAAGAGGAATCCATACCTTGGCAGCCAAATCATTATCCACCGTCCAAGCCAATGGCATATCAGCAGTCCATGCCTGTAATTGCTCCAATTGGGTCGATGTGCCGAACTGGAACCGTACTTCTCGACCTGTACCCCAACGCGCCTTCAGATCCTCAAGACCACCATCATAGATGATATTCCCATCATCCAGCATAATGACGCGCGAGCACAGCGCTTCAATATCCTGCAAATCATGGGTTGTCAGCAAAATAGTCGTACCGTAATCCCGGTTCATGTCCTTTAGAAACTCGCGGATTTCGGACTTTACCATAATATCGAGCCCAATGGTCGGCTCGTCCAGAAAAACAATAGACGGATTGTGCAGCAAAGCTGCTACCAACTCACAGCGCATCCGTTGCCCGAGACTAAGCTTGCGTACCGGGCGGCTTAGCAGATCCTGCAATTGCAGCCTCTCCACCAGCTCATCCAGCCTGCGTTTGAAGTCAGTAGCCGGAACCTGATATACTTTCCGCAGTAGCTGAAAAGACTCGATCACACCGATGTCCCACCAAAGCTGGCTGCGTTGACCGAAAACAACACCAATGTTGCCTACAAATTTCTCGCGCTCCTCATAGGGGACATAACCGCCCACCTTGAGATGTCCCGATGTCGGCACGAGAATACCTGTCAGCATCTTAATCGTGGTGGATTTTCCAGCGCCGTTCTCACCGATATAACCGCATATTTCCCCTTGTGGAATACGGAAGGAGATATCTTTGACCGCGGCCACCTCGTTGTATTCGCGGGCGAATAAATCAAGGAAGGCGCCTTTTAGGCCCTCGCGATTTTTTTGAACCTTAAATGTTTTGCGCAGATCCTGCACATCAATTGCCAGCATGTTATACCTCTCAATCAGGATTTGTAAAATCCATAGTTAAATTGATTGTGCTCCAAAAAGAAATTATAATGTAATGAACTGAAAAGCGAAAGGGAGAGCATCCATGACAAGCAGAACCAAAAGGACGATATGGTCGGTTCTAGCCCTGGTTATCGTCGCGATTATCGGCTTTGCCGTGTACTATTTTACATCTATTTATAATCAGCTGGATAATCTGCATAAAGAGGGTGCTAACTCCCCCTTCAAAAATGTAAAGCAGGTCGATCAGGTTCGTACGCCAGAACCGCCCAAGTGGGAAGGTACCGATATGGTCAATATTTTGCTAATGGGTGTCGATGGGCGCGGTATCCAGAAAGGGGAAGTCCCCCGATCAGACAGCATGATGGTCGTGTCACTGGACCCCGTCAAGAAAAAAATCCACCTGTTCTCTATTTTGCGTGATACGTACGTGGATATTCCCGGTTACGGAAAAAATCGAATTAATACCGCCATTACTCACGGACCTAACACAGCCATGAAGACGGCTGGCGATCTGTTGGGCATCCCGGTGCAATATTACGTGTACACGGATTTCCAGGGCTTTATCAAACTGGTGGATGCCGTAGGCGGGATTGATTTTGAAGTGGAAAAGGATATGCATTATACAAGTAATGCAGATAAACATCAGTACGACATTGATTTGAAAAAGGGTATGCAGCATCTGGATGGCAACACGGCGCTTCAATATGTGCGGTTCCGCCACGATGCGATGTCCGACTTCTCCCGATCAGGACGGCAACGCGCATTTTTGGAGGCCGTAGCCCAGAAAATGCAGACCACGACTTCCATCGCCAACCTGCCGAACATTTTAGAGCAGGTTAACCCGTACATCGACACAAATCTCAGTGTTAACGATATGTGGAAGCTGGCGAATGTGGGGTACCAAAGCAACTTTGCAGGCAGTGAACAGGTTCCACCGATGAAGATGCTCGGAGAAGAGAATGTGGGCGGCGCGGCAGTTCTTACTGTCCGCGATCCGGAAGAACTGAAAACGTATGTGCAGGATATTTTTAATAATCCACCCACACAAACACAGGAACAAAATAAGGATCAGACCGAAACAAAACAGCCAGACAGTGCATCGTCTACCAAGACGGATAAAGCTTCTTTTACAGGGGGCAGTAAAGCCAGTGATGAGAATGCTTCCAAACAATCAACAACAAAGACAGGTCAAAAAGAGCTATAATGATGTATGCAGGGGCAGCCGTGAACGCTGCCCTTTGGCGTGTGTATACCCTATTTTAATGAACGGAAAGGAAGTTTTTGATGATGAAACGGGAAAACTCCGAAGCACTATATAAAGAAGCCCTGGAGCATATTGTCGGGGGCGTTAACAGCCCTTCACGTTCCTTTAAAGCTGTGGGCGGCGGTGCTCCAGTATTCATGAAACGCGCCCAAGGCGCTCATTTCTGGGACGAGGATGATAATCGGTATATCGATTATTTGGCGGCCTACGGCCCTATTATTACCGGACATGCTCACCCCCATATTACCAAGGCGATCAGCGAAGCGGCCGCGAATGGCGTATTATACGGAACCTCAACGGTATTGGAAATCAAACTGGCCAAGATGCTGAAGGAAGCCATTCCTTCTATGGACAAGGTCCGGTTTGTGAATTCCGGCACAGAAGCAGTCATGACGACGATTCGTGTGGCACGGGCTTATACTGGGCGGAACAAGATCATCAAATTTGCCGGCTGCTACCATGGTCACTCGGATCTGGTACTTGTAGCTGCTGGCTCTGGACCTTCTACACTGGGCATACCTGACAGTGCAGGCATTACAACCAACATTGCGAGCGAGGTCATTACTGTGCCATTCAATGACCTCGACGCGTTGCGCCAAGCTTTGGAGCGCTGGAGCGACGATGTGGCGGCAGTCATGGTCGAGCCTATTGTCGGTAATTTCGGCATGGTTATGCCGCAGCCCGGTTATTTGGAAGGGTTGTGCTCCATGGCGCGTGCGAACGGCTCACTCGTCATTTATGACGAGGTCATTACCGCATTCCGATTCCACTTCGGCTCTACCCAAACGTATGCAGGTTTGGACAACCATGATGCGATTCAGCCAGATTTGACCGCGCTGGGCAAAATCATGGGTGGTGGTCTGCCAATTGGTGCCTACGGTGGCAGCAAGCAGATCATGGAGCAGGTTGCCCCACTCGGCCCGGCTTATCAGGCGGGTACGATGGCAGGCAACCCGGCGTCCATCTCGTCAGGCATCGCCTGCCTTGAAGTCCTTCAAGGAGAAGGCGTGTATGAAGAGATGGAACGTCTGGCTGTGAGGCTGACGGACGGTATTCAGTCCTCTGCCGAACGCTATGGCGTGCCATTGACGATCAACCGTATTCGTGGAGCGTTCTCGACGCATTTCTGTGATCATCCGATCACGAACTACGCGCAGGCGCAGGATACGGATAGCGAAGCGTTTGCATCCTTCTTCCGTCACATGCTGGATCGCGGTATTCATCTGGCACCATCCAAGTACGAAGCCTGGTTCCTCACAACAGCGCATACGGACGAAGATGTAGATGCTACGCTGGAAGCAGCGGACGATTCGTTCCGGGCGATGTCACAAGGGAAGTAAACCCAGCAGTAAGTGATAGAATATGAATTTTGATAAGAGCTGGAAGTAGTCTTAGGGAAGGGTATTCGACCTCTGGGACTTCGTTCCGGCTTTTTTTATTTTACAACTGTACCCGTACAGTTGTAGATTTTATGGATTGTATCATGTTATGCCATCCGGGTATATTGAGAGAACAACAGGTTAAGGTCATGACTACGGAGGTTTATTATGCACAGTCGTTCCAGAAATGGAGCCGCCTATCTGGCAGCTCTCAGCTATGCAGCTATACTTGGATTTTCATTTTTATTTGTAAAATTGACGGTCACAGAGGCGAGCCCGCTGGATGTTATCGCCCACCGCTTTGCGCTGTCTTTTATCGCTTTGACCGTTCCAGTGCTGCTTGGTTGGATTAAGCTCAACATCAAATTGCGTGACATTCTGCGCATTTTACCACTGGCGCTGCTCTCGCCATTAGTGTATTTTCCACTGCAAGCCTTCGGGCTGATGAGCACTTCTTCATCGGAAGGTGGAATTATTCAAGCAACCGTTCCCATCTTTACGCTGCTGTTAGCTTCTTATTTTATTAAAGAGCGTACAACAGTAGTCCAAAAGATTTCCTTACTGCTCTCTGTCTTTGGTGTGGTTTTTATATTTGTAATGAAAAGCGGAGCACCGCTAGCGTCCAATAGCTATGGGGGTATTCTTCTGCTCGTGCTTTCTGCGATATGCCTATCCGGTTATAATGTGCTGGCACGACCCTTAACACAAAAGTATAGCCCCATGGAATTGACCTATGTTACCTCTATTTTGGGATGTATCGTTTTTAACGTGGTGGCACTAGGATACCATGCCATAGACGGCTCCATAAACGCCTATACCGCTCCACTGGTGAAGCCTGGTTACTGGATGGCACTGGTTTATCTAGGCATTCTGTCTACCCTCGTCACCTCGCTGTTATCGAGCTTTGCCTTGAAGTGGATCGAAGCCTCCAAAATGAGTGTGATCGGTAATTTATCCACCCTCATTTCCATGATTGCCGGTGCTTACATTTTGAAGGAGCAGCTCGCCTACTATCACATTGTTGGGGCTGTGATGATCATTATCGGCGTGCTGGGTACCAATTTCGGAGGGCAAAAAAACTTCACGCCGATCAAAACAACTTCGGCAAAATCAGAAAAAACAGGCTAAAAATAAATACTAAATTGCCTGCAAAAAAAGAAATCTCCCAGCTGCGCAATTCCAGCCGAGAGATTTCTTTTTTTCACTTCTTAGTCTTCGTCGGATTAAATAGGGTACGCCATGACACTCATTAACGCCAATTCCGGCTGTGTCGTGTCCAATCTGCTATATTGTACGATGATGGGCACATCGCTAGTGACCGTAATTGCGTAAGGAATGCCTGTCGGAATCCGTTCGCCGGATTTCTCCAACGAGGCTGTTCGGATATGACGGGTTCGTCTTCCTTCCACCACCTCGATCAATCCCTCCAATGGCTCGCGGTCTTCAAAATAGATGTCTATACTTAGATTTGCCACACGGCTCCCACAATTCAGCACGCATATACTCTCATGACTGAGCAGCTCTCCCCGGCTTTCCGGTGGAATATACCCATCGGGGATGACCCAGAATAGGCTGCCTCGTGGCTGATTAGCTGCCCTTTCCTGAGAAAGCTCCTGAAAAAGTTCAGTATCTCCCATGCTATCGGCCTCCTTTACCCGAATTACTTTTTGGCGCTATGCCCTTTCTTCTAGCCGTATGGATTCTCCTTGGTACGCAACAGTTGAGCCAGAAAAGCAAGCGCCAATCCCTGACCCCAGCCCTGAATGCGTTTGTAGGGGACGTTTCGATAGCCGTCAATATCGTTCATCATAGCGGTTCCAGCGGATACACCCGTTACTGTGCCGTCGTCCTTAATGCGGGAAAGAATACCGTCGATCGCCTTTTGTGTGTATTTGTTAAACAACCGCCCTTGCATAAGCAAGGCAGTCGCGATTCCTGCCGAGCCCGAGGTTTCCAGATAAGAGGTATCATCATTCAGCACCGTATGCCACAGCCCTTCCGGGGATTGCAGTCGCACCAGCGCATTGAGCTGGTCACGCAGCGAGCCATCGATGATCATATAAGATGGATGCTGCACCTCCACAAATTTCAGCGCTTTTGCCATCGTGAGAGCTGCCCATGAATTGCCGCGCGCCCAATATATTCCTGACATCCGGCTTTGATTCGCATGATCCCATCCGTGATAATACAGATTCGTATCCGGGTCCTGCAAAAATTCTTCATGCCCGTGATATTGACGAACCCCATCCTCCCAATACTCTTTGTTGCCCAACAGATGACCGATACGCAGCAAATAATAACCGGCCATAAACATCGTATCCACCCATGCTTGCTGCGGAAATACATCATGAAGTGAGTTCACCGTATGCTGGAAAATGCCGTCGGCAAACCGTTCCGCTTTTTTGGCCAAAAATTCTGCCATCTCGATGGCAATATCAAGGTATTTTTGCTCACCTGTGGCCTGGTAAAGCGTCAACAAACAGTGCCCGACAGAAACGCCGTTCACCGAGAGAGATGGAAGCCCATCCTCAATACTTTCGTCAACCCATTCTTTCAGCTGGATCAAATACTTTTCGTTCCCTGTCGCTTCATACGCTTCGCATACTCCGTAAAAGGCGACTCCACCTGGCCAATCCCAGCTGTAGTGCATTTGAAATGTGCGTTCTACGACCCGGTCGATCACCTGCTTAACTTGTTCTTCATCAAAAATCAATGCAGGCATTTCCACGTCTCCCCCTTTGGTAAGTTTCACATGAGTTACCTCCTTGACGCCCGTACATGAAAAGGTCGTCCTTCAACGTAAATACATGCGCAGCGGTTGCAAATCCAATTCCCTCACAGCATCCACCACCATGTCTGCAATACGAACCGCGCCATTCTCATGAAAATGTGTGTTATCCTCTAAGCCGCCGGAAAAGTTCAGGTATTCACCAGGCAGTAGCCACATAAAAAGCTCTTTACTCTCTTCGGGACCCAACTGCTCATATAACTCCTGCGTGCGGGCAGACAAATCAATCAGTGGTGCATTTGCTTCTTCCGCCAGCTCACGAACCGCTGTTACATAGTCACCATGTGTGTCAGATAGCGTACCATCCTCGTTAAAATAGCGACGATGTACGGGCGTGACCAGTACCGGGGTTGCCCCATGGCCTCTTGCGCCGTCGATGTAGAGGCGAAGATACTCCTTGTAGGTTGTAAAAGGCTCTGTAGCCCGCTCCGGATCAGGCTTCTGATCATTATGACCGAACTGGATGAACAGGAAATCTCCTGCCTTTATTTCGCCCAAAATGACACCCAGCCGCCCTTCGTCCACGAAGCTTTTGGAGCTTCGTCCCGATACGGAATGATTATCCACGCAGACATCATGCTTGAACAGGGCGGGCAAAGCCTGGCCCCAGCCTGTATACGGATAGCCGGATGCGTCCTGATCCGTAACCGTGGAATCTCCGGCTAGGAATAGCCGGAGGGTCTGTGGCGCTGGCGCAATCTCCAGCGCATTGAGCCGTGGCGCGGTGCCTGATACGGTGAGGCGTAGTTTGCCACCCCGGACTGGCACCGCAAACAGTGCTTCGGTAAACTGGCCCGGCAGCGTGTGTACTGGGGGAAGCATGTGCTTGCCTTCACCAGCCTTGAATCGCGTGAGCGTTTCCGCCTGCGAATCGCCGACCAGTACGGTGACGAGATACATCCCGTCCGGCACATCTGCAACAAATGCAGCGTTCAGTGGAATACAAAAGCTGCTTCGCAGCCGCGTGCGTGCATCCTTGGCTGCACTCTGCCTTTTTCGACCGTACACATGCTCCGTAGTCTCGAAGCCATGGCCCTGTTCAGTTGTATATAAGCAATCCGGTGGCACTCCTTTGTAACCATCCGCAGGCTCCCCCGGACCAAAATCAAACTTCCACAATTTACTCACCTCTCAGCCATCGCCCTCAAATCCCGTCCATTCAATCGTATAAACCCGGATACCTTCCATTTCCACTCGTAAGCCTCATATCCTCACGCTATGGATTTTGAATCTTATCCCTTCAAACCACTTGTACTCATTCCTTCTACAATTTGCTTCTGGAATGCGAAGAATACAGCGATAACTGGAAGCAGGCTTAGGATAGACATCGCGAACATTCCTCCCCAGTTGGAAGCCGACTCGCTGTCGAGGAACATCTTGAGTGCAATAGATACGGTATATTTCTCCGGCGAATTCAGATACAGTACCGGACCTAGCAAATCCTCCCACTTCCAGTAGAAAGAGAAGATTGCCGCTGTAGCCAACGACGACTTGAGTAAGGGTAAAATAATTCTAAAATACAGCCGGAACTTGCCGCATCCATCAATCGTCGCCGCTTCATCCAACTCTCCTGGAATCGTTCGTATAAACTGCACCATCAGAAAGATGAAGAACGGCATCCCGAAAAAGGAGGGTACCACCAACGGTAAGATCGTATTGATCCAACCGAGCTTGGTGAAAATAATATATTGCGGTACCAGTACCACATCCCCTGGTAGCATAAGCGTCACCATCATCAAAGCAAACCACAAGTTACGCCCTTTGAATTTCAAGCGCGCAAAGCCAAATGCGATCAATGAGGAGGAAAGCACGGCTCCAATCGTTGAAATCACCACGATCGTGAGCGAGTTCAGAATGTACGTGCCAAAGTTGTAGCCAGTCGTTCCTTTCCAGCCTGTTACATAGTTTTGCCAGATCCATTCTGTAGGGAAAAGCGAGGATGCCGTGACGAATATCGTCCGACTTTCTTTAAACGAGCTGAACAGCATCCAAAAAACGGGATACAGCATCAGGAGCGCCAGTGCAGCAACCAGTATGTGATAAATTGGCCATTTGACCGTTTTCCATGCCATCGTTATCAGCGCCCCTTTTCCGTTTCATAAAATACCCAGTATCTGGAGGTTATAAATAATATCGCTGTCAGTATCCCAATCATAATGAGCATGACCCAAGCCATGGCTGCCGCATATCCCATGTTGCTGAACATAAACGCCTGTCGGAACAGATACAGTGAATGCAGCATCGTTCCATCCATCGGGCCTCCTTCGCCCTTAGAAATAACATAAGCCGGGACGAAGGTCATAAAGGCACTGATCGTCTGCATAATCAGATTAAATAGAATAATGGGGCTAAGCAACGGTAGCGTAATACTGAAAAATTTTCGTACTGGCTTAGCGCCATCTACACTGGACGCCTCGTACAATTCAACAGGAATGTTCTTCAAACCTGCCAGAAAAATCAGCATGGAGGAGCCAAATTGCCATACGGACAAGGTGATTAGCATCGTAAGCGAAGCATCCGGGTCACCAAACCACTTCACCGGAGTCGCCCCTAAGGTCGAAAGCAGGCTGTTCACTATGCCGTTATTACTGAAAATGTTCCGCCACATAATGGATACCGCAACACTGCCCCCGATAATCGACGGTAGATAGTACATCGTCCGATAGGTGCCGACCATACGCGACTTGGTATTCAAAATCATAGCCACAAACAGCGCGAAAATCAGTCGCAACGGTACACCGACCAATACATACGTAAACGTGACCCTGATCGAATTCCAGTATTTCGGGTCGCCTGTGAACATTTTTTCGAAGTTACCCAGACCAATCCATTTGGGCGGGGTGAACAGGTTGTAGGTGGTAAAGGACAGATACAGCGAAATAAACATTGGAATTAACGTAAACGCCAGAAAGCCCACAATAAACGGGCTGATAAACGCATATCCGGTCATATTGGCTTTCAAGCTCTGATGATTTCGCAAGCTCATCAAGCCTCCCTTCTGTTGCATTCTAAAGAATTAGCAAAACTTTATAATATTAATAATTCGTTGTTATGTGAATAATATTGTGATGTCTGCAAAGGGTGCTTATGCAGTCGGTTCGTCCAATCAACCGTGCGCAATCATGCTTTGGACTACGCACGGTTAACTTAACGAAACGTTCCTTCGATCATATCGATCTTATGCTAAAACAGTGTCAGATATCCTAAAGGTCACATTGCGCTCATTATTGCTTGTTATTCGCAAGGATAGTATTCGCATCAGCCCGGAATTTGGCCGCTGCGTCTTCTGGTGTCATCTGTCCAAAATTGACCTGCTCAATATAATCGGTCAGAGTCGCAATCACTTCCGGCGATCCGACTGGCGGCGGCGGGCTCATTGGAGAAGCCTTCGGCTCCATGGAAGCTACAAATTCAAACACCTGCTTCGTAGGCTTGCTTAACTCTGGCGCAACAGCTTCCTTGATTTTGGAGGAAATCGGTACGCCACGTTCGCCTTTAATCAATTTATTCGCTTCCACATCATTCATCCAGAAATCAATAAACTTTGCGGCCTCATCCTTCACCTGTGAACGGGAAGCAACCGTCCAGTACATCGTAGGCTGCATGTATACGCCTTTTTCCATATTCGGCCCAAACATTGGTGCCAGTGCCATGGGGCGGTTAACAACCTGCTGTAAACCTACATACTGATTGGACCACTGCCAAATACCGATGCCTGTTCCTTTTACGATATCGGATTCCTCAAGAATCCCCTTGGTCTGGTTCATAATTTCAGGAGGCGGGGTCGCTCCCTTCTTAATCAGATCAGCCAATCCGCTGAAGAAGTCAACAAACAGCTTATCATCGTCATACCCCAATCCTGTCCCTTCCGCATTGTAGAGAGTCTTTCCTTGCGTACGCAAATAATAGTGGAAGAAAATATCGGCAGCCATTGAGCTGTCAAAGTATACTTTATTGGAAGCTGCCTTTAAAGCCATTTCTTTGTATTGATCCCATGTCCAGTTGTCAGGAATTTTGTCTATGCCCGCTTTTTTGAGCAGCGCCGGATCATACTGGAAACCCAGAACATTGACACCTGTTGGAATACCATATTGCTTTCCTGCTATTACGCCGGTACTGAGTACATTTTCGTTCACGTCAGCGACCTGAATTTTTTGATTTAAGTAAGGCGCGAGATCCTCCAGTTGACCATTTTTTGCATATTGGCTAATGTACGAAATGTCCATTTGCACGATATCCGGTAACTGATTAGCCGCAGCCTGTGGGGCGAGCTTTTTCCAATAGTCATCAAAAGAGGCATATTCCACATCGATCGTTACATTAGGATTTTTCTGCTTATACAAATCAACGACCTTCTGCGTGTATTCATGACGCGTATCCGATCCCCACCAAGCGATACGTAACTTTACTTTCCCGTCTGCACTTGTGCCCGAATTGCCGCCGCCGTCCGCTCCGCTACATGCTGTCGTCAAAACGAGCAGCATAGCTATAATCAGAAACCATCCCTTTTTGCCCACCTATCTCTCCCCTTTTCGCTGTTCTAGAAAGGAGCCAAATTACAAGTGACAACGTATTTACGCATTTTTGATAGCGTTTACATTAGCTCCTGTTGTTATTTTCCCAAAATCTGAGAAGCATTGGAATACACAAATCAGGTTTCCTGGGTTTAAAAAACAGTGGGACTCCATCAGCTCATCCCCGTTCATGTGATTTAATGTACTCGGAAGGCGTCATACCCGCCCATTTTTTGAACACCTGGCTAAAATATTGCGCGTTCCCGCCGAAGCCGAACCATTCGGCCAGCTCAAACACCTTTACATCTCCTGTCTCTCGAATATGCTCAGCCGCACGTTCGATCCGATAACGATTGACGTAGTGTGAGAAGTTTTCCCCCGTCACCTTTTTGAAAATCTTCCCTAAATAGTCGGAATTCATATACAGCATTTGACCTGCCACTCCGTTCAGCGACAAATCGGATTTTCTATAGTTTTGCTCAATAATAGTGATCATTTTATCAACGGTAGAAGATTGGCGATACACATTACTTTTATAATAGATTGCGGTCATTCGTTCGGCAGCTTCCTGTACAAAAGATTTGAGACATGCCAGCGTTTTTTGCTCTGCCAGCACCACCATTCGGCTCGTAAACGCCGCACGCTCTTCTTCAGGGCATATACGGATCATAGCGGCATAGAGCTGAAGCACATAAGAGCGGGTCACAGAGATTTCCAGCTTCATCCGGGACAAAATACCGAATAACCGATCCACTTCCTGTGCAACCTCCACCGTATTTCCAGCCTTGATCAGCAGACCGAACTTTTCCTCGTCCAGCTCCAAATCTGCCATCTCCCGGGTATCCTCAGTCGCTAAATCCTCTTTCGTAATCAGACTGCCCTCCCCGGTGTAAAAACGGTGATTCATACAATGCAGTGTCTCCCGGTACATCCCCCGTGAATGCTGCATACTATCCGACTCACTAACTGCGACCGTTACCTCCAGTTTGTAAAAGCGATGAAATGTCGCACGTACCGCTTCAATCTGTTTCATAAACCGTGACGTATCATCCTCGCTTTCCAGCACGATGAGCAATTGTCCCTGCATGGTCGTACTGAGCAAGACATCATCCATCAAATCTGCCGCTATATTTTGCAATGCAAATAAATGCTCCGGCTCATGGGATTCCTCCACCCGCAGCAGCAGCATTCGAACCTGCTTATCTTGCAATTCAAGTCCGAATAACCGCTCATAAAATGCGATATCGCGGCTACCGTAAGTTTTATAGGAAATAAACTCCTTCAAAAAGTGTTCCTTCACATGAGGCAGCATACGCTGAAAATCTAGCTTCATCCGGTTTACAAACTGCTTGCGTTCTTCCTGCTCCTCCCGCTCCTGTCCCAACTCGGTCAGAGCCTCATGAATTTGCCGCTCATTGCATGGCTTCAACAAGTAGTGCTTCACCCCGTATTGCATGGCCCGACAGGCATAGTCAAAATCTTTGTAGCCAGACAACAGAATGAAACGGACGTCTGGAAAATGCTCCGTCGTTTTGGCAACCAGTCCGATACCGTCTAGTCCTGGCATAGAGATGTCGCTAATCACAAAATCAGGTGGGCTGGCTTGAATCTGATCATAAGCCTCAATCCCGTTACGTGCCGTGCCAACCAATCTCGTGCCCGCTTTCCCCCAATCAACCACCTGTGATATGCCTTCCAAAATCATACGCTCATCATCAACCAGTAGCACCTTGTACACGACCCTGATCCCCTTTCACATATGGAATACAGACATGAATCGACGTTCCTGTTCCTGACTCGCTATGCAGCTCTATCCCCCAAGGTGTACCAAATGTCAGGTTAATCCGTTCCTGAATATTCGTAAGTCCAATGCCCTGCCCACGAGTCGTAACCTGCCCGCTTCGCAGCTTTTCCAAGAAATCCGGCGTCATTCCCGGTCCGTCATCTTCAACTCGCAGAAATAGAGCCCCCTCGCTTTCTCTCGCAATAATAGCAATCTGACAGGGTTCAATTCGCGGCTCCAGCGCATAATGAATGGCATTCTCCACCAAGGGCTGAAGCGTTAGCTTCGGAATTTGTGCATCCATCAGTTCTTCCGGAATATCCAGATGGAAAACGAGACGTTCATCAAAACGTGTTTTTTGGATCGTTACGTAGCTCCTTACAATATCCAGCTCTTTTCGAAGCGGAATCAGCTGCTCCTCAAAACTGACCGCACTGCGCAGTAGAAAAGCAAGTGCTTCCACCATCTCTGAAATCCGGTCCTGTTTATTGGCCTTGGCGAGCCAGTTCACGGACTCTAATGTATTGTATAAAAAATGTGGATTAATCTGGGCCTGGAGCGCCTTTAGCTCTGTTTCCCGCAGTAATAGCTGCTTGGCAACATTCTCATTAATGAGCTCACGAATGCGGCGAATCATTTTCTTGTACGTTCGATGAAGCAAGCCTACCTCATCCTGTGTGGAAAGGGGGACCGCACCAAGTGCTTCCTCTTCCAAACGGTCGAGATCGCCTTTTTCTATTTTACGCATGTTCTGGATTAATTGAACGATCGGTTTGGTAATGCTCCCTGACAATCTAGCCCCCAGAGCCAATGCGATAAGAAGCATAATGACAAAAATAGCGCTTACAACTTCTTTGATAATCGTAATGCTGCGAAACATATCATCGAAGGGGGTCATATGCAAATACGTCCAATCCGTATAAGAAGATTTGATTTGAGCAGCGAAAAAGGTTCCTCCTGAGTAGGTCGCAATCCCGTAAGGCTGCTTCCGGCCCAGCTCGGCCTGAATATCACTCTCACTCAAAAGTGGTGTTTCGGGATAAATCATCCGCCTTCCATCTGTAATCATCAGTTGTCCGTCACGACCGGAGGTTTGCACACGGTCCGCTACAATCCGGTCAATTCGTACACGAATCGCAAGCGTTCCGAGCCCATTCAGCGTAAAATTGGAATCGGTAAAGGATTTGAACTGCCGAGCTGCCAGCAAGGAGGAATGACCTGCGGCATACCATGCATTGGAACCGTCATGTTCGTCTGCCAGCTCCGACAGGGTGGATCGAAGCTCTTGGGGAATACCTTCGCGGTTGCCCGCACTCATGACCTGTCCCTCTTTGTCGATGACCATCATAGAATAGACATAGGTTTCAGAGCCGGCAAAGGCGACAAGCCTATTCGTTATTTTTTTACGCAGCACCATTTTGGCATAAGGGGATTTCTCTTTTTCCAATTGCAGCAAATAACGTTGAAGCTGCTCGTCCGTTGTTACCTTGAAAGTAACTTTTTCCACATCCTTCAGCTCATTTTCTATACCGATTGAAGAAATATTGAGTACTTCGGATGTTTTTTTGTACATTTGATTATCATAAATGTGAAATACGTACTTAAGTATGACTGCAACAACTGCAAAATTAACCAGCATAAGCACCGTGATCAGCAGTACCATTTTATGATGGATTCCAGCATTTTTGTAAGCGCTTTTAAAGTAGGTAATCAGTGATTGTCGCCTCCTTTATAACATACAAAATACCCCATGCCTTGGTCATTCGGCAAGAGGTATTTGCATTTGCTTAGCGTTGATCGGTTGGTTTCGATTTGTCCGCCTTGCTCATATATTCGTCGTATCGGTCATCAAGTTCCCGTGCCATACTCCGGTATTTACGCGTTTCCTCAACAATGGGATCGATATGAGTCTGAACCCGCACCTCATATTTAGGGCTGAGCCGTTCCCGCTTTTGGGCCTCATTCTCACGAATTTCGCCTTCCGTCAGCAGTTCACTGAGCTGGCGTTCCAATTCTTCGGATTGACTCATCGCGATTTCCTCCTTTAGGGTGATGGTCCCTACGTAGAATTATAACCCGGTTGCGTCTGCTTCTTTCAGCACTTGAATAAGTTGAGAATGAATAGCTGTATTCGTAGCTGCAATATGCCGTACACTCAGGTCATAAGGTCTGCCCAATGTATCGGTAATGGTACCGCCTGATTCCTGCACCAGCAAAGCGCCCGCTGCTACATCCCACGCATTCAAACCAATTTCGCAATAGGCCGATAACCGTCCCGACGCCACATAAGCCAGATGCAATGCTGCCGAGCCCAGCGCCCGAATGCCGCGTACCTGAGGTGTAAGAACCTGCGTGATTTTCATATTTAGCGGTTGTGCATACGTACGATCTGGCGGGAAGCCGATGCACACCAGACTATCTCCCAGTGTTTCTTCTCTTGAGGCTTGCATGCGATTACCATGCACATATGCGCCTTTTCCTTTTTCCGCTACAAACATTTCATCACGGGACGGATCATAAATAACCCCGACAATCACCTCTCCACGATGGGCCAAGGCAATAGACACACTGTAATACGGCAGACTGTGTACAAAATTGGTCGTGCCATCTACCGGATCAATAATCCATAAATATTCCTCTTCACGGGCAGCCTCTAGTGCGCGGGCCGAAGCTTCGGCTCCCGGCTCTACACCTTCTTCACCCAAAATCGCATGATCGGGAAAATGGGTCAGAATCAGTCTGCGAATCATCTGTTCTGCACCTTTATCTACCTCGGTCACTAGATCCGTAGGAGACTGTTTGGTATTCAAATGTTCAACAGTTCCCAGCTTGCTCTTAATCCATTCCCCGGCTTTGGATGCCGCGTTAATAGCCACGGCCGTATAGCTTTTTCCTGATACGATATAGGGAACCTTTTCGTTTTCATGTTCGTTCAACGTGTTCACTCTACTTTCTATATCATTGTTACGTGGTTTACGAAGCTGGCCTACAGCACAGTCTCTTAACCATCTCTGTTTCAGTACAAGTTTGCTAGTTTACACATTCTAGTATACACAATAAACTGCATAAAGTTTCCCCAAATGAGAGCTTTATCCGCAAAATACTACTTTCTAAGGCATAATTTCTACGGAAGCCCCATCCAGCACTTTGACCCCATTATCTTCCTGAAGACGCAGTTCATTCATCAATCCGAATAACGCTTCATCCTTAAGCTTGGCTTCAAGCATGACATCAATCCGATCCGTATATCCAGCAATATTGCGCAGAAAGGTCAGCAACGGCTCCACCAGAACACCGTCTGCATGACCACGAGGGTCTTTTTCACTTTTGGGACTGGAGGCATGAATTTTGGGCGGCAATGGATGATCAGTAGAAGATCCGGCTTGGGCCAATTCCCCTTTCCAGGTATTCAATATGTCTGGCCATAGCTCCCACGGCTTCTCACCCTCGTTATTGACCCATTGATGATGAATATCGAGAACCATCGGCAAGCCCGTTATTTTGCAAGCTTCCAGTGTTTCCACCGCATTGAATGTTTTATCATCATTTTCCAGCGTCAAACGTTCTCTTAACGAAAGATCCAGAGCACTAACCTGCTCTACAAAACGCTGGCCTGAGGTCACCTTATCTCCGTATGCACCACCAATATGAATGTTGTTCTTGGCTTCGGCACCGAGCCCCATGGCCTCCAGCATCGCTTTGTGGTACTTCAAGTCATTAATGGAGCTCTCCAACACCTCAGGACGGGGAGTGCTTAACACTGTAAAATGATCGGGATGAAACGATACCCTCATCCTATTCGCCTTGACATAGTTCCCAACCTCTGCGAAGTCAGTAGCAAGCGCCTGAAACGGGTCCCAATCCCGCAGATCCTGATGGGTCGCGAGCGGAATCAGCTTGGATGAGAAACGATAGACCTGGATATCACTAGCACGATTATGGCGTAGCAGCCTCAATGTATTATGGAGATTTTCGGCTGCTATCCGTTCTAGCTTGCGGATCGCAGCTTCTCGGTCTCCAATCTTGTTAAAGCTGGCCATCGTCATGGTTTTAGAGGGGGATGCATTTTGCACGGTAACCGACATGGCTACATAACCTAACCTTACGATCATAGGGTGTCTTCCTTTCAGTAGTTCGCAGTAGATGGTAAGGCCGCTTTCGTTCTGTGACCTAAAACCCTTTTCTACTGATCATACCCGGAAAAGCACATGCTGATTCGGTGTTATCGCACAAATTGCAAGAAGCAAACAGCTAGGATTGCTGCTGTGCTCCAAAAAACATTTCATCCGCCAATGCGGTCTGAATTCTTGATTCCTCTTCATTCAGCTTACGAATGAGGATCATTTCAACTTCGGTCACTTCATCGCCCTGGAAATTAATTTCGGCGATACAGCCCACAATCTGCACGATGGCTACTGCCACGTTGTCCACGCTGTAAGCAATGACCTTCTGGCCTGTCGGAAACACGCGCAGCCCGGATTTAACCATTTTGCCACGTCCGTATTCCAGCAGTTCGTAAAGCTCTTGTTCGCTCTTGAATTTGCACACGGAGTTAAATTCAGTTTGAAAGCCCATGTGTAGCCGCCACCTTTCATCATTAAGGGTTGAGTGAAATGCTCAAGTAAGTGCCATATATGAACAAAAAGGAGAGTGATCAGCTCCCCTTTGTTTCGTTTATGAGTTCTCGTAGTGCAGTGCCGACCTGCGCTCATAACGCTCCAGTGCAAGAGCAATCATGCGATCCAGCAGACTTGTATAGGATACGCCAGTTTCTCTCCACAGTAATGGATACATACTGAACGGTGTAAAACCAGGCATCGTATTCACTTCATTAATAAGAATATGTCCGTCCGAGCGTCTGACGAAGAAATCGGCACGGGAAATCCCGCAGCCTTCCAGCGCGCGGAATGCTTGTAATGCGGCTTCACGAATCCGATCTGCCACTTCCTCATCCAACGGTGCCGGAATAAGCATTTCCGATTGGCCATCCGTATATTTGGCAGCATAATCATAATAATCACTCGACGATACAATTTCACCCGGTACCGAGGCAATCGGCTCGTCATTGCCAAGTACGCTGACCTCAATCTCACGGGCATCGACGTACTCCTCGACAATCACCTTCAGGTCAAATTGCAAAGCCAGATCTACAGCCTTTTCCAGCTCTTCTCGGTTGCTGGCTTTGGAAATACCGACACTTGATCCCAGATTGGCCGGTTTGACAAAGCAAGGATAACCTAGCTCGGTTTCCATATTACGTACCAGATCATGACTGGTTTGGGCCCACTGTGTACTATTAAAATAACAGTATTTCACTTGCGGCAATCCTGCATGCTCAAACAGCTTCTTCATGACGCCTTTATCCATACCTGCTGCCGAAGCCAACACTCCTGCACCGACATAAGGCATATCCGCCATTTCGAACAGACCCTGAATCGTTCCGTCCTCGCCAAAGGTGCCGTGCAGCAACGGAAACAGCACATCCAGCGTCTGCTCTCCGTACAGCTTGCCGAACAACGTATCTAATGCCGCCTTGGTACCGCCCTCTGCACGTTCCAGCTTCAATTGCTCTACAGAAGCCAGAGGAGCGCTTAATAGCGCCCCTCTACGCCAATCGCCAGCCTTCGTAATATAAAAAGGAATAATCTCGTATTTCTCATAGTTAAATGCGTTCATTACCGCATACGCCGTTTGCAGCGAAACCTCATGTTCGCCCGATTTGCCACCGTACACCAGCCCTACGGTCAATTTTTGATTTGCCATGCCTATCCTCCGCTTTCCTACTTTCGTCATTATGACTGATTTGCGTCACTATACCTGTTATCCATCATCTCATTTAAAAATAGTCGGCGATGTGATAAAAGCGATATACCGTGTTGTCGGTCCACGCATACGAATTTTTATAGTCCCAATAACGATGTCTGGAGCTTACCGTATGCGCATTGACTAGCGGCATGCCGCCCGCATCAAAGGCCGTTACCACCGTGCTGTGCTGAAAGGTTCCGTCACCATCCCAATCGTAAAAAATGACGTCCCCCAGCATGAGCTGCTCCGGTCGACTCACCTGCTCAGCAGTCAAACCCCATGAGCTGGAGCCCAAATACCGCTCCAGACTGTTGGAAACTGCCCAACTGTAGCTCCACAGCTCACGTCCGGCGACCCGTCCTTTATACCACCAGCCCGATTCTCTTTTACCAGTATAGTGGATCGGTGCGCCCCCTGCAAAGAGGCATTGCGAGATATAATTGGTGCAATCCACATCAAAACCTTCAAACTCTGGGTTAAAGCTATCCCACCACTGATCTGCATAAGCCGCTGCTTCTTCACGGCGATATCGGCTGGGACGTGCGGACGTACCAAAGCCCAGCACACCGCGATTCAGCAGCGGCAAACTCCCTCCCTGATTAAACGAAGCCTGTTCAAAAGGAACCTCTCCCCCCGCTGGCTTCCTTTCTGCCGGATCTCGCTCAATTCTCGCTACCTGCCAGGCTTCACCCTCGCGTGTGAACGTCAGACGCTCCCGTTCAATCCGATCCTCCCGGTGAGTCATCCCGCCCTTCTCATAAAAGAGTCGGACATGCAGTTGTACATCTACCACAGCCTCATCCGGCGTATCCTGCACCATTCGTAGCGGCTTGGCGCGTGTCTCGCTGCGTAGGGGAACAGCATCCCGTTCGTTGTACCACTGCTCCAATCTGGCCGCACGTGCTGCTCGTTCCATCCGCTGCCCCACCTCCAGATACTCATCCGGCTGCGGTACACCATTCACTTCACTGCGATTGTATTGATTCACGTAAGCAAAAAGGGCCTGTTTCCATTCCCGCTCCCCCATCCCAATCCCTCCATATTCGTCCCGCTATCCTTTTCCGGGGATAACCGGAATGATGTATAACTTCCTTTCTTGCCTCTCTGGTCTGAAATGCTCTCTATCTATAAGTATGAATCTCTAAAGCTTGGTATGAACATCGAAACGCGAGGGAGCGGGACGTTTTATTTTCCAATCTGCAACGCATCATTTAGGCCAAAAAAACTTTACGGAACTGTCTGAAAACGGTATACTTAATCCAAAAGCAATCATTTTGAAATCACGTTTCATCTAATGAAACAAATTGCATTCATCACAACCTCTAACACGTTAAGAAGCACTGAAGATGTAATTGAGAACGCAACCAATTTAAACCAACTGGGCAAGACGTCGAAAAAACGACATCCCTATTTTCCCCCAAGCATTCACTTCAAGGAGGTAATACTTATGTCAGGAAAAGATCAATTCTCCATCGCCCGTAGTCTGGAAGTTAACGGGAAGCCTTATCGCTACTACAGTCTTAAGGCACTGGAGGAACAAGGAAAAAGCGGTATCGCCAAGCTGCCTTTCTCCATTAAAGTGTTGCTGGAAGCCGCGGTTCGCCAATTTGACGGACGCGCCATCACTGAAGAACATGTACAGCAGCTGACAGGCTGGGCTGAGGATCGGGACACCAACAAGGAGATTCCGTTCATTCCTGCACGCATCGTGCTACAGGATTTTACCGGTGTCCCCGTGGTTGTCGATTTGGCAGCTATGCGTGATACGGTGAAAAAAGCAGGCGGGGACCCGAAGCAAATCAATCCGCTCGTTCCCGTCGATCTCGTTATCGACCACTCGGTCATGGTCGATGCTTTCGGTACCAGTGATGCGCTGGATTACAACATTAATGTAGAGTTTGAACGTAACGAGGAGCGGTACCGTTTTCTGCGCTGGGCGCAAACGGCGTTCAACAACTTCCGCGCCGTTCCGCCATCCACAGGTATCGTCCATCAGGTCAATCTGGAATATCTCGCCTCCGTTGCCGCTACCAAAACCATTGACGGTGAAACGGTCGTCTTTCCAGATTCCCTCGTAGGAACAGACTCCCATACCACGATGATTAACGGCCTTGGTGTTGTTGGCTGGGGTGTCGGCGGGATTGAGGCAGAGGCGGGTATGCTGGGGCAACCGCTGTATTTTGTCACTCCCGATGTGATTGGCTTCAAGCTGACAGGCAGTCTGACGGAAGGCTCTACCGCCACCGATCTGGCGCTCACTGTTACACAAATGCTGCGTAAAAAAGGCGTAGTCGGCAAATTCGTAGAGTTTTACGGGCCTGGTCTGGCTAACATCAGCTTGGCTGACCGTGCGACAGTTGCCAACATGGCACCGGAATACGGCGCAACGATTGGTTTCTTCCCGGTCGATGCGGAAACACTGGCCTACCTGCGCAGCACTGGACGTTCCGATGAGCAAGTAAGCCTCGTAGAGGAATATTACAAGGCCCAAGGCATGTTCCGCACATCCGATACACCGGACCCTGTGTTCAGCGATACCATTGAGCTGGATCTAGCTTCGGTTGTACCGAGTCTCGCCGGACCCAAACGTCCGCAGGACCGTGTTGAGCTTGGCCGCATGAAAGAAACGTTTGAAGGCATTATTCGTACCCCGGTGGACAAGGGCGGCTATGGACTGAGCGATGAAAAAATCGCACAGAAGATTCCGCTGACCCATCCGGACGGCTCCACCAGCGAGTTAGGTACAGGAGCAGTCGTTATTGCGGCTATCACAAGCTGCACGAATACCTCCAATCCAAGCGTTATGCTCGGTGCGGGCTTGCTGGCCAAAAAGGCAGTGCAGCGTGGGCTCAAAAAGCCAGGCTATGTTAAAACAAGCTTGACGCCAGGCTCCCTCGTCGTGACGGAATACCTGCAAAAAGCGGGATTAATCGGACCGCTCGAAGCCCTCGGCTTCCATGTAGCAGGCTACGGCTGCGCAACCTGTATCGGTAACTCCGGCCCACTTCCTGACGAAGTGAGTCAAGCTATCACAGACCATGATTTAACGGTTGGCGCAGTTATTTCCGGTAACCGGAACTTTGAAGGCCGTGTGCATGCGCAGGTCAAAGCCAACTATCTCGGCTCACCGCCACTGGTTGTCGCTTATGCGCTGGCAGGTACAGTGAACATTGATTTGGTGAATGATCCGCTCGGTTACGATCAGGACAATCAGCCTGTCTACCTGAAAGACATTTGGCCCACTTCCGAGGAAATCAAGGAAGCCATCAGCCTGTCTCTCAGCCCGGATATGTTCCGTCGCAAATATGAAAATGTATTTACTGCCAATGAAAAATGGAACTCCATTCCGGTTCCTGAAGGCGAACTGTATGAATGGGATGAAAAATCAACTTATATTCAAAATCCACCATTCTTTGAAAAACTTCAGGATGGCGTGCAGGATATCAAGGAAATCCGTAATGCCCGTGTGCTTGCCCTGTTGAATGATTCGGTCACGACGGACCATATCTCACCAGCAGGCAACATTGCTCCTTCCAGCCCGGCAGGACTGTACTTGAAGGAGCATGGCGTGGAACGCAAGGATTTCAACTCCTACGGCTCCCGTCGCGGTAACCACGAGGTCATGATGCGCGGTACATTCGCCAACATCCGTATCCGCAACAATGTGGCTCCAGGTACTGAAGGCGGCGTGACCAAATACTTGCCAACGGATGAGGAAATGTCCATCTATGATGCGTCCATGAAATATCAGGCAGCCGATCAGAACCTGATCGTCATTGCTGGTAAGGAATACGGCACAGGCAGCTCTCGTGACTGGGCGGCCAAAGGTACGCTTCTGCTGGGCGTTAAGGCTGTCATTGCCGAAAGCTTCGAGCGGATTCACCGCAGTAACCTGGTTGGCATGGGTGTACTACCTCTGCAATTCCAGGAAGGCTATGGCTGGTCCAGCTTGGGCCTCAATGGTCGTGAAACCTTCGACATCCTCGGCATTAACAATGACGTGAAGCCTGGTCAAGAGCTTACAGTTGTGGCTAAACGCGAGGATGGCACAAAGTTCGAATTCCCGGTAATTGCCCGTCTGGACAGCACCGTCGATATCGACTACTACCACAACGGTGGTATTCTGCAAACCGTATTGCGTCAAATGATTCAAGAGTAAAGAGCGTATAAATAACAAAATCCCCTCCAAATGCAGTGGAAACTGCACATTGAGAGGGGATTTTTTACATGCTTCAAGCCTTTAAAAGAAAACATATACCCAAGATTGCAAATACGAGGGTTATAAGAAGTGTGAAGAGACCAGGCAGGCTTTCCATGATTGCAGAGCCTTCTTCGCTCTTGAACTGACGACTGAAATAGGGTTGGAGCATAAGCATAATTATAAAAGATATGAGGCTGATTCCACACAACAACCATACCTCAGGGGAGGGTTTGTCAACAAAACGGTCAGCCACATCATTGAAATTGTAGTGGATTGCTACATTCCTAGGCATTCTCGGATACATGAAAAGGTAGATAATGAAAGGCAAAACAGAAATAAGAAAAGACAATACATTAGAAAAATTTAATTTACTTCTCATGGAAATCCCCCTAATATGCTAAATCGATCCGCATTATACAGATATCAGCAGTCTATATTTTTATACCTATGGCTTAGAAAGAGAGAAGTAACAAAACTAATCATCGTCGGTAAACAAGAAGCGAGCACCATATACACATTAACTTCTTGTCCTAATCCTATAGCGATCCCGATTAAGCCAAAGGCTATCCAAATATAAGCAGAGATACGATGCGTCTTCTTCCATGCCTTTTCATTCGAAAGCAGCCATGGGAACTTCAAACCAATTAAACGGTTAGGTGTTAATTTAGTGAATGTGATACCTACTGTTAAGTGCGATATCGCTGAAACCAATAAAACTATATTTAAGGGACTGAAGTAAATAGCATTTGAATACAGTAACATTAAAAAAAGAAAAATAAAATTTAGAACAACAAACACACTGGAACATATTTTACGATATGGAACCAAATTATTTTCAGAAAATTGTTCTCTATGTTTCGAGAATTTTGGATACAAGACAACAATAAGAAAAGAGATAATCATCGCTCCTGATGACACAATAAAAAAAGCTAAAGGGAGCTTTAGCGGGTTCATTGAAGGCAATATAATAAATGAATTTATAAAATGCAATATAATAAATAAAATAGAAATCTGAATCCACGGCTTTTTAAATTCTTTTTTTAAATCATAGTTATTCTCCACTCAAAACAACCTCACTTGAAACTGTTTCTCAGTTGATTTTAGAAGTAAGTGCATTTATAATACTTCAATATAAAAAATGAATATATTTTAATAAAATATATATTATTGTCAGATCATAATGCATATTTTTCAAAAAAATAAGAGATCAAAGTCACATTCACAATATTTTTTACAAAAAATAGCTTTTCTTCTGTTTCGAAAAGAAGTTATTATCTATCTACTCTATTTCGATTATTAAAATAAACATCTCAAAGCAAAAAAGTCGATCCCTCAGGACCGACTTCCAACTATGTTCTCCTATAACCTAACCTTCGCACGCGAGCTACTTCGAAATATCCAGAAAACCTTCTCCGAACACGTCCCGCACGTCATGAATGGTGATAAACGCTGCTGTGTCGATGGCTTTCACTATCTTTTTGAGCGCCGATACCTCTTGTTTACTAATGACGATATACAGCACTTCTTTTGGATTTTTAGTGTAATAACCGTGGCCTGACAGGACAGTAACTCCACGATCCATTTTCGTAATGACCATCTCGGCAATTTTATCTTGGTGCTCCGAAATAATCATGACCGCTTTTTTGGGGTTCAGTCCTTCGATCATGAAGTCCATCACCTTCGTACCAACGTACAAAATAACGATAGTTAGCATCAATTTTTCCGGGCCAATAATAAAATAGGAAGAGAATGCGACAATCAAATCAAAAAACAGCAGGCCATAACTGATATTCCAATCCAGATACTTGTTGGCAATCCGGGCTAAAATGACCGTTCCCGCCGTTGTGCCACCTACCCGTACGATTAAGCCAATGCCGACCCCCACCAAAACTCCGGCAAAAACGGCATTAATCGTCGGCTCATGCGAATCAATCCGCCAGTTGACTGTTAAATGTAAAAACAGCGAGTTAAAAGCGACCGCAATGATAGTGTACAAGGTCGTTCTCTTGTCCAAAAATTTATATCCGACAATCAGCAGCAAGCCATTAATCACCAGATTAACGATCGAGGGAGACCACTGAAACAGGTAGTACAGGATGATTGTGACCCCTGTAACGCCCCCCTCGCCAAACTCATTCGGGATCACAAACAGATTAACAGCTAGTGCGAAAAAAAACGCACCCAGAATAATAAATGCGATGTCTGCAATACATTTTTTCATATATGCTCTAATCCTCTCTCTAACATTTCAAAGGATGAATCGCCAGATCGATTGGCTGACTCTTGTTGTCAAAATACGCTGACAACCAGTTCATGGTATCTACTACCAAACATAAAGTCAATACAACTTTGACACTTTAATTCGCCACCAGACTGCCTCAATCCTGACTTGAGGAGTCCACAAAACCCTCCTTTTACAAGGTTATTCGACAAAAAAACACAATCCCGACTACTAAACTAAGAAAACGGGCCTCAAGCCCTTGTTTTAGACCTAGGCACATTTTCCCCTAAAACGACCATCCTCCTAATCGGCATTTTGAACACACATGACCATCTTCCTGTTTTATGTCAAAAGCGTTTTACTTTGAAAAAATGTGGGTATAATGATTGAAACATAACCAAGCAACCTACATAGCATTGCGACATCAAGTACATACAAATAGTCCTATACAGACGTCCTAAGCAACTCAATCTGAATTTGACAATATGGAATTGGAGGAATGATCTACATGAATACAATGAACTTAACCGTCCACACCCTGATGCCCTTTCACCACCAATACCAACGTGCCAACGCGGTGAGTATGCAGAAGAAAGAAGATAGCTCGGAGAAGAAGCTCAGCTTTCAGGACATTTTGAATGAAAAAATGGGTAAAAAATAAGGCGCCGTTTATCCGGTTGCATGACTCGCTTTACATAAGCCAAAAAGCCGTAGTTTCCTACATCGACTGTAGAGAACCACGGCTTTTTTTGATTCATGCGTTCCTAAACTCACACATTCGTTTTACTGACCGCCATCCCGATACTGCTCTGCCTTCTCACGCATCCCAGCGGCCACTGCTTCTTCGGTGTTCAGCCCCTTATCCGCTGCATAGGCGCGAATGTCCTGCGTGATGCGCATACTACAAAATTTGGGGCCGCACATCGAGCAAAAATGTGCTTCCTTGGCTCCCTCTGCTGGTAGCGTTTCATCATGGTAGGACAAGGCCCGCTCGGGATCAAGCGACAGATTGAACTGATCCCGCCAGCGGAACTCAAAGCGTGCCTTGGACAAAGCATCATCCCGCTGCTGCGCCCGTGGATGGCCCTTCGCCAGATCGGCAGCATGTGCTGCAATTTTGTAGGTAATGACACCCTCACGGACATCATCCTTATTCGGAAGACCCAAATGCTCCTTAGGCGTAACATAGCACAGCATGGACGTCCCGAACCAACCGATCATCGCCGCCCCGATGGCTGAGGTAATATGATCATATCCGGGGGCAATATCCGTCGTGAGCGGTCCCAAGGTATAGAAAGGAGCTTCCTTACAAATCTCCATTTGCAAATCCACATTCTCTTTGATTTTATGCATAGGGACATGTCCCGGCCCCTCAATCATGACCTGAACATCATGCTTCCATGCGATTTGCGTTAGCTCGCCCAACGTTTCCAGCTCTGCAAACTGTGCTTCATCATTCGCATCATAGATACTACCTGGACGTAGACCATCCCCGAGAGAAAAGGCCACATCATAGGCTTTCATAATTTCGCAGATTTCTTCAAAATGTGTATACAAAAAATTCTCCTGATGGTGCGCAAGGCACCAGGCTGCCATGATCGACCCGCCACGGGACACAATTCCCGTCATTCTATTCGCCGTCATCGGTATATACCGCAGCAATACACCCGCATGAATTGTAAAATAGTCCACTCCCTGCTCCGCCTGCTCGATCAGCGTATCGCGATACAACTCCCACGTCAGCGCTTCTGCTTCGCCGTTCACCTTTTCAAGTGCCTGATACAGCGGCACAGTTCCAATCGGTACAGGAGAATTCCGAATGATCCATTCACGTGTGGTATGGATATTACGGCCTGTGGATAGGTCCATAACTGTATCCGAGCCCCAACGCACAGCCCAGGTCATTTTCTCCACTTCCTCCTCAATCGAGGAGGTAACCGCAGAATTACCAATGTTCGCATTGATCTTCACGTGAAAATGACGCCCAATGACCATCGGCTCACTTTCCGGGTGATTGATATTCGAAGGCAAAATGGCTCGTCCAGCCGCCAATTCCTGCCGTACAAACTCAGGCTCCACCCCTTCGCGGATCGCCGCAAATTCCATTTCGGGCGTAATGATCCCTTGCCGTGCATAATGCATTTGCGTCACTGTACGACCTTGCGAAGCACGAAGCGGACGGTTGGTCACGCCGGGAAATTCAACTGTCTCCCGTTTGGAGCCAGGTTTCAGTCCATTATCCTCTGGTTTGACGGCGCGTCCCTCGTAAGCCTCCACATCGCCCCGTTCCAGTGCCCAAGCTCGCCGTAATGGAGGCAGGCCCTGACGGATATCGACCTGATAGGCTTCGTCAGTCATGGGACCGCTCGTATCGTACACACGCAATGGCTCATGATGCTCCGTGCCCTGCGGCGTATGTGTAGGATGAAGAGCAATTTCCCGCTCTGGGACGGCAATGTCCGGCCGCGAGCCTTGAATATATACCTTACGGCTCCCTGGAAAGGGCGTTACCCCACTGGCTTGCTCCCCGTTTGTCTTCTCTACCCCAACTTCCCTTGTTCCTGCCAACCTTACTTCTGCTGATTTAAATTCTGTTCCTTTTGTTCCTTCTACTTCTGTCGGCTTCATTGTCCATTCCTCCTGTTTCGATGAAATGACACACCGATCCGGAACCATTCCCAGGGTGGCGCTGATCTATGCAAAAAAGCCGGTTCCCGAGGGAACCGGCTAATCTAACGAGGCAGCTATCCAGACCGTGCACATGTGGAATAATCCTATTCCAATGCGTCACCGTAGACAGCAGCTGCGTATACATTTCAATGGCCGATTACTTCCCTACGCTGGTATGATCCAGATCAGGTGCAAAGGGTCCGGAATCTTACACGATTCCATCTCAGCCCGGCATTACAGGCTCCCCCAGTAACTGCGATACTTCTATTCACATGAGGCGGACATAACAGACATCCCGCCATCCTTATCAGACTACTTCAAATTTATGGCTTTGGCAACCCTTCTAGGTTCCATTTAGCAAGAAGACGCTCCTCACCAAATCACTTTGCTTGCTTCAACTGCATTCATTCTTGTTACGGAAGCATAAGCCCCATTTCCTTCGCCGCTTCGATCAAAATCGGAGCAAAGTCATGTAGCGTCTCGGGTGCAAGCCGGCTGACCGGACCGGATACAGATAAAGCCGCAGTGACCTGTCCCTTCCGGTTCACAATTGGTGCGGCCA
This sequence comes from Paenibacillus sp. EKM206P, assembly GCF_011066155.1. Lineage (NCBI taxonomy): Bacteria > Bacillati > Bacillota > Bacilli > Caryophanales > Paenibacillaceae > Paenibacillus > Paenibacillus sp. EKM206P. The sequence goes on along the minus strand of NZ_JAAMNQ010000019.1, from coordinate 19,676 downwards.
CAGCAGCGGCCCCTGGCTCCCGTTCTTCATAGCTGGTCGCATAGCCCTTCTCGCGAATGTCCTGCAGCTGGGCTTTATAGACCTCCGCGTCTACCGAGGGCGGCCATTCATTCCCGCTTAGCAGGGCTTCCAGCTCCTGCGGCGGCATAAAGGCAGCCAGCACCTTACTGGAGGCTCCTACAGCCAGCGGCATACGCGCACCCACAGGCGCAACCCTGCGGATCGCCTGATTGCTCTGCACGGCTTGTATGCGAATACGCATGTTGCCGTCCCGTAAGTACAAGCTGACCGTTTCGCCCAGACGGTCACGCAGTCCTTCCATTGCAGGCTGTAACAACACCGCCGGCTCGTCACTTTGGGACAAATGTGTGGATAGCTCCCAAATGCGGAAGCCAAGTCGATATTTTTCCGTTTCGGCATTCCGAACGACAAAGCCCCGATCCTCCAACGTAGTCAGCAGCCGATGAACCGTGCTTTTATGTAGACCAATTTTGGAGGCAATCTCCGTTAGGCCAAGATCCGAATCTGCGGTAAAACACAGCAATATATCAAGTGCACGCTCTACAGCGCGAACGGTTAATTTACGGTCTTCCATTCGTGAACCGCTCCTCTTGTATCCATATTCGTTTCACACTATGAAACATGGTTACATAAATTATATAGAATAGTCGCGGCTACTGTAAACCGATGTTTTTGTGACAACCATATTACAGAACGAGAACAAACATCGACAATTCTTTGCATCATTTTTACTTTTCCGGTTCAGGCGTTGACTTTGGATAACCCCCATCATACGATAATAGGTATCTATACGGATATACACTATCATTTTCAAGTGGAATTATACCTAAATTCTATTGAAACGAAGATCAATTTTATATAAGGAGGCTCTTACATGATTTCTACATCCCAGCGCAACTCTCAGCTACAGACCGCTGTTCAGGAGCCGTCCACCCCACTCTTTAATCCCCGTCTGCTGCGGTTCAAGCACGTTGTGATTGCTCTGCTGCTGTCGGTCGTTTTTTTTCTGTTGTTTTGTTTTATTGCCTTGCATGCTTACATCGCATGGGTACTTACGAATCCTACCGTCGCGCCGCTGTACTCTAATCCGATGCAGGCCAAAAACATGCCTTATGAGGAAGTCAGCTTCCCTGCCAAGGATGGTAGCCGCATGGTACAAGGCTGGTATATCCCGGCGGATCAATCGCGGAAAACGATTATTTTCAGCCATGGTTATGGAGCTAACCGCGAAGAAAGCTGGATTCCCATGTATGATCTGGCGCATTATGCCCACAGTTTGAACTTTAATGTGGTCATGTTCGATTATGGATTCGCGTCACAAAACAGCAAATCAGTCGCAACCGGAGGCAAAGCGGAATCCCAGCAGCTTCTCGGAGCGATCCAGCTTGCGAAGCAACGCGGCTCGTCGGAGATTATCGTATGGGGCTTCTCCATGGGGGCAGGAACCGCTCTTCAGGCGGGCTTGCAAACCAAGGATGTGGACGCAATGATTTTGGACAGCACTTTCCTGTTGGAGCCGGATACGCTGTACCATAACATTCACAATCAAATTAACCTGCCAAGACATCCGTCTTTGGAAATTCTGGAGTTGCTGTTTCCAGTCTTGAACGGCACCAGCTTGCATCAGATTCCATATCAGGAGGTTAAAAAGGAAAACTATCCGTTCCCGATCATGTTTGTGCATGGTACACAGGATGAAAAGGCTCCTTATCCTATTGCGGAAAAGCTCGCTGCCAATCAAACCAACCCACTTTCCAGTGTATGGATTGTCAAAAACGGAATACATGAGCTTATTTTCAGAGAGCATCCCCGTGAATATCTACGGCGGGTATCGACGTTTCTAAGCAGTGTACAGGAGCTGGAGGACAAGAAAACGATCGCTGATGCCCACAAACAAACGACTACAAAGTAAAGAATTATTTTTCAAAAAAACTGTATTTAATTCTTCACCTTGAAGAAGCCTGCCTACGGACACTAACCCGTGCCGTAGCTGGGCTTCTTTTTCGTTTACCATGGTATTCTTGTTCTACGTAACAGATGTGACCAAATTAAGCGAGTTCATAGACATATTCCCGATAGGACAGCGAATATACTGGGTACGTATGCATCCAGGGCAGATCTGCCAGATCCGCCGGATAGCCATAGTGGGATACGGGAGGTATAAAACGATGCTGAGTACTTATGGGTCTTTCCTGCCCTTACGTGTGCTGGAGGAAATTCGGCATTGGAAGCAGCAGGAAAGTTGGCATGTGGAAGTGATTAAATCCGCTACCGAGGGACTGGAGCCTACTTATGTACGGCTGCTGGATGATTGGCGGACTGTATTCGAACAGACGGAACGCACCGCCATAGAGTTGCTTGAAGAGCAACGGAGCGCACTTGATCCGGCAGATCAGGCGTGGCATCAGGAATGGAAACAGCTGTCGGCTGCCCCACAAGCACATACACACGAATTCACTGAACCTCCAAAACAGTCAAGGGGATTAGACGCATCATCATCTGTAAAGATGCCATCGTCAGAGTCAGCATTAAACGCTCAGCCTGACTCACAAGAATTAAATCGTCGATTGGACGATTTGCTACAAACCGCAAACCGCCAGTCACAGGAGTATGTACGGCAGCTCGGTCTGCTGAGCGAGCACAGTCATGCATTGCGTCAGCAGCCAAAATCCGCTGGAGTTGTATTACACGCGGCACATGAAAGCCAATATTTCCTAATCTCGACAACCCCCTTTCAAGAACCTGGCTCCATCGCAAGGGCTGCTGGGTTGTATCATGTAGCGACAGAGGGTGAGAATTACCCAGAGGAAGCGTTTCGAGAACGTCAGGCAGGCATAAGGGGAGAAGGCACATGGACGACTAAAGGCGTCAAATCCAGCCAGGCTCAACCTTCGGCAACGGAAAAAACCTCAATCGGCCGGTCGGTTCCTATTGGAGGACATCGACTCCCACCGCTCCCTTACCCCTATAATGCGCTTGAACCGTATATTGATGAAAAAACGATGCGCATTCACCATGACAAGCATCATTTGAGCTATGTGAATGACCTGAATAAAGCGGAAAAGAAGCTGGAAGAAGCCCGAAAAACAGGTAATTTTGATCTCGTAAAACATTGGGAACGCGAACTGGCATTCAACGGCGCAGGCCATTATCTGCATACTCTTTTTTGGACGATCATGAGTCCTCAAGGCGGTGGAAACCCAAGCGGACCGCTGGCTGAACAGATTAAAAAAGATTTTGGCAGCTACGATGCATTCAAAAAACAATTCAGTTCGGCAGCCGAAAAGGTCGAGGGTGGCGGCTGGGCGATCCTGGTATGGAGTCCGCGCGCGGGACGGCTTGAAATTTTGCAGGCCGAAAAGCACCAGAATCTGACTCAATGGGAGTCCATTCCGCTGCTGGCGATAGATGTGTGGGAACACGCATATTACTTAAAGCATCAAAACGAGCGCAACAAATACATTGAGGATTGGTGGCATGTCGTTAACTGGCCTGAAGTGGAAGCACGCTACGATCAAGCCTCCAAGCTGAGATGGCAACCCTTCTAGAGGTTGTTCAAAAAGTCGTCTTTCCATAACGAAGCTATTCAAGAAGCGGATTCGACGTCGAATCTTGAATTCAGCCGGGCCTTCCGTTGCTCACGTAGATCTGTCTACGCTCCGCTACTCAGTCCCTAGCTTCATCCAACTTTCTCGGTCCTGAAAAGCCGACTTTTTGAACACGCACTAATAGGCTTCTAAGCTAAAGACAAACTACACCTGCAAATCGTATCGCTCTCTGAGCGCTGCCATTTGTTCGGTCCATCCTTCCGGTTGTACCAGCCAGCTATCGGCAGGTAAAATGACTGTCTGGCTCTCGACGACACGGCGCAGAGATGCCGTGTACGCCTCAACAGACGGCACTCCAGCCAGCTCTGCCAGGCTCCCCATCGTTGCTGGATTCACCCGGGGATAATCCTGCTGCTGCACGCCTGTCGACGTATCTCCGGCTGCCTCTGTATAGAATTGCTGTACCGCCTGTGCACGCTCTGCACCGCTGCCCTCAATCATCACGAAGGCTGTGATGATATACGCCTTGGCTTGACGTCGCTGTGCAATGCCGCAAAACTTGCGGCCCCGGACGCTGACATCGTAATCCCCGGGACAGAAGGACCCGGGGATTTCTCCGGTCTGCGCCTCGCCAGACCACGGAACCAGCGCATCGGTAATTAGCCCTGCCATGAGCCGAAAATCTTCATGCAGGCTGATGGCCCGCTGTGGATTCGGCAGGATCAAGGACAGGTTCAGCATCCCCCTGTCCAGCATGACGGCCGCTCCCCCCGAGGGGCGTACGCATACCGAGGTTCCCGCGTTGCGCACTCGCTCCATCGCTTGTGGGGCGTAAGGGAGCCTGCGGTCCCGGTGACCAATCACAAGCGCTGACGGATGCCGCCAAAGATGCAAAATGGGTGCAGCTCCTTTCCCTACTTGCCGACAGGCCAGCTCCTCCCAAGCCAGCGGAGACAAAACGTCCTCCTGAGTGTCCGCAAGTGGTGCTTCAAACCACTGCAACTCAGGCAAAGCTGTTGTTTTTTCTGTTGATCTATGTACATTCTCCATACGTTATCCCCTATCTATAAAAATAACTGTTATCCATAGGCTAATCGTAATTTTAAGGCGGCTATCCCGTCGTCTATATCTGATGTTAACAAAAAAAGGTGGCTACGCCTATGCGTAAACCACCCTTTTTTTGTTCATCACATAAACGTCTTGCGATGTTCGATCAATCCTTAAGCAGCGACAGAAACTCTGCGCGCTGCGCAGCATCATCACGAAACGTACCGCGTACCGCAGACGTTACTGTTTTGCTGCCAGGCTTTTTGACACCTCTTGCACACATGCACAGATGCTCGCCTTCTACGACTACCATAACCCCGTGAGCGGAGACCGCTTCATTTAAAATATCAGCGATCTGTGATGTAATACGCTCCTGTACCTGCAATCGGCGGGTCACTGCCTCTACCAGGCGTGCAAGCTTGCTCAATCCTACAATTTTGCCGCTGGGTACATAGCCGATATGCACTTTTCCGAAGAAAGGAGCCATATGGTGCTCACACTGGCTGTAATAGACGATGTCCTTCACGATCACAAGCTCCTCGTGATTCTCGTCAAATGTCACACCCAACGCATCCCGGGGATCAACCTCATAACCCGCAAATATTTCCTCATACATGCGCGCAACGCGTGCCGGTGTTTCCAACAACCCTTCACGCTTGGGGTCCTCACCGATCAGTTGTAAAATCTGCTCCACATGGTACTCGATTTTATCCCGGTTATCCGCAGCTTTGCGGTTAATATAATCTTTTACGCCAGCCACAGTAATCCTCCTCTATGCAGCAACCTCATGCGGCATCCGTACTCACGTTGCTCATTATTTCCGACGGCCCTGATTTTTACGCGGACCAGGCTGATTTTTGGAGAACTGTTGGTTCTTCATCATCTGCTGGGCTTTTTGCATTTGTTTCCCATTCAGGTTGTAACCCATCTGTTTGGCCATTTTTTGCAGCGTTTCAGGGTCGTTTTGCATCTTTTCAAGCTGTTTACGAAGATAATAAGCACCGATGAAAAATCCCCCAACCAAACCAGCAATCAGGGTAATAATCGGAATGACAATATTCCACACCACGAAGTCGTCACCTCTGTATATTTATATGAAACATCTTGAATTACACACGAACCTATCATAGCAAAACATGGGACAGCTAGCAAATCACTTTTTGCAAACATATGTCCTTATTGTTTCTCCAAATCCAGCAGCTTCGTCTTAACTGGCAAGCCTCCAGCATAACCGACCAAACTTCCATTAGCACCCGATACCCGGTGACATGGAAACAGAATGGGTAACGGATTTTTGTTATTGGCTTCACCCACAGCACGTACCGCCTTGGCTCGTCCGATCGATTCCGCAATATCTTTGTAGGACACACTTTGTCCGTACGGAATATTTTGCAGTGCACGCCATACCTGCTCTTGAAAAGGGGTGCCTCTCAAATCATAGGCTATACTGAATTCCCGTCGTTCTCCGGCAAAATATTCACGCAGTTGATCCGCGGCTTCGCACAGCTTTTCCGGCTCCTGCACATAGACGTATTCCCCAATCCATGTTCGGGCCCATTGCTGAAGCAGTGCTTCCTTCGCGTGAAAAACGCCATAGTCTATTCGACACACCCCCCGATCCGTAGCGCACAGCGTCAACGTGCCCACAGGTGTCTCCATCTCATCATAATAAATCGCCGTTGGACCCTGTGAATCCCCGGCCGTTACTTCTGGTTTTGATAATTCAGATGCCTTTTGCTCTTCTGCCTGCTCTTGTTCCTCTAGTTTGGAATGCGCTTGCGCGATCATTTCGCGTACTTGCTCATGTTGTTCCTTCTCTGATGCTTGCTTGATCGCTGTCATAGCGTTTTCCCCTCCTATTCGACTCAAAGCCCACGCCGCCGTGCCTCGCAGCTCGGGACGCGGATCATCCAATAAAACCTCCGTTAACTTGGGCACCGCACTGATATCCTTGAAATTGCCCAGTCCAATGACTGCATTGCGTTGAATGGGCTTCTTCCCCCGCCAAGCCGCCGCACTTTGACCAAATCGGTCTTTGAATTCACGGTTGCTCAAATCCAATAACGGCAGCAGCAACGGCTTCACAATTTCAGGATCGGGTGTAAGCTCGGGATGGTGATCCCAGTTGAGACCCCGATTTTTGGGGCATACCATTTGGCAAGTATCACATCCGTACAGCCGATTCCCTATCTTCCGCATAAACTCCTCATCCAGAAAGCCCTTCGTTTGCGTCAAAAAGGATACGCACCGCTGGGCATTCAGCTGTCCAGGACCCACAAGCGCGCCCGTAGGACAGGCATCCAAACATTTGGTACATTCGCCGCAACCCTCCGTTACCGGTTCATCTGGCTGGAAAGGAATGTTCGTCAACAGCTCACCTAGATAAATCCATGATCCCAGCGTCGGTGAAATCATCATCGTATTTTTGCCGCTAAAGCCAATCCCTGCACGTTCCGCAACGGCTCGATCCGACAGTTCTCCGGTATCCACCATATTTTTCATAATGGCATCAGGCACCCGCTCACTTATAAAAGCCTCAAGCTTTTCCATCGCTTCGCGTAGTACCAGATGATAATCTTTCCCCCAGGCTGAACGCGCCAAAATACCACGGTACTTCCCCTTGTCCGACTTCGGCGGGTCCTTCATTTTGGAAGGATACGCCACCGCAATAGCAATCAGAGATGCAGGCTGTGAGCCATACAGCTCCGGGTAGATCCGCTTATCAATATCTGGCTCCTCAAAGCCGGATTCATAGCCTTTCGCACGATGCTCTTCCAATATAGCTTTCAGAGACAGAAAGGGGTCGGCGGATGCGAACCCGATGGAGTCGATACCCAGCCCTGGAGCCGCCTCAATAATTTCCTGCTTGAGCGAAGCCCAAGTCGAAGCGGTTCCGGCAGCCGCCTGAGTCAATCCGCGTTGCATCCGATACTCACCTCTCTTCCACTTTTTATCATTACAGATATGAGGATTTGCAAAATTCTCATATCTCAAATTTCAACAGAAAATAGCAGCAGATGCTACCGTAAATTTTTAACAGCACTGGTCGCCAGAAAATCACAGCGATTATTCAGTTCGTTGTCACTGTGCCCCTTAACCTTCACATATTCAACCTCATGCTTACCCATCAGTTCCCACAGCTCTTCCCATAATTCCTTATTCTCCACTGGCTGATTTTTACTGTTGCGCCAGCCATTACGAAGCCAGTTCTTAATCCAGCCCTGTTTGAAGCAATTGACGACATAGGCAGAGTCACTGTGTACTTTCACATGGCAAGGCTCCTTGAGCAGCTTCAGTGCTTCAATCACGGACTTAATCTCCATACGGTTGTTTGTCGTCATTTTCTCGGCACCTGACAGCTCCTTACGATGCTCCCCATACAGCAGAACGATCCCCCAGCCCCCAGGACCCGGATTTCCCGAACAAGCGCCGTCGGTATATACCATCACTTCTTTCATCATCCTCTTCCTTTCCTTAATTTCAGACTTTAGTTGCTCTATAGCCATTTCCACTCAGATATCGGCCAAAATATAAATTCTGCACGTCCCAGTAAATCTTGAGATTTAATGCTGCCAAAATAGCGGCTATCCTTGCTTGCTGCAGTATGGCGATTATCTCCCATGACAAAAAAGTGCCCCGGTTCCACCGTAAAAGGACCATAATCACCATCCTCCACGTCAGAGTTAGTGTAAGGTTCATTTAGCAGTTCACCGTTCACATACAAATGATTATGTTCAACTCGGATTACATCTCCGGGAATACCTATGACTCTTTTCACTAAAAATCTTGGGTTCGACAGCTTGGAATCGGGATCTTTTAAAATCACAATGTCCCCCCTGCCCGGATCATGAAAATTATAAACCAGCTTGTTAACGAACAAATGCTGGCTTTCCATTAGCGTCGGCTGCATCGAATGTCCTCTAACCGTGGACAAGTTAAATACAAACAGGTTCAGAAGCAGCAAGACGACCATAGCGATCAGAAGAGTGACTAACCAATCGCGTATGTAACCAGAGCGACCTGCTTGTTTGGACGTTTCCGGCGAGGGAGGCGGGCCTGACGAAGGAGCCAAAGCGTCCATAATTAAACCTCCTCAACCCTGTTATAAATAGAAAAGCATATCCCGTACCCGATTGCAACGGTTACTCAGATATGCTCTAAATGTAAATATTATACTTAATGTTATTCAATTCTCTTTATTTCGATTTCCAATTAATGAGGCGCCAAAATACTCAGCTTCTGAAAAGCCTGTAAAATCTGGCTTGCTCCATAGCCCATCGCTTCGTACAAAGGCATGGCCACACTGTTATGCTTGTCCCCCGCTACCCAAATACGGCTAACCTTACGTTGCTGAAAACGCTGCTCCATGGACTCCACAAGCGATTTGCCGATTCCCATCCGACGACGATCCGGGTGAATAGCGATACGATAGTAACAACCATCATTCTGATCGATCGTGCCGATCAAAGCACCCACGATCTCTCCCTCTTCTTCTGCAACGATAATCAAACCGGAATCCCACGAAAGCTGACGGGCAAATGCTTTCACCGTCTCTTTGTAGCACTCCTCTGACAAGGCAATTTGCATGAGTTCCGTTACTGAGTTCACATCACTTAATTGAAAGGAACGAACGTGCATAAGTAATATCTCCCTTTTCGTAAGCATAATAAAAAAATTGAGACAGCACCGTCATTTTTACATAAATCCTTAAATTTCTTATCATGGTGTTAATCACAAGGCATTATGATAAAAATGCATACGATCTGCTATATATGAAATGAAGAACAGGAAAAGGGTGTATGCCCTCAAGTTCGTCATGTCATAGACATGACAGATTATAGCAGACGACAAAAAAGCCGAAATTTCTGCTTCCTTGACCATTAAACCATACTTTTTGACGGAATACATCCCTTTTTCTCATGTAAGCGCTGTATATAAAGCGTTTACATTTTAATGTTCACAATTTACCTCTTATTACCTATGTATTGTGTATTCCAAGCGGGTTTTTGGACATGCTATCTACCAGGCCGTATTGCCCAGTTTGCTATTTTACAAACAAAAATGTTGATTAAATAGGCTGAATGCGGTTTAATATAACTGTCGAGGGTATTATTACATAGGAACACTTACCCAACCATATAACCAGGAGGGATTTTACTATGGCATTTCAATTACCAGAACTTCCTTACGCAAAAGACGCATTGGAACCGCACATTGATGCACAGACAATGGAAATTCACCATGATCGTCACCATAACACATATGTTACAAACTTGAACGCAGCTCTGGAGAGCGCTCCCGAACTGCAAAGCAAAAGCCTGGAGGATCTGATCTCTAATCTGGACAGCGTTCCAGAAAGCATCCGCACTGCGGTTCGCAATAACGGTGGTGGACATCACAACCACAGCCTGTTCTGGGAAGTTATCGGTCCTAACGGTGGCGGACAGCCAACAGGTGCAATTGCTGAAGCAATCAACAATGAACTGGGCGGCTATGACAAATTTAAAGAAGACTTCACTAAAGCAGCTACAACTCGTTTTGGTAGCGGCTGGGCTTGGTTGGTTGTCGGCAAAGACGGCAAACTGGCGATCACTAGCACTCCAAACCAAGATAGCCCGCTGTTTGAAGGTCTGACTCCGGTACTTGGACTGGACGTTTGGGAGCATGCTTACTACCTGAAATATCAAAACAAACGCCCAGACTACATTTCAGCTTTCTACAATGTAATCAACTGGGATGAAGTCAACAAACGTTACGCGGCTGCAAAGAAATAAGCCAGTAGCAACATTCTTATCCTATAATAAGGGCTGTCTCAAAAGTAGATTTTCTACGAATGAGACAGCCCTTTTGGCATTCCATGGTAAACTGGTGGAGATGATTCTCAAATATGGCTCTGGAGGTTGATGGATGCAGACTTTTTTTCGTTACAACTGGATGATTCGGGAACAATGGTACCGCTGGTGTGAAGAGGTGTCGCAGGAGGAATTACTGAAACAACGCGTCGGCGGAGTCGGCGGCATTCTAAAGACACTCTTTCATATCGTTGATGTGGAGTGGAGCTGGATTCAAACGATTCAGGGCAAACCCGACTTTCAGGAGGACTTCTCTCTGTATGATACGCTCGACAAGGTCCGTGAGCTGGATGCGAAGTTTCGACTCAATGTCGAGCCGTTCGTGCTCGCCTGGCATGATGGTCTGGAACGGAAAAGGTTTGAAGATCACCTCCCGGACGGCAGAATTGTAATGGATGCCTGGGGCGAGGTGATGCGCCATGTCATTGCCCACCAAATCCACCATATTGGGCAATTGTCCATATGGTCTCGGGAGCTCGGCAAGCCTCCGGTTTCGGCCAATGTAATCGGCAAAGGGCTGATTGAAAGCGATGGTGGCATCGATTAGCTTTAACGAATGTACATGCATACCTATGTAAAACTTAGGGCCATCCTCGGTCGTTTATAACGACGGAGGACGGCCCTTTTAATTTTTCATCTATGCTCTCTTGTCCATTCCACAAATATTCTCTTCCTTTAACCGTTTTCATAAAAGCTTAATTTTTTCAACCTGCTAATGTTCTTTTGGTTCAGGCTCGTGACCTCTTGCTCTTGATAGCACCGTAAGCCAAGGTAAATAATGCCCCACATAACAGGGCAATAAGATGAGCGACAAGATAATTGATATGACCGTGATAATCCGACGCTGCAATTGCAAAGCCCGGAAGAGCCGTGGTTCCGAATCCTATGGCTGTCAGTTTACTTAAATATACATATGCTCCCGCAACCATTCCTCCGAGGCATCCAGCAACTAAGGGGAACTTATACTTTAAAGTGACCCCGAAGATCGCTGGTTCCGAGATTCCAAAAAGTACAGACCCGAATGCAGAGTAACCCATTTCTTTAACTTTAGTGTCTTTGCGATTCAAAAGAATATACCCCAAAACGGCGCCCCCTTGAGCCATCAAAGCTACTGATGCCAATGGGTTGATAAAATTTCTGCCTGTATCGGTTAACAGCTGCGCTTCTACCGCACCCATAACATGATGTAAACCTGTAATAACAATGATCTGCTGAATGCCTGCAAAAAACATAAAACCGAATATTCCAAGATTTTGCGTCATCCAAAGCAGCGAAACGGTGACTAGACTGGCCAACTCTCGCCCAAGAGGGCCGATAATCGTAAACAATAGCAGGGAAGAAACAAAGACCGTCAGCAACGGAGCCAAAAATAATTTAATCATGTCTGGAACCTTTTTGTTAAAAAACTGATCCAACTTGGCTACCACGTATCCCATCATTAGAGCAATAATAATACCACCCTGAAATCCAACCAACTGTACGGGAAGGCCGAAAAGACTGATCGATTCCGGATTTTGACTCCCTTTAGCTACCTCAAAGGCATCCGCCAGGGCCGGATGCAGCATAATCGCACCCAGCACAAGCCCCAGAATAGGACGACCGCCATATCTCTTGGTTGCAGAATAAACAACAAGCAGCGGCAGGATGGTGAAAATACCCGTGGAAACGATTTGAACAAAGCGATTAATCCCTTGAAAAATTGGATACATCTCCACAATCGATTTAGGACCAAATAACCCCTTCTGACCTAACAGCCCGGTTATCCCCATTAACAATGCGGCGGCGAGAATTCCCGGCATGATCTCAATGAAGACATCTGACAGCGATTTAATGGCTTTTTGAAAAGGATTTTGCTTTTGTGCGGACTTTGATTTGACATCACTTAATGACATATCTTCTGTTCCGGTCAGTTTGGAGAACACGGCATAGATATTATTGACCAACCCTGCTCCAAAAATGATCTGCAGTTGATCCCCCGCTATGAAAACACCTTTAACCAGATCAATATCTTCAATCTTCTTTAATTCCGCTTTTTCATTGTCCTCAAGTACAATTCTTAATCTTGTGGCACAATGGGCCACACCGATAATGTTCTCTTCACCACCGATATATTTTAAAATTTCTTGAGAAATGTGCTTATACCGCTTTTCTTTTGCTTCCATCTAGTAAACCCTCCTCTAGCTGAATCAGATCTCTTCTTTAACAAATCTCCAGAACATGCCTAAAAAGTCCTGCTTCACCCTGGCAAGCGTTATGCCAACATGCATTAATTCATCACCGCCGAACAGCTCACCGGTTTCTACATTTCTATAAACGTAGTCTGGATTCAAACCTTTGAATTTTAACGTTTTAATCGCGGCAGCGGGTTGGGATAAAACCTTGAAATAGCTGGCCGCCATTTCCGTTTGATCCTCTGACACAAAGCTCCATGCGGCTTCATTTTCATCAAACGGATTAATCATTCTGTAAAAATTTCCAAACTGAATGAGCGATCTCATTTCTTTATATAGAGCTATCTGTTTTTTCACCACTTCTTTTTCTTCAACGGTTAATGTCGTCAAATCCAGCTCATATCCTAAATTCCCGGCCATGGCGACATAACCTCTTGTCTCCAAGGGAGTTATTCTACCCACTTGATGGTTGGGTACTGTGGAAACGTGTGCCCCCATGGTAATTGGCGGGTAGACAAGACTTGTTCCCCATTGAATTTTCAGTCGGCAAATGGCATCCGTATTATCGCTCGTCCAGGTCTGAGGCATGTAATAGAGCATGCCGGCATCAAAACGGCCTCCTCCACTAGAACAGCTCTCGAATAAGACATTGGGGAACTTTGATGTAAGCTCTTCCATAATATTATAGAGTCCCAGGATATAACGATGCGCAGTCTCCCTTTGTCTCTCAGGTGGCAAGGCTGCCGAACCCACATCCGTCATGTGACGATTCATGTCCCATTTTACATAAGTAATTGGAACATCCGATAAAATATCGGAAACCGATTTAATAACGTATTCACACACTTCCTTCCTCGATAAATCCAACATAAGCTGATTTCTTCCCAACGTATACGGACGATCAGGGACATGGATACACCAATCGGGATGCTTTCTGTATAAGTCGCTGTCTATGGATACCATTTCAGGTTCAAACCACAAACCAAACTCCATACCCAGATTTCGAATGCGGTTTGCAAGATCCGGCAATCCATCTGGAAGTTTGCGACGATCCACCACCCAATCGCCTAATGAAGTATTGTCATCATCTCGTTTTCCAAACCACCCATCATCCAATACAAACAGCTCCACTCCCACACTTTGAGCTTCCTTCGCCAACTGCTCAATCTTGTTGGCATCAAAGTTAAAGTAGGTAGCTTCCCAGTTATTAATCAGGATCGGCCGCTCCTTGTCACGAAAAGGCCCACGGCATAATCTGTTCCTGTATAAATCATGATAAATTCTCGACATACCGCCCAAGCCATTTTCGGTGTATACCATGACCACTTCTGGCGTTTGGAACGATTCCTCTGGTTCAAGCAGCCATGTGAAATCAAAAGGATTAATCCCCATCGTGACTCTTGTGTTCCGATAGGAATCTACCTGCGTCTGGGCCGTAAAGTTCCCGCTGTACACCAGATTAAAGGCGTATACTTCGCCCTGATCTTCATCTGTCCCTTCTCTTACAAGTGCCATAAAGGGTGCCTGATGAGGGCTGCTAGCGCCACGGCAGCTGTCTACCATTTGAATTCCGGGTACAATTTTTCGCCTTGCTATATTTTTTTCATTGTTATGCGCACCATACAAGGTAATGAGTTCATATTCATCATCTCGAAAATCCACACTGGCACTTAACGCTCTAAGCAGTTTTAGCTGTTGCCGACCTTCATTCTCGAAACGGACTGAACGGGTAATGACATCCCGCTTTTGATATAGGCTATAGGATAGTACAACCTTTACATCAATTAATGGGTCTTCAAGGACGATTTCCAGTGTTGCTACTTCGCCATCATCCTCTGCATACGTAGAAGGAAGCCCTTTCAATTTTGGTTTGCCTTGGAAAACCCGATGTTCTTTATACCGAAAATCGGTCACGGTAGAACCATTCTCCAATTGAATCTGATACGCAGGAATCCTGAAATCACTATTCCCAAATGACGGATATTCTTGTGGGATGGTATCCAGTGAAAAGGCTCGATCCTCGCCATCGGGATTGGGCGAAAATCCTCTATCCATAAAGATGATTTTATTGCTCCCCCGATAGTTCTGAATTTTCTTTCCCCAATACAGATGGGATAAATAACCACCTCGTATAACCTGCATGACATAACTGGTATTGCTGCCTTGTAAATGGAATAAAAGCTTTTCTTTATCGATGATTATAGCCATAGTGACCCCCTTGTAGCGCCAATAGTAATATTTTCAAAAAGTATAAATTATGTTGTTTGCTTATCGTTTACATTCTAATAATAATTGAATAGTTTTAATAATTATATGGAATAATGTAGACTCTATATGAAACAGTGTGATAATATGCAGAGATGAATTAAGGGGTGAAACCAAATGAGTTCGCATTTTTCCAATCATTCCTATAACAATCTGGATCTCAATCTATACACATGTGGCAAAGAGAGCTGTACCAGCAAACACTCTTATGGTCCAGCCATTCGAAGCGGATATATGGTGCATTTTATTTTAAAAGGAAAAGGGATCTTTAAAGTCAACGATAAAATCTATCATTTGGAGAAAAACGATGCTTTCTTTATTGAACCGAAGGTTTTAATTTACTACGAAGCGGATGAGCTTGACCCATGGGAATATGCCTGGATTGGTTTTAATGGGGTGCAAGCAAAAGAATATCTAAGCCGGACCTGTATCCATAGGGACAATCCCATTTTCCGGTTTGAAGCGGAGGGCAGCCTTGCCCGCTGTATGGAGAGCATCGTGGTTTCTTCTACGCTGAAATCCAACAAAGACCTGTTGCTTACATCCAAGCTGTATGAATTTCTGTATCTGATGTTTGAACTTTACCCTAATCAGGAAGTCAACCCTGAGGTAAGACAGCAGCGGTATATTAAAGAAGCGCTTCTCTTCATTCAACAAAACTACTCACACTTCATTACCGTAAGTGATATTGCTAAGTACATTTCAATTGACCGTTCGTATTTGCATCGTTTATTTAAACAGCAACTCAATAAGTCACCGCAGGAATTTTTATTACATTTGAGGATGGAAAAATCGTGCTCCCTATTAAGAAATACTTCCCTTAAAATCGGAGATATTGCTCGGTCTGTAGGGTATAAAGATGTACTCCTATTCTCCAAGATGTTCAAAACGGTCAACAAGGTAACTCCATCCGAATACCGAAAAAATCACCAAAAATAACACCTTCGCTAGCAAGTAAGTTAGGCATATTCCTCCCAGAAAACAGAAAAATAGCGGCAGCATGGATCAACCTCATGTCCATACTGCCGCTATTGTCAAAAGAAAATAAAGTTCTAGACTGAAAAATAAAGTATTAGACTGACGTTGCTTCATTAAGCTAACGAGCAGATTAGCACAACCAAGATAAGATAAGTAGATTTCGTCTGCTATAATACCTACATCGACTATGAATGGAAGGGGATTGAGCAATCAATGCTTTTAGAAGAGGAAGCTCCCACATTATTGAGGGAGGTTTACTAGTTGAAAACTTCAAATTGAAACGGAAGAGAAAACATAAGAGCAGGTTAGATGAATTACGGAGGAATGAAAATGTATTTAGATAAATTCATATTGCCTATAGATGAAGAATCCTCATTGATAGAACAAAGAATGGCATACAATGGCGGTAGGTTTGGATATGTCGACGAAACTTACCCATGTGGCATTTTCTCAAAAAATCGGTTTTCCGAATTGAGCTTTTCAAAAATCACAATTTTATATGGAGGAAACGGCTCGGGGAAAAGCACACTTCTAAATCTCATAGCGAATAAATTGGAACTAAATCGTATTGCACCATTCAATTCAAGTGAATTGTTCAGTTCATATGTTGAACATTGTAAATTTGAACTTGGACTTGACGACGAGGGATTTAAACATCGAATTCCAAATGGAAGTAGGATAATCACAAGTGACGATATTTTTGATTATATGCTTACAGTCCGCACAAACAACGATGAAATCGTGGATAGCACAGAAGATATAAGATCGGAATGGGGAAATCTGAAATTCGGCAATACAGTGAAAATGAATAGCATGGATGATTATGAAGCATTGAGGTTACAGGTGCTCTCAAGAAAAAAATCAATTTCACGCAGGGAGTTTATTCGCAGAGTCGCCGGCACCGAAATTAAACTGAACAGCAATGGGGAGACAGCCCTGAGTTATTTTAATTCCAAATTTAAAAATGACACATTATATTGTTTGGATGAACCGGAGAACAGTCTATCTCCTAAAATGCAGCTTGAACTTGTCAAAATGATAGAGGAAATGGCTCACTATTGCGGATGTCAATTTATCATTGCAACGCACTCACCGTTTTTACTGGCGATGGAGTTTACAAAAATATATGATTTAGAAGCTAATCCAGTCGACATAAAGCAATGGTGGGAATTAGAAAACCCAAAAGTGTACTTTGATTTTTTCAATAAGCATAAAGGGCTGTTTCTACACAATAAGTAAAGAAACAAGATTTGAACAAAAATATATCCGCCGCGTATATTAAAAAAAATTTGAGCTTATTTATTTATCGCTGATTACGCTAACGGGGAAACGATAGCTCAATAAATTGGCTTTTACCACGCCTTATTTAATACCAAAGAGAGCCTATCCCTTTATTAATTGGAAATGATTTAACCTCCAAATCAAAGTGATGGGCTTATTTTCTTTCTCCTAAGCACTACACTACATTAGACTGACGCTATTTCATTAAGCTAACGAGCAGATTAGTTTAAAGTCAATCGATATGAACCTTATCACAGGTAAGGTTATTTTTTTGTGCGCATTCATCAATAAAGAACAAAGCTCGCTGTCACTTCAGCGAGCTTTGTTCTTTATATGTCAAAACCAAGTCATAGTAAACCCTATTCGAGGTCTCAAGTTATCGAAAGAAATAGCGCACTTAGGCGCGTTCTCATCCGCAGGTTAAACAATATTCTCGCTGTTTAAACAGATTTAATATACACATCTGCAAAAACTTTTGCAAAGTCTTCGACCTTGACTTTACCGAGGTGGTAGTCGGTGGCACGGAGGCTGACGTAGAACTCGTCGGCGTTCTCGCAGGCGCGGTTCATTTGGGCAAAGGCATTGGCAGTGTTTTCGTGGAAGCCGATTTTTTTCATATTCTCAGCAAGAGCTTCAACGGTGATTTGTTGGTATTTGGCCTCGATACCATTCTCAGCAAGGGCATTGAGCCAGTCGTTACCTGTGGCCCAGTCACTAACAATGAACTTCGCACTTTTACCCGATGGGGTGTGAGAAATCAGGGCGTAAGCGACGTCCGCGATATCAACGGGGCTGACCCAGCCTTGTGGGATGTCAACTGAAATTGGGCTGAAGATGGTCTGCTGGGTTTTTAGGCTTTGCATGTCGGCAAAAAGATTGCTGTAAAAGCCGACAGGGCGGATGTGGACAACGTTCACGTCTTCAAGCGAGTTTAGCGCTTCTTCTGCAAAATGATAGCTGTAGAGAATGCCGGCGTTTGGGTTGTCGGCGCCGACTGAGCTGAGGTTGACGACGTTTTTTACGCCTGATTTTAGCACAGCGGCCTTATAATTTTCAGAAAGATCAATGGCGGTCTGCCACATGTCGGTGCCAGAGGCATAATTGATACCTGATATCATGAGGTAGACGACGTCGCTACCTGCAAAAGCCTGCGCGAGGAATTCGACGTCGAGGTTTGAGCCGACCGCTGGTTCGGCACCGAGCGCTTTGATGTCGGCGATACGATCTTTGGAGCTTGTGATGACGGTAACATCGTGGCCGTCTGCGATTAGGGATGGGAGGTAGTTGCGGTTAATATTGCCGAGTGAGCCGAGAACTGTGATTTTCATTGTGTAATCTCCTTTTTTAATGTGATTTCGAGAAATGGATATCGCTTATTGGGACCGTTATCCCTTCCTTGATTGGATATTCATTACAAGAGAGATTATACATCGGATAAATAAACTAAGTAAACTAATTTAATAAAATTAGTTAATTTAATAATCTTTTTAAACATTGTTTATTGATACCTCTATTTTGATATAATATGATTTGACGAGCGGTAGAGGAGGCTTCAATCGTGAGAAAACCCATGAGCGCAGATCAATATCTTAATAAAATCAAACCTGTAATTAGAAGAACCAGATTCAGCCAACTGAAAATTGACGATATCGCAAAACATATGGATATTAGTAAAGTGACGCTTTACAAGCATTTTTCATCCAAAGATGAAATCATCGAACAGGTTGTAGAGTATGGAATTCAGTACTTGCAGCAGGCTGACACCGTTGTATATGATGATTCCGTTTCATATATTGATCGCTTTCAAAAAACGTTTCTGGAATCGTTAATAGGTGTTATTTATTTATCCGATTTGTTCCTGCAAGACCTTAAGGAGTTTTATCCACGACTTTTTGAAAATATTTCCGTTGCTCAACAAAATAGAATTAAAAATTTACAATCTTTTTTTCAATCCGGTATGGATAAAAAGATTTTTAACAGAATGCACGTTGCGCTGTCCTTAGTTCAAGACGATGCTACGCTTCGGCGCATTATGGAACCGACCTTTAGTATTCAATGGTATGATCTCACCTTGAAACAAGCCGTTATGGAATTTTATAAGATGAAACAGTATCAAGTGATTAGTCCTGAGTATCTGGATACTGTTGACGATTCCGTTATCGAAAAAGAAATCATTCGTATTTTACAAACCATTTCGTGAACGCGTTCGTTTCTCCCGACTTGCTCTTATTGATGCTGTCGTCCGTTATCTGAGTAATCGTTGTAAAGTTTGTAGCTTATAACGCTAAGAAGGCCCTCCGTGTAGATGACCATTAAACTTGCCGTTACAAACAGCACGGTGAACCGTATCACAGTAAGTCATTATGCTAACGGAAAACGATAGCTCATAAAAGACAAGAAGGCAGCCGATCATAGTGATCGGCTGCCTTTGTTTAACTATACCAGCTAATAGCTTGTCAACATTTCCAGCAAAATAATTAGAAACCTTATGGTATAGTGAAAAATAAGCATGC
>NZ_JAAMNQ010000018.1:0-96362 GCF_011066155.1 Paenibacillus sp. EKM206P | reverse complement strand
AGGGTCCTGGGAGAGTAGGACGTCGCCAAGCAACAAGTAAAGAGGACCATGATCTCAATGAGATCATGGTCCTCTTTTGCATATACGGATATTTTAGAAATATCCTTACAAAAGGAAGGTAACATTTTTGTTACGGAATGTAAGAGTAAACCCTGTATAATATAGGTATTGAATCCCATACACACACGCTGCATTGTTGCAGAATTATGCAAACTCCATCATAGGATTTTTGTATAATCAATCAGGCTGGTAAGGAGGGAAGATC
Organism: Paenibacillus sp. EKM206P; assembly: GCF_011066155.1. NCBI lineage: Bacteria > Bacillati > Bacillota > Bacilli > Caryophanales > Paenibacillaceae > Paenibacillus > Paenibacillus sp. EKM206P. The sequence continues at coordinate 96,097 of NZ_JAAMNQ010000018.1, read as the reverse complement.
ATGCGGCGAAATAAATGGCTTGCTCTATTGGTGCTATTCAGTGTCGCTGTCGCGATTCTTACCGGGTGCGTGGAAGAGGAGCCTTCTTGGACATCGTTTGAGGGTGCTGCCAACGAGAAGACGTTTCCGGTTCCCAAAGAAGCTAGTAAAACCGATCGGGCCAGCAGTAATTCGGACATGGACTATGTTCGCTATGCACTGCCAGCGTTGAAGGAAAGTGATAGTCTACCTGCTCCTTATCTAGAGGAGATTGCAGCTTGGGGGTGGACTGAGGAACCGAATCTATCCACCTCCAATCAGAAGGTGTTTCAGAAAAATAAACACATGGTGCATTTGTCTGTGCATGATGGTTCTTTTACTGTATTGGTTCCAAAAGACAGAAAGGCTGTTGTGAAGAGCAAAAGCGTGGATCTTAATTAGGAGTACGGTTTTCAACCGGTAAGCAGCATAGGACTTAATGTAGATCATATTTATAGTAAACTCATAGCGTATCGTATGCTGTGTATAATGAGGAATGATGAGATTGGATGTGGGGAAGCACTCAGAACTGCCGTTGAGTAGGGAGTAGCTTCCTTTTATATATTTGCATGTTGAATAATTGCTCTACATTAATAATGAGGATAAAGGTGAGGAAAGTTTACTTGATAAGAGAATAAAGCGATTATGGTTGTTAAGTCGCAAAAAAAGGAGTAACCGATTGAGGTTGCTCCTTTTTGCTTCAGTCTAGATCGTTGTAGGTAGTTCAGATCGGAATTTTTTATCTGTACGGATATGAGTGGTTAGATTTACTGTTGATAATATGAGGCATCTTCATCGGTAAACTTCAACATGCCGTCTTTTCTCTCGCCCGTAAGCCGACTGAGGATGTATAGACGCGGTGCAATAAGCCATAGATGCCAGAAGAGTAAGGATACCGTAAAGGCTGGTGGAGACCAGAGAATGAATACGCCTGATAAGCAGATACCGATCCAGAGGGTATGTATGTGCACACGACGAAAGATGCTATAGCCTATGTACTGGTCTGTCATATAGCCTAGCCATGGTAACTTACGGTGGAATGTCCAACGTTTGCGGAAGGATGCTCCGCCACCGATGTATAGGACAGATCGTGAGATTACGAAGTGTACCCATAAGGTAAGGAAAAAGGCAAGAGCAAACAAAAACACGCTAGTCCAGGAAAAGGCAAGAAGCAGAAAGAGAAGCATAATAATAGGCAGTGAAATATGACTCCATACTAGTTGACGCGGTATACTGATTTTTTTAATGAGCTTGTAGTGATAGTAGGTAGCTTTGGTTCCGGTTTCCTCTGTCATGCGAACAGTCCTTTCATTAATCTACTGCATCACAAGTGGCTTCCCGTCCACAGCCGGAAAAAGGGACGGTACTTCGCTCATGCCGCTTTAAATAAGCATTTAATCGTTTTTGTAGAAATACAGAATGATCGACATCCAGTGTTAGCTAGCCTACTCTATAATTACTGGAAAAGCTATCACTGATGAAGTGTTCAAGGCTCCGATGAAAGGGTATCCATACATAAGAGCTTTTCTTATTATATCGGCATAGACGGCTGTTTTTTAAACATACGGGGTACAAACACCATAATGACCCAGGAGGAATATATATAGAGTATATCGTCAAACTGAGCTATGAAAAGGTTTAAAATAGTAGAAAGTGCCCCATACTAATAGTAAAAGAAACAAGGTGGGATGGATATGCATGATCAAGGCGGCCACCGCTGTATTATATGCGGACAGCACAAGCATGAAGGCATTTTTATCGTTTCCGAGTTTATCTGTGATACGTGTGAAGCTGAAATGGTACACACGGATGCAACTGATGCCAAATATCATTTTTTTATTGATCAACTAAAGCAAATCTGGGTACAGAAAAATGCATAATATCCTTTGCTAATTAGTCTTTGAAGGATTGGCATTCAAGGTCTGTCGATACGGGCCTTTTTTTCTGTGAGTAAAAGTAGGATTCCGCTTGATTTTACGATAAAATAAGGTATATATAAAGCTTTGTTTGGAAGGATTGCAGAATGATGGGGAAAAAGGCGGTACACGCACCATTAATGGAAGCCCTAATACGTTACCGGACTCAGGGCAATGCTTCTTTCCATGTGCCCGGTCATAAAAATGGACAAGTATATGAGCATGAAAATATTGCATCTCTGTTGCAAGAAGTGATGTCTATTGATGCGACAGAAATTACTGGACTGGATGATTTGCATCACCCAGAAGATGTGATTCGTGAAGGGCAAGAGCTGGCTGCAAAGTGTTTTGGTGCTGAAGAGAGCTTTTGGCTAATTGGAGGAAGCACGGTCGGTAATTTGGCTATGATTTTAACTGTATGTACGGAGCCGGGAGATCTACTGCTGGTACAGAGAAATGTACACAAATCTGTCCTGAACGGTCTCATGCTGTCAGGGGCTAATGCGGTATTCCTGGATCCGGAAATAGATACACTGAGCGGATTGGCGGTTGCCCCAACGACGGATACAATAAAGGCTGCACTGAAGACATATCCTTCGGCAAAAGGGGTGTTACTTACACTACCTAATTACTATGGGATGGGGCATGACCTGACGGCAACGGCTAAGGCTTGTCATGCAGCCCATGTGCCGCTATTGGTAGATGAGGCACACGGTGCCCATTATGGACTACATCCTCGTTTGCCAGCCTCTGCGATATCCTGTGGGGCTGATGTAGTCGTCCAATCGACACATAAAATGCTCCCAGCCATGACCATGGGGGCCATGTTACATGTGCAGGGAAAGAGAATTCATCGGGAACTACTTCGTCAGCGACTGGCGATGGTGCAAAGCTCTAGCCCTTCTTATCCGTTAATGGCTTCATTGGATTTGGCAAGATGGTATATAGAGGCGTATGGAGCAGATGCTTTTACCATGGGCTTAGCGGCAGTAGATGCTTTTAGAAAGGGCCTGGAGCAGCTCCCGCGCTTTCGCTTGTTAGAACCTACACAGCAGGCACTAGAGGGGGAATACGCTCACAGGGGAATCTCTGAGGTCCTAGAAAGGGCTGAGGAGGGAATAAGCAGATATTCAACCCAGGATCCTTTTAAATTGGTGCTGTATGATGCATGGGGTATACTGGATGGATTTGAACTCAAGCACGAATTGGAGACTTACGGATGTGTTCCAGAGATGAGCGACGAAAAACATGTTGTTTTATTGTTTACGTTAGGCTCTACGGCTAAGGATGCGAGTCACCTGTTGCAGGCTCTTGTGCATATAAATAATGATATAAGATTTAAGGAGACGGCTGGTGAGCCGGGGCCAACGGAAAAAGAGCAGCAAAGACTCGAATTAGATTTTTCCACGTGGAACAATGATAGAATGAAGGGATACTCTATTCCGGTGCCGTTTGGGCTTCGACCGATTAGCCCCGATCAGATGGAGACGGTGCCTGTAGAGGAATGCGCTGGTAGGGTAGCGGCCGAAATGATTATCCCGTATCCTCCAGGTATTCCACTGCTATATGCAGGAGAAACGATCACAGAAGCGATTGCACTGCGGATGGGTCGTCTACGTAAGCTGGGAGCCAAATGGCACGGGGTAGCAGATGAAAGTATGCTTACAATTCGGGTATTCCGTTTACAATAAAGATTAGATACTAGAGACTTAACAAATACAGAAGACTGAATAAAAGAAGCATACGTAGCCTGTGGGTGACTTTTATTTTTCAGACAGGAAAGCAGGGAATAACATGAATCGCAAAGGCATTTTTATTACACTGGAGGGGGGAGACGGCTCCGGTAAAACAACTATGATTCAACGGCTGGCGAAGTTTATGGAGGAAGAAGGCTATCCAGTCATCACGACAAGGGAGCCGGGTGGCATCGAAATTTCCGAAAAGATTCGTTCTATCATTTTGGACCCTGCTCATACCAGTATGGATGCTCGAACAGAGGCACTTTTATATGCGGCGGCACGGCGTCAGCATTTGGTGGAGAAGGTAAAGCCGGCTATTGAACAGGGAGCTATCGTATTATGTGATCGTTTTGTGGATAGTAGCTTAGTCTATCAAGGATTTGCAAGAGGAATCGGAATTGAAGAGGTAGCTTCAATTAATCGCTTTGCGGTAGATGATTGGGAGCCGGATGTCACATTTTATCTGGATATTGAGCCCGAACTGGGATTGGCAAGAATTAGTGCGTCACGAGGAGCAGAAATGGACCGCCTCGACATGGAGAGTATATCGTTTCACCATAAGGTGCGAGAGGCATATTTGGAGTTGGCTCGCAAATTTCCGGAGCGAATTACAATTGTTGATGCATCTCCGGCGCCAGAGCAGGTGGAGCAAGTATTGAAGGATTTGCTGAAAACACGGTTTGCTCAGAATTTTAGCATATAATTGTCGAAGGATATACGGTAAAATTGAGCTAGGGACAAGGTTGTCTCTAATATGACTTGAAGGAGGAATACAGGATGAAGCTGATTATTGCGATTGTACAGGATAAGGACAGTAATAGATTATCCAGCGGACTGGTGAAAGCTAATTTCCGTGCTACCAAATTGGCGAGCACAGGAGGATTTCTGCGTGCAGGTAATACGACATTTATGATCGGTGTTGATGACAATCAGGTGGACTCATTAATGAACGTCATTCGCAGCAGTTGCAAGGTTCGTGAACAGCTGGTCACACCCGTTACCCCTATGAGCGGGACGACGGACTCCTATTTACCGTTGCCTGTTGAAGTGCAGGTGGGTGGAGCGACGGTATTCGTGATGCCTGTAGACCGTTTCGAGCATTTCTGAATCTACACAATAGGGCCTATTCTGCCGATATGATAGGGGAATCGCCTGTATCTTCCTGCATGATGGGAATGAGGGCAGGTCTACTAAAACGGCAGCGCTACAGCGCAGTCCCCGGAAAGCCGAAGAAACCCTGAGTTCTAGGTTGAACTGTTCATGAAGGGGGAAAGTGGAAGCATCCGGGGAGAAAGCAGGTTTATATGAAAATAAATCCGGGCTATCGCCCTTTACAAAGTACATTGTCTACAAATGAAATGAGTGCAAAGCCAATTCAGCCCAAGAGCTTCTCCGACGTTATGCAGCAAAATGGTGAGCAAGCTTCGCAGGAGGAATTGAATCGGCGCTTTAAGGAAATACAAATGCAGGGAGATCGTCTTGCACGTTCAATGACGATTCGTGAGCTGAAGGCCTATAAGATGCTGGTTAAACGGTTTTTGGAAGATACCGTTCGGCGAGGCGTGTCCATGAAGGACACGAAGGGCTGGGATCGCCGGGGACGCAGCAAACGTTATAAGCTGATTGATGAAGTGGATGAGCTGTTGCTCAAAATGGCAGATGAACTGCTCGAAACCGAGCAAGGCAAGATTGAGCTTTTGCAAGGGGTCGGTGAGATCAGAGGATTGCTAATTAATCTCTCATTTTAATGCAGACTTATGTTATAAATGAATACAGACGGGCTATTGCCACGAAGAAATAATCTGCTTGCTGATCATGCTGGCAGATTATTTTTGACTATGTACATGCCTGGAAGAACAACGATTTGCCGATGGGTCACAGTTGTTTTCAGTGGAGAAAGTGAGGAAATATGTCTTTTCAACATATAATGGGCCAGGATGTAGCCAAAAAAATGCTGCAAAGTGCACTACGGAATCATACGGTCAACCATGCCTATGTTTTTAGCGGGCCGCCGGGAAGCGGGCAGATGAACATGGCGCAGATCTTTGCTAAGGCTTTATTTTGTGAGCGACAGACGGACGATGCATGTGGGGAGTGTTTGTCATGCCGCAAGGTAGAGCACGGGAATCATCCAGATTTGCATATTGTAGAGCCGGATGGAGCTACGATTAAAATTGATCAGATTCGCGGGCTTCAACGTATATTTTCTTACAAATCTGAAAGCTCCAATCCGAAGGTATATATCATCCGACAGGCGGATACCATGACAGTGCAAGCTGCTAATAGCTTACTTAAATTTCTGGAGGAGCCCCAAATTCCAGTGGTCGGTATACTCATTTCTGAAAATGGACAGGCGTTGCTGCCTACGATTCAATCACGGACGCAGCAGGTTCCTTTCCACGCTTTACAGCCGGAGGTGATGATGCAGGCATTAATTGGGGAAGGCTATACGGCAGGGCTTGTCCGGTCGGTCGTTCATATTGCTTCAGGACTGGAATCATGTAGAGAAATTCTCCAGCAGAATTGGTTTGCAGAAATTAGAAACGTAGTGTTACAATTAGTGAAGGAGTCCATGAGTCGGGGGAGCTCGTCTATTATTCTGGCTCAACAGAAGATTTTTAAAACTGGACTTTCTGAACACCTGGATATTCTGTTTCATCTGTTTCATTTGTGGTTTAAGGATATGCTTCATTTCCGTTACGGAAGGCACGAAAGCATTGTTTTCATAGATCATTTGGAGTCCGTCTCCAAATTGGCAATCACCCGCAGCACGGAACAATGGGTCTCTTATATGGATTTGGCCGCGAATTGCAGGAAGAAGCTCCGTTTTCACGTCAACGGGCAGTTATGCGTGGAGCAGCTTCTGATTGGGTTGTCCAATACAAGCGGTTCTATCACCGGCTAACAGGAAGGCGCGCTTGTTCCACTCTGCACAATCCGCGACGCCAGGTTCCCGGTTTGTGCGACAGTGAGACTTCAATTGCGGCCATTCGTACAATGTCGGCTTCAAATGAGGTTTAGTGGCATACAAGGGGGTTAATTTTTGTATAGTGTAGTGGGTGTCCGTTTCAAGAAGGCGGGCAAGACTTATTATTTTGATCCGCTGGATCTTCCAGTGGAGAAAGAAAACTGTGTCATTGTAGAGACCGCGCGCGGTATTGAATATGGCAAGGTTGTAGTGGGCAAAAAAGAGGTAAATGATTCGGATGTTGTCCTGCCCTTAAAAAAAGTCATTCGTATTGCTGGGGATGATGACGCTCTTGTGGTAGAAGAGAATAAATTAGCGGCCAAGGATGCATTCGGCACGTGTTTAAATAAAATTAAAGACCATGGCCTTAAAATGAAATTGGTAGATGTAGAATTTACATTTGACCGCAATAAGATCATTTTTTATTTTACGGCAGAGGGTCGAGTAGATTTTCGAGAGCTTGTAAAGGACTTGGCCAGTATTTTTCGTACACGGATCGAGCTGCGGCAGATCGGCGTACGGGATGAGGCTAAAATGCTTGGCGGAATTGGACCTTGTGGACGTATTCTGTGTTGCTCCTCATGGCTGGGGGATTTTGAGCCGGTATCTATTAAGATGGCGAAGGATCAGAGTTTGTCGCTGAATCCGACGAAGATTTCCGGGTTGTGCGGGAGATTGATGTGCTGTCTCAAGTTTGAACATGATAACTACGAAAGTATGCGAGAAGAGCTACCTCAGGTGGGTAAGATGGTTATCACCTCTTTGGGGGAAGGTAAAGTCGTAGGTGTGAATGCAGGTCATCGCACGGTGCATGTTCAACTGTTTGAGATCAGTAAGGTCAAGGAACTTCCAATGGACGATGTAGTCGTCAAGTAAACCATTAGGTTGCTTCGGGGTGGAAACTTGGATAAATTAAATGTTTTTGCGCGTATTCACGAAATGGAAACCCAAATGGGACAGTTGCATAGCGATCTGGGTGAATTGAAACTGGCAGTTAAAGAGCTGCTGGAGGAAAATCAACGACTAACGATTGAAAACGAACAGGTGCGCAAGATGCTCAAACGTGAAACCTCTGGAGAAGAAAAGACGGCAAACAAGCCGAAGCTTCCTCCTCCGATCGTCATTAAGGATGAAGGGCAAACGGGTGAGGTCGTGGGCGAAGGCTACGACAATCTAGCAAGGCTGTATCATGAAGGATTTCATATATGCAACGTGTATTACGGACATTTGCGAACGGAAGGCGATTGCCTCTTCTGTCTGTCATTTTTGAATAAATAAAAACAAGCCGTAGGAGCAAGATGCCTACGGCTTTTTTTGTAGGGAAGTATGAGTGAAAAGCGACTTTGGTTATAAAAGATGGGAGAGCACTATGGAGGAAAAAGAAAAGAAGTCTGAACGAATTGATGATCTGCTTTCACATAATTTGCGCATTATCCAGAGTGATGAAGTATTCAGCTTCTCGATGGATGCGGTCTTGCTGGCACGTTTTGCTGGTATTCCGCAGCGTGGAAAGATTCTTGATCTGTGTACAGGCAATGGGGTTGTCCCCCTGCTGCTAACGACACGAACAAAAGCGTCTATTGAAGGAATTGAGATTCAACCACGCTTGGCAGATATGGCTAGACGCAGTGTCAGCTTGAATGGATTAGAAGCAGCAATTCAGATTCGGGAAGGGGACCTGCGTGAGCTGGTTCACATCACGGGACATGGTGTTTATGATGCGATTACCGTGAATCCCCCCTATATGCCGCTAAATGGTAGCGATATCAAGCTGAATCCTCACCAGGCAATTGCCCGTCATGAAGTGAACTGCACACTGGAAGAAGTCATTCAGGCATCCACCCGGCTTGTCCGTAATGGGGGGAAAGTATCCATGGTTCATCGCCCGCAGCGGCTGGGCGAGATTATAACCTTGATGCGTAAACATAGTTTGGAACCCAAAAGAATACGTTTTGTTCACCCACGAGTTCATATGGAAGCCAATATGGTACTGGTTGAAGCATTACGTGACGGTAAACCCGAGGTTCGTTTGTTGCCTCCGCTCATTGTATATCAGGAAAATGGGAATTATACTCAGGAGATAAGAGATATCTATGGAGAAGTAAGCAAGGGGGATTCTGTGTGAAAGCAGCTGTACAAAAAAGCTTTAGTAACAGCGAAGAAGAACGGGGAAAATTGTATCTTGTTGCAACACCTATTGGGAATCTGGAAGATATGACCTTTAGGGCAATTAACACCTTAAAGTCGTGTAGTATTATCGCTGCCGAAGATACGCGGCAGACACGTAAACTGCTCACTCATTTCGAAATCACACCGGATATGCTCTTTAGTTATCATGAACATAATAAGGTTGCCAGTGGGCCTGAACTGATACGTTACATAATAGAAGGGAAAAACTTGGCGCTGGTTAGCGATGCAGGTCTACCGGCCATTTCTGACCCTGGTTCGGATCTGGTCAAGCTGGCACTGGAAGCGGGAATTAGCGTCATCCCCATCCCAGGAGCGAATGCGGCACTATCTGCTTTAATTGCCTCAGGACTGGATACAGAAAGGTTCACCTTCGCTGGTTTTCCACCACGGGAGAAAAAGGACCTGGAGAAGCTGTTGCTATCGTTTCAGGTATCTCACGGCACAATTATTTTTTATGAATCGCCTCATCGTATTGTGAAGACATTGATGGTGTTGAAGGAAACATTAGGTTCACGCAAAGTGGTGCTTGCGCGTGAGCTGACCAAGCTGCATGAGGAATGGGTACGAGGAACCGTGGAGCAATGCCTTGCTAAACTAGAGGAAAATCCACCGATTGGTGAGTATTGTCTAGTGGTTGAAGGAAAAGACGAAGAGGAAGAAGAACAGGAACGTCAGGCATGGTGGCAGTCCTTATCTTTGGAGTCCCACGTCGCACATTACGAGCAAGAGGGACTTACACGCAAGGACGCAATGAAGCGTACAGCCACAGATCGTGCAATCTCCAAGAGAGATGTTTACAACGCACTCTTATGAATATCTGCCTAAACAAAAAAGGGCCTTCCAACGGTTGGGTTCAAACCGTGGAAGGCAACAAGGAGTGTATATGAAAAAGGTTAGAATTAACAATATCTGATAAGTCTATTATATACTAAAATTCTCAGTTTGTCACAGGTGTTGGGATTTCAGAAATGCAATCTTGGCAAACAATTTTCCCTTTGAAGTAAATTACGTTCTCAGCATTACCGCAGAAGATACAAGCAGGCTCGTATTTTTTAAGCATGATGCGTTCGCCATCAACATAAATTTCCAACGCGTCTTTTTCCCCGATTCCCAGGGTACGGCGCAATTCGATTGGAATAACAACACGTCCGAGCTCGTCGACTTTTCTTACAATACCAGTGGATTTCATCATAATAAATCAGGCTCCTCTCGCCGTTTAAAATAATATAAGTGTCATGATTCGACAAAATTTTCTCTTTTCTGATATTTACTATACCAACGATTCCCAAAACAGTCAACCTAAAAAATGTAGTAACAGTCTGATTATGCAAAAGTATTTAGATTAAAGAGCTTTACTCATGTGCATTGCCTTATCTTATTGATGATTTATTCAATTTGTCGATTTGGAAATGTCGAAAAACTATAATTCGACATATTACGACAAAGAATGTCGAATGAGGGAAATGCTTTAGGATTTTATTGTATTTTAATCCATTATTCCGAATATTAAAGGAGCTGATATCTTGCACCAGCCACTCAGTGAAGAAAAAGTATTTAAAGACCCGGTACATAATTACATTCATGTTCAGGATACTGTGATATGGCGGTTGATCAACACGCCGGAGTTCCAACGTTTACGCCGCATACGGCAGTTAGGCACATCGTATCTTACGTTTCATGGAGCGGAGCATAGCCGTTTTTCACATTCATTGGGCGTATATGAGATTACGAGAAGTATTATTTCTCAATTTGAACGTGGAGATTTCCCAGATTGGCCGAAAGAGGAAAGGTTGGTTGCTCTGTGTGCAGCTCTATTGCATGATGTGGGGCATGGCCCATTTTCACATTCAATTGAGGAAGCCTTTCATATGAACCATGAGGATTGGACATGCCGCATTGTACTGGGAGACACGAAGATCAACGCCGTGCTACGGCAAGTCGACGAGAAGCTTCCACAAAAGGTGGCTGCGGTTATAGCCAAAACGTATGATAAGCCGATTGTTGTTAACTTGGTGACCAGTCCGCTAGATGCCGATCGTATGGATTATTTGTTGCGGGATGCTCATTCGACAGGTGTCAACTACGGCACGATTGATTTGGACCGTATTTTACGACTGTTGCGTCCTCATAATGGGAGAATTGTTGTGAAGGAATCAGGCATGCATGCAGTAGAGGATTATTTAATGTCACGCTATCAGATGTATTGGCAAATTTATTTTCATCCTGTAACACGCAGCTCGGAGATCCTTTTACGTAAAATTTTCAAGCGAGCAAAGGAATTGTTTAAAAACGGATATGAGTTTGGTTTTCTGCTGGACCCGCTGCCGGATCTGTTGAAAGGAGAGCTTACAGTAGAGCAATATCTAATGCTCGATGAGTCATTAATTCAGACCGTATTTAGCCAGTGGAAACGAGAAAAAGACGAAATTTTAAGTGATTTGAGCAGCCGCTTTATGGACCGTAGATTGTATAAATATGTAGAGATTGAAAATATGGATACAGATACCATTGACAGTATTCGGAAAGCTTTGGAAGAGGCTGGTTTGCACCCTGAATATGATTTTGAAATTGATTTTCCGACGGATCTTCCTTATGATGTGTTTCGGCAGGGTGGCTCGACGGACAACCAGATTTTACTGCTTGGACGTCAGGGCGAGGTGAGTGAAATATCCGAAGTTTCGGAAATTGTGCGCTCCATAAGTGGTATCCACCGAGGAAAATATCATATGTATTTTCCCCAGAATAAATTGAACGCGGTAAAAGACAGGCTTCCTGCCGAAATAAGGAATTATTTTGTCAAAGAATAGACAACTATATAGAAATGTAAGTAAAAAAAGGAGATGTAAACCTTGGATTTATTCGACACTCATACTCACTTGGATGCGCCACAATTTGACGAAGATCGTGAAGAAGTTATAGCACGTGCTGTCGAATCAGGAGTAACGCGGATGATCAATATCGGATTTAATCGTGAGACCATTCCATCCACCATGAAATTGGCCGAGACGTATGATTTTATTTATGCGGCAGTTGGATGGCACCCACAGGATGCGATTACAATGCAAGAGGACGATTTAGAATGGATTGCATCGTTATGTAGTCATAAGAAGGTCGTAGCCATCGGAGAGATCGGTCTGGATTATTATTGGGATACATCACCGAAGGATATTCAGCATCGGGTGTTTCGAAATCAAATTGGTCTGGCTCGTGAGCTCAAAATGCCCATTGTTATTCATAACCGGGATGCCCATGAAGATATTGTTAGGATTTTGCGTGAGGAAAAAGCGAGTGAGATTGGCGGAGTCATGCACTCCTTTTCTGGGAGCTGGGAGACAGCCAAAATGGTGCTGGATATGGGATTTCACCTTTCCTTCGGTGGTCCAATAACGTTTAAAAATGCCAAGCAGCCAAAAGAGGTGCTCGCACAGGTGCCACTGGACCGTCTGCTCATTGAAACGGACGCGCCCTACCTGACGCCGCATCCATTTCGCGGGAAGCGAAATGAGTCTGCGCATGTGAGACTGGTAGCAGAGGCTGCAGCCCAAATCAAGGGGATTACAGTGGAGGAATTAGTGTCAATAACGACCCAAAATGCCTTGGAACGATTTGACATTCAATAAAAAAGCGAAGAAATCGATCAAAATAAAGAGATAGACGAAGCTAATCATGAATTTGTTGCAGGAAACTCGAGAATATTACAATATTTTAACCGAATATTTTGAAAAATGTACTTGAAACCTGCTTTACAACATGCATAGAAACAGGATATCATCTTTTCAGTGAATTGTTGTTTGAATGTAAACATCAACAAGTCATTTCATGAACCAGTCTCGCTGAGTCCCTTTTACAGGGAACGGGGGAACCGATATGGCTTACAGTACGTCCGGCGTATGTGCAAGAAGGGAACGTCCCTTCCGCCAGCCGGCTCGACCTAATTTCTTTTCCCGGATGGGATTGAACAGGTGGAGGAGCCGTATTTCGATTTCTTTCTGGGTCTTCGGGGTGAATGTGAAGGCGACCGCCATGAGCGGTTGACCCAAGCTAGGGCGACTCTCTACGTCCGAACCCGACAGCTAACCCCGTAAGCGTAACAAGAGAGAAGCCATCTCGTGCATGAGTTTTCCCGCATATTCACACATGCCGGAAGCCACGAAAGAGCTCTCTAGTCTCTTTCTTTGGCTTTTTTTGTTGTGAATAAAAGAAAATCTGTCATCATACTGTGGTTAAACAGGGGAGGACAGCATGCCGCGAAGACGGGTACATGGTGCAGGACAGTCGCAGTTTGGGCTTGTCTTGTAGAAAATCTGTTATAGTCACGTCAAATCTCAACTATGTCATACTCCAGACGGCGGGCTATGTAAGGAGGACGGAGGAAATGGGCATTTTCCAAAAAGAGGAGACCCATGAGTCACGCTCATCCAGCATGTCTTACGTATTGCGTTGGAAGCAAGAGAATGTGCGCCAGGCTGCTTTGGTTGCTATTTTTCTAATCGCGCTAACGATTATGATTTCAATTCTGATGTACACGCAATCTAAAAAACAAGTCTTTTTTGTCATTGATGGCAAGGCATCTGCGGTAGAAACCCGGGAATCCAAGCTTCAAGATTTGCTGAGCGAGCATTCCATTTCACTTCAGCCGCATGATACAATTTCTATGCCGCTAAATGGAGCAGTACAGGATGGGGACCGCGTAGTCATTAAACGTGCCAATCAAGTTAAAGTATCTTCAGGCAATGAGACGAAAAAGCTGTACACAACAGAAAATACAGTAGAAGGTGCCATTCGTACCTCGGGCTATAAATTATCGTCAACGGATAAAGTTTATCCTGCGTTGGATGCCTCTGTTTCGTCTAACATGGACATAAAAATCGTCCGTGTGAAGAAACAGCAGGTCGAACAGAAAAAACAGGTGCCTTATCAGGTCATCAAAACGGCTGATCCAAGTCTTTATAAAGGCGATAATCGGGTCATTCAAAGCGGCAAATCGGGTGTGGTAGTCCAGCACGTTCAAAAGGTATATCATGATGGAAAGTTGGTATCCAAACAGCTGGTTAACAAGGAAGTTGCACAGAACCGTGTGGATAAGGTTATTGCGGTAGGAACGAAGAAAAAGCCGGTCGTTCTTGCTGCTTCCGTCGGTCCCAATGATGCGGTTAAGACAACAACGGTTAGTTCGGGCAGTGCTGTCCGTAAAGCAGGCGTCAATTTTAAATATAGCAAAGTTTTACAAAATGTCTCCATGACGGCGTATTCCTCACAGGAGCCAGGTATCGGTACACGTACTGCATCCGGCACGCGCGTGACGGAAGGCCGTACCATCGCTGTCGATCCGAGTATAATTCCAATCGGCTGGTGGGTGTATATCGAAGGGGTGGGCTTCCGCCGTGCGGAGGATACCGGTGGCGCGATTAAAGGCCACAAAATCGATGTGTATTATGAGAGTTTGAGCCGAGCCAACCAATTTGGTCGTAAGCACGGTAAAACCGTATATGTTATCGGACCGGTAAAGCCTGAAATCAACTAAAACAGGTTGTGTATGTTGAGGGCAATGCGATAGTATTAACAACATAGTTATGCCATGCTAAGAAGAGGATATCCTCTTCTTATTTTGTTTTCAAAAGCAGGGAAAGATAAATATAGCTTGCTGTGTAGCAGTGGAGGGAAATGCAAATGATCAAGGAAGTGATCGTGGTAGAGGGCCGGGATGATACGGTGGCCATTCGCCGCGCTGTTGAAGCGGATACGATAGAAACTGGCGGCTCAGCCATTAATAAAATGACGCTGCGTAAAATTGCATTGGCGCAGGAGCGGCGGGGGGTCATCATTTTAACCGATCCCGATCATGCAGGGGAGCGCATCCGTAAGATTATCGCTTCCAAGGTACCCGGCTGCAAGCAGGCCTTTATACCCGAGGCAGAAGCGACGCGCAAAGGAGATATTGGTGTGGAGAATGCCTCACCGGAAGCGATCAGACACGCTCTCGCACGGGTTCATACGACAGTAGAAGGCGCCGACCCGCTGATTGAGTGGGCGGACCTGATTGATGCTGGACTTATCACCCACCCCAATGCTGCTGCACGCCGTATGGCCTTAGGGAATGTGCTGGGTATTGGTTATTGTAACGGAAAGCAGCTACATAAACGGCTCTCTGTATTTCAGATCAGCCGCGAGGAATTTGCCGGAGCGCTGGCACAAATTGAAAGTGAAGGATTGTGATATCCGTATGACAGGAATTCAAGATATAGCAACACCGCGGCGTACAAAGGAAATTATTCAACGGCACGGTTTTTCGTTCAAAAAGAGTTTGGGACAAAATTTCCTGATTGATCAAAATATTCTCAATAAGATTGTGAATGCTGCCGGATTGGATGAGACGAAGGGCGCACTTGAGATTGGTCCTGGGATTGGCGCTTTGACTGAGAAGCTGGCGCAATCGGCCAAGGTAGTTACCGCTGTCGAGATTGACCAGCGGCTACTGCCAATTCTCGAAGAAGTGTTGGCCCCTTATGAGCATGTGAAGGTACGTCATGGAGACGTGCTGAAGCTGGATTTACGCGAGGTGTTTGCAGCTGATTTTGCAGACGTGAGTAAAGTAAGTGTCGTGGCTAATCTGCCGTATTACGTTACTACACCGATTCTGATGAGGCTACTGGAGGACAAGCTCCCTTTGGAGAATATCGTCGTTATGATCCAAAAAGAAGTGGCTGAGCGTATGGCTGCGTCTCCTGGAACGAAGGATTACGGTAGTCTGAGCATTGCAGTACAATATTACAGCGTACCTGAATTAGTCTGTATTGTACCGAATACAGTATTTATTCCCCAGCCAAATGTGGAGTCTGCAGTCATTCGGTTGCGTGTACGGGAAGCCCCTCCGGTGGAAGTGGTGGATGAGAAGCACTTCTTTGAAGTGGTTCATGCTGCTTTTGCCCAGCGTCGTAAAACGATTTCCAATAACTTAAAAAGCCGATTCTTCACCAAAGAGAACAAGGACACGTTGGAGCCGTTGTTGCAACAAGCTGGTATTGAACCCTCCCGTCGAGGAGAAACGCTAAGTATTGAGGAATTTGCGCGTCTCAGTGCTGTTCTGGTGGAAGCAGGTATATCCTAAGCTGGAACCAAACTGTGCATTCACCCATACGATATACGAGGGGTGATACAGTGTGATGAGTTTAGGAGACTTGGTCGTTCGGAAATCGTACGGCGGAGATGTCACGTTTCGCGTTGAGGACATCCAGCGGGATAAAGCGATCATTAAGGGAATAGAATTTCGGTTGCTGGCCGATTCCCCGGTGAACGATCTGGTCAGAGTGCCTGCAGACCAGATTAGCGGTAAGACTCAGCAGGCTCACATTAAGGCTGGTGAGTCTCTTAATCTGTTGCAACGGGCACGCCAGCAGCAAGCTGCTCGTAGTCAGGCAGCTCTGGTTGGGGACTGGAGTGATCCAGTCGAGTCAACGTATTTTGAAATGCCGGGAAAGGTTCTTCATCTGGATGGAGATCCCGGCTATTTGAAAAAATGTCTCAGTTTATATGAACAGCTCCGTGTTCCTGCAGAGGGACATCACGTTCATGAATCGGCAATGGCGGATACGTTGTACCGGCTGCTTCCCCGTATCCGTCCGGATATTGTAGTGATTACCGGACATGATGGCGTGCTAAAGCAGCCACAGCCTTACGATTTGTACAGCTTGAAAAGTTATAAAAATTCGCAAAATTTTGTGGCGGCAATTCAGGTAGCAAGACAATATGAACGTCATCTGGATTCGCTGACCATTGTAGCGGGGGCGTGCCAGTCCCATTTTGAGGCGCTGCTGCGTGCGGGAGCGAACTTCGCCAGCTCACCAGGGCGTATCCTGATTCACGCGCTGGACCCCGTTTACGTGGCTGCCAAGGCGGCCTTTACTTCGATCCGAGATACGGTGAATATGGGGGACCTGTTTCACCAGACAATCAGCGGCAGTCGCGGAGTGGGTGGAATTGAAACCAGAGGAAGCTATCGCATCGGCCTGCCGAAGCTTGAAAATTTGTCAACGCTTAAAGTAACGCCTTCTGCAATCTAGGATTCAAATGTGCCAATAGGATTGACTTGAACAAAAAGCCTCTGCTTTCAGAGGCTTTTTGTCATTTTTTATATAAATTATTCCTGTTCGCAAAAAATTAAATTGACAACTTATTTTTCGTGTTGTTATAATATTTAGCTCGATTTGACAATCCCTCTAAAATTCGTTATAATGGACAAGGAAAGAGGTGGTCGTTAGGCAATGGCTAAAAATACGCTGTTGGAAATCAAACGCAGTCTCGACGCACATGTAGGGCAAAAAATTTTGCTGCGGGCTAACGGCGGACGCCGTAAGACCGTCGAACGAACTGGTGTCTTGGAAGAAACGTACCCTTCTGTTTTTATCGTCAAGCTGGATCAGGAGCAACAGACGTTTAAACGTGTCTCCTACAGCTATGCTGACATCCTTACCGAGTCGGTGGAAGTCAGCGTATATGATCCCGACTCCCATACAAGTGTAGTCGAATATTTTGAAACACCTTAATTCATTTCGTGATTTATACCAGCTTTGCAGGTTTAACGACGGCTTCGTCATTTCAAATGACGGGGCCGTTTTGTATATACAGAGCAGGATGAAGCATGACATCTCTGCACATACTAAGCCGGGAATGATCTTCCTTATTCCATTGCCGAAGGAGGCGTATGTATGAGCCGAAGAAGACGGAGTGTCATGTCGGAGGAGCTAAAGTACGAGCTGGCCAAAGATCTGGGATTTTACGACACGGTCAAGGAAGAAGGCTGGGGAGGCATTAAAGCCAAGGATGCGGGCAATATGGTCAAGCGGGCCATCCAGCTTGCTGAGCAGGCTGCTTCTCGCAAATCGTAGCCATCGGTGGTGCTGATGAAAAGCGGGGATATCCGGGATTAGACCGGGTCATCTCCGCTTTTTTGAACCTCATGACTTGACACGCTGAGTCTGATATAATATGTTAAGCTGTCTTGAGGGAAAAGTTGAAGGTGGGTGAACGCCTTGAAAATATATGAAAAAGCACCGGCGAAAATCAATTTAATGCTTGATGTTCTACGTAAACGGGACGATGGTTATCACGAGGTCGAAATGATTATGACCATGGTCGATCTGTCTGACCGATTGACGATGTCTGAGTTACCGCGTGATACCATTATTATTTCAAGTCAAGCCGGGTACATACCATTGGATGAAAAGAATTTGGCTTTTCAGGCTGCGCGTCTGATCAAAGAACGTTATAACGTGTCTACGGGCGTCCACATCCATCTGGATAAGCATATCCCGGTGGCAGCAGGGTTGGCGGGTGGAAGTAGTGATGCTGCCGCAGCGCTGCGTGGACTGAACAAGCTATGGAAGCTTGGTATCTCGGATGCCGAATTAAGGGTGCTGGGTGCGGAGCTGGGCTCAGATGTACCTTTCTGTATTACAGGGGGTACAGCTTTAGCGAGTGGACGCGGAGAACTGCTCAAGCCACTTCCGAATCCGCCACAATGCTGGGTGATCCTTGCGAAGCCGCCGATTAATGTATCGACGGCTGAAGTGTACGGTCGTGTCAAAGCGGATCAGATTACGCACCACCCGTCTGCACGCCAGATGGAGCATGCGATCCGTAACGCTTCTTTTACCGATGTATGCAACGCACTGGGGAATGTACTGGAGGATGTAACACTAAAGCTGTATCCAGAGGTAGAGCATCTTAAAAACTCCATGATCCGCTTAGGAGCAGACGGTGTGCTGATGTCAGGTAGTGGACCTACGGTGTTCGGACTAGTATCGAAGGAAGCCAAAGTGCCACGGATTTACAATGGACTAAGAGGGTTTTGTAAAGATGTGTACGCAGTACGACTTTTGACCTGATTTTAGATATTTCTTTCTTATTATAGTGGCAATTGTTGTACAAATACGTACGAAGATGATATATTTACTATTAAATATTCGGATTTCACTATATCACTTACATTCCGCCAGCAACCGGCCAGTCCGCCGGTGCTTTACTGTACGAAGCGGGCGGCAGGAGAATAGATCGCGAGGAATTGTTGTGAAAAAACTTAAAAGAAGCTCACGATTGGTTGAAATGACGCAATTTTTATTGTCACGGCCGCATACGCTGGTGCCTCTTACTCATTTTGCGGATCGCTACGGGGCAGCTAAGTCGTCCATAAGCGAGGATCTGGCCATCATCAAGGAAGTATTTGAGGATGAAGGTACTGGCGAGCTTCTGACGCTGGCGGGAGCGGCAGGGGGCGTGAAACTGATCCCGAGGCTTTCCAAGCAGCATGCGCTTGCGTTTGCGAACGACCTGTGTGCGCAACTGGAGCAGCCTGACCGCATATTACCGGGAGGATACCTGTATTTGTCCGATTTGCTGGGCCAACCTGCGATGATGAACGAAGCTGGTAAAATATTCGCGACCGCCTTTGCCAATCGTCAGATTGATGTGGTTATGACGGTGGAGACCAAGGGTATTCCACTTGCCTATGCAACCGGAGCACAGCTGAATTTGCCAGTCGTTCTCGTACGGCGTGATCATCAGGTAACAGAAGGCTCGGCTGTAAGTATTAATTATGTTTCAGGATCACAAAAGAGCCTGCATACGATGTCTTTATCCAGACGTGCGATGCGTGAGAAATCGCGTGTGCTCATCGTAGATGATTTTATGAAGGCCGGTGGCACGATTCAGGGGATGGTCGACTTGCTGGCTGAGTTTAATGCTGAGGTGGCCGGTGTAGGTGTGCTGGTAGAATCGGGCGAGGTGGAGAACGAAGAGCGCCTGCTGCACGATTATATTTCACTGGCGAATCTGACCGCAGTCGATTCTCGAAGCAAGCAAATTACGGTCAAGCTGGGCAATTATTTTGATGAGTGAACAGGGCTGTAAATTGTCACAATCCATCATAAAATACCTAAATATGTCGAAAAGAAATCTTTTCAAAAAAATTACCTGAATTTAGGATACGAATTGCCGAAAAAAAGAAGGATTTCGAACTGCTGTGTGGAATGTATACACCAAGTCCTATTTGGAAAAAGGTGGTGAAACACACATGCAGATTACGGATGTTAGACTCCGCCGAGTGAACTCAGAAGGAAGAATGAAGGCGATTGCATCCATTACGATTGATAACGAGTTCGTTGTTCATGACATCCGAGTTATCGACGGTAATAACGGGATGTTCGTAGCTATGCCAAGCAAACGAACTCCAGACGGAGAGTTTCGCGATATCGCTCACCCGATATCTTCAGGAACCCGTGAGAAGATCCAAGCTGCTGTATTGACTGAGTACGAACGTGCGGCTGTGGATGAAGAAGTTGCTATTGAAGAAGGCGCTTAATTCGCCTAAAGCAGGATTGGGGAACAAAAGAAAAAGAGAGCCACTAACTGTGGCTCTCTTTTCTTTTTGTCTGGAATGAGATATATTCTTTAGTGAGTTAACAGTCAGTTTTAAGGCAACTTGGAGCCATCCGGGCTGCCGAAGCGGCTTTTTCATAAGACAGGGACTAGGCAGCGATGCGTCCCGGGGATGAATGTCCAGCACAAGCTGGCCTGAAAAAATAGCCATTAACCAAAGGTTCGCCGTTATTTTTCAGGAGGATTGTGAAAAGTTAAGCAAAATCTGATCTGGGAATTAACGTTTTAGCCAAGGGGTAACTGTTATTTTCAGGATAGGAGGTTGGACTTGTTGGAAAGGTTGGCAGTCATTCTTGCCGCAGGGCAGGGAAAACGTATGAAATCCAAATTATATAAAGTTCTGCATCCGGTGTGCGGAAAACCGATGGTTGGGCATGTGCTCGACACGGTTCGTGAAATCGGTGTGTCCCGAAGTGTAGTCGTCGTGGGTCATGGAGCAGAGGCGGTACAGTCTTATTTGGGACCGTCGGCAGAATATGCGCTTCAGGCAGAGCAGTTGGGAACGGGCCATGCTGTTAAGCAAGCCAAGGACTTGCTCGGTCAGGAAAAGGGTACAACCATTGTCATTTGTGGGGATACTCCTTTGATCACAGCGGAAACGCTAGAAGGCTTGGTGCAATTGCACGAGAGCCGTGGGGCAGCTGCGACGATTTTGACCGCTGAGTTGGACGACCCGAAAGGATATGGACGAGTTATCCGTGATGCTTCCGGGGCCGTGCTCAAGATCGTGGAACAGAAAGATTGTTCACCTGAGGAGGATGCTGTCCGGGAGATCAATACGGGAACGTACTGCTTTGACAATGCCAAGCTGTTTGCAGCGCTGGACAAGGTAACGAACACCAATGCACAGCAGGAATATTACCTGACAGATGTCATTGGTATTTTGCATGGTGAAGGTGAACAGGTTGAGGCGTATTTGACAGATGATGTGTCTGAATCCATCGGTGTTAACGACAGAGTCGCTTTGTCGGTAGCTGAGGGTTATATGCGTGAGCGCATCGTTCGCAAGCATATGCTGAATGGTGTCACTGTCATTGATCCGTCTTCTACCTATATCGGGAGCGAGGTTGTTATTGGTTCCGATACGGTACTGTACCCGAACACATGGCTGCATGGTCAAACACAAATCGGAGAAGATTGTGTGATTGGTCCGCAGGCTGAGATTCAGAATACGATTATCCATTCAGGCGCAACGGTAAAACATTCGGTGTTGAACGAAGCGGAAGTGGGAAGCAGTACATCTGTGGGACCGTTTGCTTATCTGCGTCCAGGCGCGAAGCTTGGCGAACATGTGAAAATTGGTGACTTTGTTGAGGTGAAAAATGCGACCATTGGAGATCATTCCAAGGTGTCTCATTTGAGCTATGTCGGTGATGCCAAGGTGGGTACAAATGTAAATATTGGCTGCGGGGCAATAACGGTCAATTATGATGGATATAATAAATCCATTACAGAAATTGAAGACGATGCCTTTATTGGCAGCAATGTGAATCTGATCGCCCCGATTAAGATTGGAAAAGGTGCTTATGTTGTAGCAGGCTCCACTGTAACACATGCTGTCCCTGATAACGATCTGGCTATTGCCAGACCACGTCAAGAGAACAAAGTCGGATATGCGGACAAAATCCGCGCACGTGCCAAAGCGAAGAAGAAAAGATCGGAATGACCTTAATCAGCAAGCTGTTGAATCTGTAATGAATGAACCAGCACGGAGGGTTTCTATTAATGACTTATTGCGATTCCAAACTCAAAATATTTACTTGTAACTCCAATCCGAAGTTAGCCCACCAGATTGCGGACTACATCGGCATCCCAATGGGGGAATCCCATACCACATCGTTTAGTGACGGTGAAATCCAGGTTAAGCTGTCGGAAAGCGTACGCGGCTGCCATGTGTATATTGTGCAGTCAACTTGTCTGCCGGTTAACGACAACTTGATGGAGTTATTGGTTATGATTGATGCACTTAAACGCGCTTCCGCCAAAAGTATCAATGTCGTTATGCCATATTACGGTTACGCTCGTCAGGATCGTAAAGCTCGTTCTCGCGATCCGATTACAGCGAAACTTGTCGCTAACTTGATTGAAAAGGCGGGGGCTCACCGCGTAATCAGTATGGATTTGCATGCGATGCAGATTCAGGGATTCTTTGATATTCCAGTGGATCATATGCTGGGAGCACCAATTCTGGCCCAATATTTCCGTTCCAAGCAAATTGAGAACCCGATTGTCGTTTCACCCGATCATGGCGGGGTTGTTCGTGCGCGCAAGCTGGCGGACTTCCTGAGTGCGCCGCTCGCTATTATTGATAAGCGTCGTCCAGAGCCAAATGTCAGTGAAGTGATGAACATCATCGGGAACATTGAGGGTAAAACGGCTATTTTAATTGATGATATCATTGATACAGCCGGAACGATTGTATTAGGTGCAAATGCGCTTAAAGAAGGCGGCGTAAAAGATGTGTATGCGTGTTGTACACATGCCGTATTGTCTGGTCCTGCGATGGAAAGACTGGAGAATTCGCCATTAAAAGAGGTGGTTGTGACGGATACGATCCCGATCGTTCACCCGAATCCGACAAGCAAGCTGAAGGTATTGTCTGTGGCTCCATTAATGGGAGAAGCTATCATCCGTGTGCATGAAGAATTGTCGATCAGCAAACTGTTTGAAATCGAATAAGCGCTGGCTCATTAAAAAGGGGTTGCCTTTTCCATGTGGAAAAGGTAACCCCTATCAGCATGTCAGGCTAAAAGCCTGGGCGAGATATGAATGTGAAACGTTGACGATTGTATAGTGTGTCCTCTATTTCGACGAAATGCTCATTAAAACGCGCAACGATGCCAATCTGGATATGTACATTCCCGTCATAAACCTGGACAGGAACGGAATGTTTTAAATGATATAGAAAATGGCTGTCATATAAGAGGATATCACCTTGATTGAGCATACCGGCACGCACCTTCCTATTCATAACAGGATTTTGCAAAATTCGATTCCAGTCGCTCCAAAGTGCAATATATAGACGAACTAGACCATTTCGATCTATATATTGTTCATTGAAAGTCGCTTATTAGATTTTTGCAAAATCCTCAATACAACTATTTTACCAAAAAATCCAGACTGTGAAAGAGGGTGTCAAGGTTATGAAGTGGATTGTAGGATTGGGTAACCCCGGTCCCCAATACGAGAAAACGAGACATAATGTCGGATTTATGGCATTGGATGCTCTTGCCTCGCGTCATAACATCCAGATTAACCAAAGCAAATGCAAGGCGTTGATTGGAGAGGGCCACATTGGTGGCGTGAAAACTGTACTGATTAAGCCAATGACCTATATGAATCTATCAGGCGAGCCTCTACGTGCTTATATGGACTATTATAAGGCCGATATGGAAGATCTGGTTGTCGTGTACGATGACCTGGATACAGAAGTCGGTAAAATAAGATTGCGTTATCAAGGTAGCGCAGGCGGCCATAACGGCATTAAATCGATCATTCAACATACCGGCACGCAGTCCTTCAATCGGATTCGCATGGGCATTTCCCGCCCGGAGCCTGGACATGCTATTGTCGATTATGTTCTAGGTACCTTTCCAAAGAAGGAAAAAGAATTGCTGGCCGGAATGATCGAGGACACGTGCAACGCCTTAGAATACAGCTTGAGTCATCCGTTTGAACGGACGATGGCTGAATTCAACAAGTAAGTTTAGACGTAGGCAGACGGGCTTAAATGGAAGATTGTTGGACATACTGAAAGGTATAGAAAACTTTCAGGAGGCATATACATTACATGGTTGTTAATTATGTATGCAGACATTGTCGAACTTTCTTGGGACGAATTGATTCCGCGGCAATAACCGAAGAAAGGTTAGGCTTCCATTCCTTGACCCCTGCCGAACGTAGAGATATAATAGCGTATAATTCGGGCGGTGAAGTGACCGTCAAAGTCATTTGCGAGCATTGCAGTCAGGCACTGGAGAATAATCCAGAGCTGAGTCTGCTCGTTAATCCGCTCCAATAACAGGTATTCAACTGGTCCGATGTACCAGCTTGAGAGGTGAAGCGGCAATTCCGCTTATGGAGCCTTGGCAGCATTGCTGAGGCTTCTTTTTCGGTTTACATGTAACTATTTATAAGCATAAAGGGGTGCCTTTTTTGTTACAAGCACTTATTCAGGCTTTTACGAAGGATGCTGATTATGCATCCATTGCAGCAGGCATATCATCAGGGATGAAGGAACAACTGATATCAGGTTTATCAGGCTCTTCCCGACAGGTACTGATGGCCGCGCTTGCCGAAGATACCGGACGACCGTTAATGGTCATGACGCACAATATGTTTGCCGCTCAAAAAATAGCAGATGACTTACAGGAAGCGCTTTCCCCTGATCAGGTTTTATTGTATCCTGCCAATGAGCTGGTAGCTGCTGAAGCAGCCATATCCAGTCCAGAGACCTTATCCCAACGAATTGATGTATTGATACGCTGCGCCCAGGGTTTTCGTGGGATTGTTGTCGTGCCGTTTTCTGGTGTTCGACGTTTATTGCCAATGGCGGAAACATGGCGTGAGGCTCGTATTGAGCTGAAAGAAGGCGAAACAATTCAGCTGGAAGCGTTTTTGCTACATATGGTCGAGATGGGATACCAGCGTGTAGAGCGTGTGGAATCACGTGGAGAGATGAGCGTACGTGGAGGAATTATTGATTTTTATCCAATGACAACCCGTTGGGGCTATCGTGTGGAGCTGTTTGACGATGAAATTGATTCGATCCGTAAGTTTGATCCGCAAGATCAGCGCTCGGTGGAAAAGGTTCAGGCCGTTACTGTAACGCCGTGTAAGGAAGTTATTGCGAATAACCAGCGTATGGATCAGGCGGCAGATGCCGCTGCTATTTTGTTGGAGGAGCAGCTGGGCAAAATGACGGATCGTCAAGCTAAGCAGCATCTGAAAGAAGAGATCCATCGTGAAATTGAGTTGCTGCGAGAGCATGTGTATTTTGACGAAATCTATAAATATATCTCCCTGCTGTATCCTGGACGTAAAACCCTGGCAGATTATATGCCGGAAGATACGATTCTGATTATTGACGAACCGGCGCGTATGCTGGAAACAGCCAAGCAACTGGAACGGGATGAGTCAGAATGGAATCTGCATTTGCTTCAAAACGGTAAAACGTTACCGCAGCTAGAACTGTCAGACGACGCGGACAATCTGCTGTACAACCGGAGATTTCAGACGTTGTTCCTGTCGATTTTCCTCCGTCAGGTTCCTCATACCCAGCCGCAAAATATTTTGAACTTCATCTGCCGAGGCATGCAGGATTTCCATGGCCAAATGAATGTGCTCAAGGCGGAGATGGATCGTTGGCGCAAAGCTGGCACACAGGTTATGATGCTGGCGAGTGGAGATGAACGTCTGGACCGGATGCGCCGAGTGCTTGAGGATTATGGTATTGATGAGCCGACGATGGCTATCGGCAATCTGCAAAGCGGTTTTGAAATGCCATCTATTCACCTGGCGGTCATTACCGAGGGTGAAATGTTTTCTCAGAAGCAGCGGAAAGCTCGTAAGCAGGGCCGCCATGTGGACAATGCAGAACGAATTAAGAGCTATAGCGAGCTGAAGGTGGGCGACTACGTCGTACACCAAAATCACGGGATCGGGAAGTACATGGGGATCGGCACGCTGGAGGTTGGCGGTATCCATAAGGATTACATGCATGTCCTCTACGCGGGTGGAGATAAGCTGTCAGTGCCGATTGAACAAATTGATTTGATTCAGAAATATGTTGGCTCAGAGGACAAGGAACCCAAGATTTATAAACTGGGTGGCAATGAGTGGACACGGGTTAAAAGTAAGGTGCGCAGCTCGGTTCAGGATATTGCGGATGACTTGATCAAGCTATATGCAGAACGACAGTCGGCACCAGGGTTTGCTTTTGAAAAGGATTCACCGGAGCAACAAGAGTTTGAGGATATGTTCCCGTATGATGAGACACGTGACCAGATTCGGGCCATCGAAGAGATTAAGAAGGACATGGAGCAGAGCCGCCCGATGGATCGTTTGCTATGCGGTGATGTAGGTTACGGCAAAACTGAAGTTGCGATTCGTGCTGCTTTTAAGTCTGCTATTGAAGGCAAACAAGTAGCGGTGCTGGTACCGACGACGATTTTGGCACAGCAACACTATGAGACGTTCCGTGAACGTTTTTCAGGGTATCCGTTCAATATTCAGGTATTGAGCCGTTTCCGCTCGCGCAAAGAGCAGAATGAAACGATTAAAGGGGTCCGGCAAGGCACGGTCGATATTGTCATTGGTACCCATCGTCTGTTGTCGCAGGATCTGGTGTTTAAGGATTTGGGAATGCTGATTGTCGATGAAGAACAGCGATTCGGCGTAACCCACAAGGAAAAGCTGAAGAAGCTGAAAACGAACGTAGATGTGCTGACGTTAACGGCAACACCTATTCCGCGTACGTTGCATATGTCCATGCTGGGTGTACGTGACTTGTCAGTCATTGAGACGCCACCGGAAAACCGTTTTCCAGTGCAAACGTATGTGGTTGAGCATAGCCAGACTCTAGTCCGTGAGGCCATTGAACGCGAGATGGCACGCGGAGGGCAGGTGTACTATCTGTATAATCGTGTGCAGGGTATTCAGGAGATGGCTGCAGAGATCAATGCGCTCGTACCGGAGGCCAAGGTGGGCGTGGGTCATGGACAAATGTCCGAAACCGAACTGGAGAAAACTATTTTGGATTTCCTGGATGGCGAATATGATGTGCTGGTCAGCACCAGCATTATTGAAACTGGCGTGGATATTCCCAATGTGAATACACTCATTGTGCATGATGCCGATAAAATGGGGCTTTCCCAGCTTTATCAGCTGCGTGGGCGTGTAGGTCGTTCCAATCGGATTGCCTATGCTTATTTCACGTACCAGCGGGATAAGGTGCTCACGGAAGTGGCGGAGAAGCGCCTTCAGTCGATTAAAGAATTTACGGAGCTGGGCTCCGGCTTCAAGATTGCAATGCGCGATTTGTCCATCCGCGGCGCGGGTAACTTGCTTGGCGCTGAGCAGCATGGATTCATCGCATCCGTCGGCTTTGATCTTTACTCGCAGATGCTGGCTGAGGAAATTAATAAACGTAAAGTCAGCGTACTTGGAGAAGAGGATCAGTCCAATCGGAATTGGAGTACGTCGATTGATTTAGGCGTCGATGCTTACCTGCCGGGTGACTATATTTATGACAGCATCCAGAAAATTGAGATTTATAAAAAGGTTGCAGCGGTCAGTACCTTTGACGAGGCTTCTGAACTGGAGGATGAACTGGTCGACCGATTTGGCGATCTGCCAGAGGCTGTGCGTCATTTGCTAGCCGTGGCTCGCCTCAAGGTATATGGACGCATGTATGGCATCGAGTCCATAGTGCAACGGGATGACAATATCGTGTTGAAATTCCATGAAGGGCGTCAGCAGGCGGTACAGACCGCCAAACTTGCCGAGATTGGCAATCGCTTTGAAAGACGTGTACAATTTGAACAGGGCACTTCTATGAGCGCACGCATAAAGGGTAAAGGTCTAAGTGATCCACAGTTGTTAGAACTGCTGGAACAATTTTTGAGTGCATTGAAAGAAGCATTCACATTGAAGGAGGAACTGCAAAATGCCACAACTAAATAAAAGAAAACCTTGGAGAATGCTCTCCTTGGGAATGGCAGCGCTGCTAGCTATATCCGTTCTGGCAGCATGTACGAAGCAAGCGGATGAGAACAAGGTCAAGGATGAACCGAAGGACAACAGCAAGGTTGTCGTGACCTATAAGGGTGGAACGATTACCGAAAATGAGTTCAACCAAGAAATCAGTATGATGAAATTCCTGTACCCAGAGTATGAGGCTGCGTTAGCTTCGGATCAGGTACGAGAGCAAATTGTAAAGCAGGAAGTGGTGTACAAGCTTCTGGCGGCTAAAGCGGACGACAAAGCCAAGGAGCAGGGTGCCAAAGAAGGGAACGAACAACTAGAGCAGTACAAAAAGTCAGTCGGAGAAGATAAGTTCAAGACATTTCTGAGTGATAAAAAACTGACCGAACAAGGTGTGAAAGATTACTTCACGCGTGTAATGACGGTAATCAACAGCGAAACTAACAAAGTAACAGATGATCAGCTAAAACAGGAATTTGAGAAAAATAAAGATCAATTCACGACAGCAACCGTGCGTCATGTATTGATTAACTTCCAAGATCCTAAAACAAAGAAAGAGCGCAAAAAAGAGGATGCCCTCAAGCTGGCGAAAGAAGTGAAGGCGAAGCTGGACGGAGGAGCGGATTTTGCGACGATTGCCAAGAAATTTTCAGAAGACCCAGGTTCTGCGTCTAACGGAGGTCTGTATGAGAATGCATCCGTAGCGCAATGGGTACCTGCCTTTAAAGAGGCCGCTGAGACCCAACCGATTAACAAAATCGGTGAGCCGGTGGAAACGGAATACGGATATCACGTGATCAAAGTGGAGTCCCGCAATGAGCCAACGTTTGATAAATTGAAAGACAACGAAAAGGCTGCCCTGAAAAATAAATTGGCCGGGGAAAGTATCCAAAACTTTACCGAAAATGATTTGACGAAACTTGATTTGAAAATCAATCTGCCGAAGGTACCAGCTACGCAAGAGAAAAGCGGTGCAACTTCTGGTGCCGGTAGCACAACTACACCGGGCGCAACAACAAACGGTACGGGCGATGCCAAGGCAGGAACAGCCAAAGATGGAGCTACAAACGAAGGTAAATAACTGAACATGCATAAGGAATTGGGAACAGATGAATACTATGGTCAGATATCACCATAAACACCATGACCGTGACGTTCTTCGTGACCGCTTCTGGGGGAGTGGAAGCGTCTTTCGATACCGTCAGTAGTTTACTAAATTCTTCTTGAGAAAGTGGGGCAACATGTGAAATGAAAGCTACTGGTATAGTTCGCCGTATTGATGACCTTGGGCGGGTAGTTATTCCAAAGGAAATTCGCCGCACCTTGAGAATTCGTGAAGGAGATCCGCTTGAGATTTTTGTGGATCGTGACGGAGAAGTCATTTTGAAAAAGTATTCACCTATTGGTGAACTTGGTGATTTCGCCAAAGAATATGCTGAGTCCCTGTTTGAAAGCACGGGCCATATTACAATGATTACCGATCGGGACACCATTATTACGGTGGCTGGAGGCTCTAAAAAAGAGTTTCTGGACAAGCCAATCGGTAGCATTATCGAAGGTAGTATGGATAATCGCAAAACTGTGCTGGAGACAGCCAGCGGCTCTTATGAGCTAACGCGAGACCACGAAGAAACACTCTCGTCCTTTGTGGCGGCTCCCATTGTTTCCGGTGGTGATCCCATTGGTTCCGTTGTATTGTTGAACAAGGACGAAAATGTAAAAATGTCCGAAATGGAGGTCAAAATGGCTGAAACAGCCGCTGGCTTCCTGGGCAAACAAATGGAACAGTAACATCCCGTTTCACCCCTGTATGACGTACAGAATGGCGAAAGCCGTCCTACGTTGCACAGGGTTTTTTTTCTTTCCGTGAGAAGAGGCGGTATAATAGGACTCGGGTAAGATGCATATTTCAGGTGGGAGTGGAGACGGAGAATGCAGGAAAATCGCGCCGCTTCGCGGCTGCTACGAGGTGCTGTCATTTTGACACTGGCAGCGGTAGCGAGCAAGCTGATCGGCACAGTGCAAAAAATCCCGCTGCAGAATATCGGCGGCGACGGCGTGTTTGGCATTTATAATACGGTTTATCCTTTTTATACGCTGTTCATTACCATTGCAGCTGCTGGATTTCCGGCTGCAATATCCAAATTTGTAGCTGAGTTTGAGGCAGTGGGAAACCGAGCAGCGGGGCAACGTGTTGCTCGGTTATCTTCGCTTGTCTTGGGTGTCTTCGGATTAATCCTGGGCGTGCTGATGTATACGTGTGCGCCGCTCATTGGTCAATGGATCGACAATGCTCACGTCATTCCGTCGGTGAGGGCGGCGGCGTTTGCCTTTTTGTTCGTGCCGGTTATGGCGGGACTGAGAGGATATTTTCAAGGTTTGCAAAATATGCTTCCGACTGCTGTTTCCCAAGTGACGGAGCAGGCGATAAGGGTAAGCGTGATGATTATACTGTTGCTGCTCATGCTGTCACAAGGAGCGGGAGCAGATATGATTGCTGCCGGAGCCGTGTTTGGTTCAGCAGCAGGTGGAGCAGCGGGCTTGGTCGTCATGTTGCTATATTGGCGAAATCACAGGAAGAGGCTTAGAAGGCAAGGGACGGTCATGGCGACAGTGCAAGCACAAGCTGGAGAGCTACACCCAGCGGAAAGCAATGGTGCCTTGTTAAAGGCGATACTGCGTTATGCCCTGCCTGTTTGCCTTGGAGCGCTAGCCGTTCCGTTAATTAGCCTGGTAGACACATTTACTGTACCTCGCTTGTTAAAGCAGGAGGGATTGGACGATACTGCGGTTATGGTGGCCTTTGGCGTGTATAACCGAGGTCTGCCGCTGGTACAGCTAGTCATGATGTTTGCCACCACCCTGTCGGCATTATTCATTCCATCGCTGGCTGAGGCCCGGGTAACCGGCGGTACGGAACTGGCACGTCGCCAGTGCGAGCAATCGCTACGCTG
This sequence comes from Paenibacillus sp. EKM206P, assembly GCF_011066155.1. Classification (NCBI taxonomy): domain Bacteria; kingdom Bacillati; phylum Bacillota; class Bacilli; order Caryophanales; family Paenibacillaceae; genus Paenibacillus; species Paenibacillus sp. EKM206P. Next base: position 65,175 of record NZ_JAAMNQ010000018.1, on the reverse strand, counting down.
GTTTTGGCTACTGGGACTGGCCGCTGCGACAGGCTTGATCGTGCTGGCTGTGCCCGTCAATGTGATGCTGTATGCGGACGACACCGGCAGCGGGGTCATGCGCTGGATGGCGCTAACCGCCGTAGGCGGCACGCTCAGCATTATCTCGGCTGCGCTGCTGCAAGGGCTTGGCGCAGTTCGCGCGCCGGCTCTGGCGATGCTCGCGGCCGCAGCAGCCAAGGCGCTGCTAAACTGGCTACTCGTGCCGCAGCTAGGCACGGCTGGAGCCGCCATTGCGGGGGCTGTCGCCTATCTGCTGGCGGCAGTGATCAACATCGTGCTGCTGGCTCGCTTGGTAGGCCTGCGCGCGAGCTGGTCCGCCAGCGTGCTCAAGCCGGCGGCGCTGCTTATCGCCCTGGCTGGTGCGGCCGGGGCAGCGATGTGGGGCACCAGCGCTGTGCTGGGTGCCTTGGGGTGGGCTGCCGAAGGTCGTGCCACGGCAGCCGTGGAGAGCCTGCTGGGTGTAGCCGCAGGCGCCGTTGTGTTCGTGATCGGCCTCGCACGCTTGAGGCTGATCACGGAAGCCGAGCTTGTGGCGGTGCCCAAGCTCGGACGCCCGCTGGCAGCCGTGCTGCGCAGGCTACGTGTACTGGCTTAGCCAGGCATACGGCTTACGGCGTGAATCGGCACAGCCATTTTATGAGCCTATACCACTTTGTGGTATAGTAATGCCAAAGCAAAGGAAGCGGAGGCGGGGTTAGGCCGTGTATTTTTTCGAGCATGAGCCTTGTTTCTGCGAAACGGAGGATGGGATATGAGCGTAACATTAACGGTCGTAGGTTTGGGCTCGGGGGATCCGGATCAGCTTACGATAGGGATATTGAACAAAATGCGAGGCGCTTCAGCGCTGTATCTGCGGACCAAGGAGCATCCTGCGGTTCAAGTGCTGAATGAGTTTGAGGTGGCTTTTGAGTCGTTTGACGAGGTATATGAGACAAAAGAGTCTTTCCCAGAGGTATACGAGGAAATTACCAGCCAATTGATTACGACGGCTGCTAAGGCGGCAGACGGAAGCGAAATCGTCTATGCGGTTCCCGGTCACCCGATGGTGGCAGAAGCAGCGGTGCAGTTGCTTAAGGAGCGTTGTCCTGCGCAAGGGATTGAACTGAATATTCTAGGGGGCGAAAGTTTCCTGGATGAAGCTTTTGTGCGTCTTGGTTTTGATCCGATTGAGGGTTTTCAGTTGTTGGATGCAGGTACACTGGATGCCAGCTGGCTCCAGCCTCAGCTGCATACGCTGATCGGACAGGTGTATGACACCTTTACGGCTTCTGATGTGAAGCTGTGCCTGATGGAGCGGTATCCTGACGATTATGAGGTATATGTCGGTCACGCTCTTGGAGTAGAAGGGGAGGAAGCGGTGCACAAGGTACCGCTGTACGAGCTGGATCGAGTAGAGGGCTACGGGAACCTATCCTTGGTATACGTACCTCGCAGTGAAGATGAAGCGCTGAAACGGCGTTCTTTTGACCGTTTACACGAGATTGTCGATATTTTGCGCAGCCCGGAAGGCTGTCCTTGGGATCGTGAACAGACACATCAGTCGATTCGCAAAAATCTGATCGAAGAAACGTATGAAGTCATCGAAACGATAGATGAGGACGACCCTGAGCATATGAAGGAAGAGCTGGGCGATCTGTTGTTGCAAATTTTGCTGCATGCCCAAATGGAAGAGGAAGTCGGAACCTTCAATGTGTATGATGTAATTCAGGGGCTGAATGATAAGCTTATTTTCCGTCATCCGCATGTGTTCGGTGATAATCAAGCGAATGATACGGAAGAGGCGCTGCAAAACTGGGAGCAGATGAAGGCTGAGGAAAAACGGCTTAAAGGCACGACGGCAGCATACCCTTCTGTACTGGACGGGGTTCCGCGTGATCTGCCTGCTCTTATGAAATCGTACAAGCTCCAGAAGAAAGCAGCTAAAGTAGGCTTTAACTGGGATAGCATTGAGGGCGTATTCGATAAATTGGACGAAGAAGTGGGTGAGCTGAAGGAAGCGGTTCGTGAAGGGCATGCTGTGGAAGCCCAGTTGCTGGAGTTAGGCGATGTGTTATTTGTTGCCGTGAATGCAGCCCGGTTTATGGGAGTAGATCCGGAAGAGGCATTGTCCGCCACCAATCGCAAATTTGTCGACCGTTTCCAGTATATCGAGCAGAAATTACGTGAGCAGGGACGTCGTCCCGAAGAAAGCAGCGTAGATGAAATGGAGACTTACTGGCAGGAAGCGAAAAAGCTCCTTGGTAAAGCGTGATTCCACATATTCGCTTTTGGCTGCACAGAACAGTAAAATGAGACATATGCAGGGTTGAAAGAAGGCCCAGTTTGAGAGGACTTGCCAATGGGCAGAGTTTTGTAGTAGGATGTTGGCTTAACTGGGGTCGAATAAAAAAAACGCCTGTCATTGCAGGATTTTTACGGGCAAGCCAGAATAACTTGTAGTAATTCTGAAAATAACTGTAGCTTATAGTTAAGCGTGTTACAGTGACATTCAGAAGGGCTTCGGCCACAGTTGGACCTCACGTCTGCTCCATCAATGGACATGTAGCGTGATGATTATTTTTTGACATTTGGGAGGCTTTTATCTTATGAACAAGACAGATCTGATCAACAATATTTCCAGCAAAAGCGGTTTGAGCAAACGTGACGTTGAAGCTGTATTGAATGGCGTTCTTGGTGAAATTACAGATGCACTCGCTAGCGGTGACAAAGTGCAACTGATCGGCTTTGGTACTTTCGAAACACGCAAGCGTTCCAGCCGTACAGGCCGCAATCCACAAACCGGTAACACGATTGAAATTCCAGAATCGACCGTTCCTGCTTTTAAAGCCGGTAATAAGCTTAAAGAAGCCGTTAACTAATGCGTCTTGATAAATTCTTGAAAGTCTCGCGGCTGATTAAGCGGCGTACGGTAGCCAAGGACGTCTCCGAACAAGGGAGAGTGCTGGTGAACGGACGCGAAGCCAAGCCGAGCAGTGCGGTCAAAGTAGGCGATGAAATTACCGTCCAGTTTGGCCAGAAGCTGGTGACCGTGCGAGTGGAACGGCTCGCCGACACTACACGCAAGGACGAGGCTGCAAGTATGTACACGTTGGTAAAGGAAGAGCCTATTGCCAGGGACAATGGTTTGAACTGGTAAGCAGACATCTGACTTTCTCACAACTGTACATGAAAGCATTCCTTCATTATTTTATGAAGGAATGCTTTTTTTTCTTTAGATGACGAGTTTTCGTCCATCATATGCTGATTAACAGCAAAAACGGTTCTAAATCATACGGCCCCCTTCATAAGCTAAGAACAGAAGGAGGGGTACATGCCATGATTGAACAAGGGAAGTCGAAGCACCATGATCTGCGCATGCAAAGCCGCAAGCAACTCGATATTTCAGGCGTCAGCAATGTGGAGAGCTTTGACAGTGAAGAATTTTTGCTTCAGACCGAGCTGGGCCATCTCACCATTCGCGGACAACATTTACATATCAAAAACCTCAGCCTAGAAGAGGGACTGTTGTCCATTGAAGGTCTGATTACTTCCCTCGTCTACCTGGAGCCCGGGGCCCCGGCTAAAAACGGAAAAAGCCTATTCGGCAAGATCTTCAAATGAACCCTTACACGCAATGGCTGACGTTAACGTGGATGCTGGTGTCGGGCATAGCCATGGGAGTGGTGTTTGACAGCTACCGGGTGCTGTCCATCCGCTTTCATTTTGCCCGCTGGAGCGTTCATATATTGGACGTGCTGTACTGGGTGGCCTCGGCTTTGTTTATTTTCCGTGTGCTATACGCGAGTAATCGCGGTGAGCTGCGGTTTTATGTCTTTTTAGGACTACTTTTGGGGGTTTGGCTCTATTTTTGGGCCTTTAGTGTTACAACCCAACGTTTTGTGGTAATGTTATTAGAGATAGTTCGCAGACTGACGTTGATCGTGAACAGCATACTGCGCATCCTGATTGTTCTTCCGGTGTTAGCGCTGTATCGGCTGTTACGCAAGCTAGTCGGATGGACATGGGCACTTATTGTGTTCCTCGGAAGGATGCTGATATACATCCTGATGCCGGTTTGGAAGCCGATCCTATGGCTGATCGGTCCACTTAAAGCACGCTGGAGGACTCCAGAGTCGCTCGTAAAGCTGGGTATCGGACTGAAAAACACAGCGAAAAGATGGTTTGGAAGGAGGTAGTATCATGCGTAATTCGTCTGTAGATCGCCATTCATCTTCTACGTCCAAGTCCAACGCGGGCGGGCGCAGGCGAATCATGATTTGGTTGCTATCGCTTGCCGCCTTTGGTAGTTGGGCAATTTTTACCTTTTTTTCTCAAGGCATGATTATGGCCGATCGAAATGAACAGCTCATCCAGAAGGAAAAGCAGAAGCAAGCTGCTACACAAACGGAACAACAGCTTCAAACCGAAGTGAATCGTCTCAAGGACCCTGAGTACATTGGCGAGATTGCCAGAAGCAAGTACGGTCTTTACAAACCGGAAGAGACGCCAATCATCGGAGATCAGAAATAGGAACATTATCGGGCCAATGCTTAGTTGACCTTGGTTCCGCCATTTTGTATAATCAAATCACCACAGCGGGATTTTTTTGCAAAAAAATCGGTTGTATATTTTAAGGGAGGATCATTTTATTCTATGGCAATTGAAGTGGGCACCAAGTTAGAGGGCAAAGTGACAGGCATCACGCATTTTGGAGCATTTGTGGATTTGTCTGGAGGTGTCACGGGTCTCGTTCACATCTCGGAAATCGCCGATAATTATGTTAAGGATGTTAACGACCACCTGAAGATTAATGATGTCGTGACGGTGAAAGTCATTAATGTTGACAAAGATGGCAAAATCGGACTTTCCATTAAGCAAACGATTGACAAGCCGGCAAGTGAAGCCCGTCCCCCAAGAGCTCCAAGACCGGAGCGTACAGGAGGACCAGGCGGAGGCGACCGTTTCGGCGGTGGAGGTTCAGGTCCAAGTCAAGGACGCGGTGGTGGTGGCGGTGGTTTCAACCGCGATCGTGGAGGCCGTTCTTTCAAGCCTGCACCGGGTAAACCTTCATTTGAGGATAAAATGTCACGCTTCCTGAAAGATAGTGAGGAACGCATTTCGTCGCTGAAAAAGAACACCGAAGGTAAACGCGGAGGACGCGGCGCGAAGCGTGTTTAATTCACTTTGACAACCGTATCAACCATACACGGAAAACCGTACAGTCGAAAGACTGCTACGGTTTTTTTGCGTTCTACCGACAATAGATGCGACACGCAATGGCTGTGGGCGATAAATCCGGTTATCGTTATACATGCATTTTATGAGATTCGCAATTTTGATGAAGACGAGGAAAGCATTCGTGCTGGAAAGCGAATGTTTTTTTTGTCGTGAGGACATAATCGTCCGACAAACTCCAACGGTTTTCCGTCTATCTTCTGTGCAAATCGCTAGTCTTGGTCATAGTGATGGACGACATAGAGAGGTCAAGCAAGGAGTTAAGAGACGCAACTTCCATCTGCTTCCATACGGGCGTAGCTTGATGTTCAAGGTGATGCTCTGTCCTTTCGCGCAGAACGTTTTTTTGTCGGAAATTTCTTGGAATAAGACGTGAGGTTCTGACAAACTTTCTCAATCATTCCGGTTTAAGATGGGAACATCAAATTGATGAATGGGGTGCCTGACGCATGATGGAGAAATGGAACGTGGTACATTTTCCGGGGTTAAAATCTAGAAAGTCCAAATCCAAAGAGCGTACGGAAGGTTGGTCTTCCAGACTCAGAAAACGGCTGGATTCACATAAAGTGGTGCAATGGGTAACAGCGCAAAGATGGATGCTGCTATTGTCGGCTATGGGAGTTCTACTGGGACGCGCCACTATTTTGGACGAGCTTTCTCCTTTTGCCCTCGCTTATTTTGCGGTCATAACGTTCCTTCGGCGTGACCTGATGCTGCCTGTAGCTGTATCCGTTGTGTTAGGCAGCCTGTTAGCTCCTTACCCATCGTTATTTATGATTGGTGGTGAGCTACTGGTATTTTATTTCCTGTATCGCGGGTTACGAACCTTCGATCGTCTGGAACTATCCTATGCTCCGCTTATGGTTTTCTTGTCTGTGTTTATGGTCAATTTATTTAACGCCGTGATGGCTCCAACTTTCACATGGTATGAACTTATCATTGTGGGAACGGATGCGGTTCTCAGCTTTATGCTTACGCTGGTATTTACACAGGCCATACCGTTGTTTACGTACCGCAAGAAGACAAGCCAGCTCAAAAATGAGGAAATTTTATGTCTTATTATATTATTAGCCTCTGTGATGACGGGAGCAGTAGGATGGACTGTTCATTCATTGTCTGTCGATCATGTATTGTCGCGATATTTGGTCTTGGTGTTTGCTTTGGTGGGAGGTGCTTCGCTGGGTGCATCGGTCGGTGTAATTACCGGTTTAATTTTAAGCTTGGCCAATATGTCTGCAATTGTGCAGATGAGTTTACTCGCTTTTGCAGGTTTGCTGGCAGGGATGCTGCGTGAAGGGAAAAAAGGTGCTGTTGCGCTTGGGATGCTGCTAGGCTCCTCCATTCTGACGATCTATTTGGATGGGACCGGGGACGTGCTGACGTCAACCTGGGAGAGCTGTGCGGCGATTCTATTATTTTTAATGACCCCAAAAAGTTTCTTTAAAGCGGTTTCTACCTATGTTCCCGGTACGCAGGACCATGCTAAATCTCAGCATGAATATGCCAAAAGGGTTCGCGATCTCACCGCAGAGCGGGTAACGAAGTTTTCCCGTGTATTCAGTCAGTTATCCCGCAGCTTTCACCAGATATCTGCGAGTGAGAGTACGAAGTCGGACGGAGAAATCGAACATTTTATGAATGCGGTGGCCGAAGGGACATGTGCCTCCTGCTTCAAGTGTGAGCAGTGCTGGGACGGCAAGTTTATGCAAACCCATCAGTATATGACGGAAATGATGAGCGCCATTGAGGATAACCCGGATTTGGAGCCGGAGCAGATACCCCCGCAATGGAGCAAGGCATGTGCTAAAACGGGCGCTGTCCTGCAAGTGATGAAGCAGCAGTATAGCCTCTACCAACATAATATGCAATGGAAGCGCCAAGTATACGATAGTCGTCAGCTTGTTGCTGACCAGCTATCGGGTGTATCACAAATTATGGAGGATTTAGCGCGAGAAATTCAGCGGGAAGGGCAGACCATGCATCGGCAGGAGGAGCAAATACGAGAGGCTCTTGATAGACTGGGATTGTCCATCCAATCTATTGAGATTATTAACCTGGATGCAGGTCAGGTAGAAATAGAGATTGTCCATGCCTATACAAGGGGATTTGATGAATGTCGGAAAATCATTGCTCCACTGCTGTCGGACATACTGGACGAGCATATAGCTGTGATGCGCGAAACGGAGGCAGATCGCCGCCAAGGCTTGGCTACAGTCATGTTCGGCTCTGCTAAAACGTATGAGATTGCTACAGGGGTAGCTAGTGCGGCCAAAGGAGGTGATTTTTTCTCAGGAGACAGCTACAGCATGATGGAGCTAGGGAACGGGACTTTTGCAGTCTCCTTAAGCGATGGCATGGGAAACGGAGAGCGCGCGCAGCAAGAGAGCAGTGCAGCACTTAACATTTTGGAGGAATTACTGCAATCGGGTATGGACGAAAAATTGGCGATCAAGTCGGTTAACTCTGTCCTGATGCTGCGATCACCTGAGGAAATGTATGCTACGGTCGATATGGCGCTGATTGATCAGTATACGGCCCAGACAACCTTTATGAAAATTGGGTCTACGCCAAGCTTTATTAAAAGAGGAGAGGAGGTCATTCCCGTATCTGCCAGCAATTTGCCGATTGGCATTATACAGGATATTGAAATTGATTTGGTATCCCTGCAGCTCCAGCCGGGTGATATTCTCATTATGATTACAGACGGTATATACGACTCACCGGGTTATGCGGTTAATAAGGAAATATGGATGAAACGCATGATTCAGGAAATTGAAAGCGAAGATCCTCAGCAGTTGGCCGACTGTTTACTAGAAAGGGTTATTCGATACCAACAAAATCAAATCTATGACGATATGACAGTAGTCGTTAGTAAAATAGATCACTTCCGCCCAGAATGGGCAACTCTCCATGTACCTGGCATGAGGTGGTTGGAACGTCCACGGACGGTGAGCTAATCCGACATTGCCCGGGAAATTCCTTATTCGTTTTTTAAAAATCCGCATCCTTCGTTTGAATTGTTCCGGATTAGGCAAAGATAGAATCTATCGGAATAGATTAAGAGGAAGCGGAGGTCAAAAAACGATGAAGCAAATTTTGATCATTACAGACGGGTGCTCAAATGTAGGTGTTAGTCCAGTCATGGCGGCTGCCCAAGCTCTACGGGAAGGTATTACAGTGAATGTCGCCGGAGTCATAGATTATGGAACTATTGGCGAGCTTGGCAGCGCGGAGATTCAAGAAATTGCTAAAGCAGGGGGAGGGTTTAGCCAAATCGTTGGGACGAAGCAGTTGGCACAGACCATGCAGATGATGACGCGCAAAACGGTGGTTCAAACCATTCAGCAGGCGGTTAATAGAGAGTTAACGCACATTTTGGGCGAGGGTGGCGCCAAACATATCGGTGAACTTCCTCCGGCAAAACGAGCCCAAGTAGTTGAGGTGATGGACGAGCTGACAGAAACAAGCACCCTGGAGATTGCCTTGCTCATTGATGCAAGTGCGAGCATGAAGCCCAAGCTGCCTGCTGTAGAGGACAGCATTCGCGATTTGCTGCTCAGCTTGCAGTCGAGAAGCGGACACAGCCGTCTATCGGTATTTCATTTTCCGGGCGGCAAAATGGGAGAAGACGCAGTCATGGATATCGGTTGGACCTCTGAGCTTAACCAGATCAAATCGATATTTGGACGCTTGCGGATGAAAGGGGCGACGCCGACAGGTCCTGCCATTTTACAAGTGATTGATTATTACCGATATGTTACACTAGGGGAACAGAAAGATCTGGAAGAATCCTATGGCAAAGGAGAAGGGATGCTCGGTGACTACGTCGTCTGATCCCGTTCTTGCACCCGGAACGGTCATCAAGGGCAAGTGGAAGCGGAGCAGCTATGTCATCCAGCGCTTGCTGGGCCGGGGAGCGAACGGAACTGTATATTTGGTAAAAGAAGCACAGGCCGATCGGCAATTTGCTCTGAAAATGGGGAAGAACACGCTTGATCTGCAATCGGAGATTAATGTGCTGACCACATTGCAGTCTCAGGGCACTCAGGCCGCCCTCCAGCGAAATGGAAATCCTTCCTTTTTGTTTGAGGTGGATGATGTAGTGTTACGCAGCGGAGAGATACCCTTTTATGTTATGCGGTACGTTAAGGGTGATCCACTTCATCGCTTTGTGGCAGCCAAAGGGCCGGAATGGTATGGCGTGGCTGGAACCGGTATACTGAATCGTCTGGCGGATCTCCATCAGGCAGGGTGGGTGTTTGGCGACCTGAAGCCGCAGAATATTTTGGTCAATGCCTATGGAGAGGCTGAATTAATTGACTACGGTGGGGTGTCTCTTGCTGGCCGGAGTGTTAAACAATTTACAGAATGGTATGACAGGGGATTTTGGAATGCTGGCAGCCGAAATGCCGATTCCCAGTATGACCTGTTTGCCTTCGCTCTTCTAACGATTCATATATTGGAGAGCGAATCGTTAAAGGCGGCTGCCAGCAGGCTGCCACAGTTGCGTAATACGGCAGAATTGACGGTCATCATTCGCCGCAGCCGTGTATTACGCCCCTATGCCGAATGGCTACTGGGTGCAGTGCGTGGAGAATATTCCGATACTCGTGCAGCGGCCCGATCTTGGTCACGTTTGGCTTCCGCACATGTCAGGCAATCGTCGGTCAAAAGAGGGAATCCACGCTGGCTGGGATATGCTTTCACGGTATCGCTTTTGCTGCTTGCCGGAGCGCTCTGGATTGCGTTAAGGTAGCAGCATGACTTACATAAGATAACAGATGATCATCATTTTTACGGTCGGAAGAAAAGAGGGTCGGGAATGGGAACAACAAAACCGACCGGTGTTGTACAGGAAGTGCTCGCCTTGGCGCGAGATCATTCACTGTGGAGCCCCGGAGACTGCATTGTGGTTGCTGTATCCGGTGGGCCGGATTCGGTGGCCCTTTTGCACATTTTACATGAAATATCCGTTATACATATGCCTTTACAACTCGTCTGCGCTCACGTTCATCATGGATTCAGACCAGAGGAATCGGATGCGGAGGCTGAAGTGGTACGCAATATTGCCCGAAAGCTTGAACTTCCATTTGAAATGACTCGGGTCGATGTACCCGCTTATATGAAGGAGAGTGGTAAGGGACCACAGGAAGCAGCACGCGAGCTGCGCTACAGCTTTTTACATGATATGGCTACAAAGTGGGAAGCACAGCATATTGCAATGGCTCACCATGGCGACGATCAAGCCGAAACGGTTCTCTTGCACTTGCTGCGTGGTAGCGGCCCAGCAGGTTTGGCGGGTATGCGTTTGGCACGCAATGAAAAAAATGTGCAACTCATTCGCCCGCTGCTACGTATGTACAAGGCTGACCTGATTGAGTTTTGTAACTTGTATGGTCTTTCCTACGTGATAGACAGCACTAATTTATCGTCCAAATACCGCCGTAACGCCATCCGCATGGATGTGCTTCCTTTTTTGGGGCAATATAATGAGCGACTGACACCATCTCTGAACCGGCTGGCCGAAACGATGGCTGACGAAAATGACTTTATGGAGGCATCTACGCTGTCAGTATACGAGAAAATGGTGAGCTTGGATAATGGCAGGTACATGTTTCCCATCGCTTCATACCGTAAGCTACCCGTTGCTTTACAACGGAGGTTGATTAAACTAATATTAAATTATCTGCCTTCGGACAGTGAAAATTTTGATTTTCGTAAAATTGAGACCGTTCGACTAAGACTTCTCCAAGAGGCATCGTCTACATGGAGTTTGGATTTGGGAGGCGGTGCGGTTGGAGTCCGCGAATATGACCAAGCGGTTTTGTTTGACCGTACGCAAGTCGTTATGGGCGAATGGTGCTATGGACTAAGTGTATTGCCTATTTCCGGTGAGCTAGAGTTGCCTGAGGCAGGTGGTATACTTCGGTGGCGAAGGGCTTCCTATTTGGATGGGGATCATCCGGCCAATAAGGAGGAAGCGTGGTTCGACGCAGATCAATTGAGTCTGCCTTTGACTGTACGCTCGCGATTACCTGGAGATACCATGTATGTAATGGGATTAAACGGAAGAAAAAAGGTTAAAGATATTTTTATTAATGAAAAAATACCTCCTTCAATGCGTTCCGTTATTCCCATCGTCTGCGACCACTCTGGAGCTATTCTCTGGATTCCGGGCGTACGACGTTCTGTACATGCCGCGGTGCAAGAGCACACGTCTTCGGTTATATATATGTCATGGCAAAGACGAGAGAGTCCGGGGCACCGGTAATTGCACAGGAACGGCTTTCATAGTATAAACTTAGGAGGTTTACACCGTTGCAAAATGATATTCAGGAAATATTGATCAGCGAAGAAGAAATTCAGAGTAAAATTAAGGAATTGGGTGCACAGCTCAGCGTAAAATATGAAGGGAAAAATCCATTGGTGATTTGCGTACTGAAAGGTGCGTTTATCTTTATGGCTGATTTGGTTAAATCCATTACAGTGCCATTGGAGCTTGATTTCATGGCTGTATCAAGTTATGGAGCGTCCACAAAATCCTCAGGTATCATCAAAATCATTAAGGATTTGGACGCATCTGTGGAAGGACGCGACGTTCTGATTGTCGAAGATATTATCGACAGCGGCCTGACGCTGACACATTTGATTGAACTGCTCAAGAATCGTAATGCCAATTCGGTATGTGTCGTAACCTTGTTCGACAAGCCTGCACGCCGGACGGTTAATCTTGAAGCAGATTATACTGGATTTACGCTTCCAGATGCGTTTGTTGTCGGCTATGGTCTGGACTATGCCGAGCACTACCGGAACCTCCCATACATAGGGATTTTGAAGCCGGAAATCTATACCAGCTAATCTCAGCCTCCAGTCCTAGGACTAAATAAGGCCCTTTGTTGAGAAGGACTTACAGGCTATGGTAAAATAACTTAAGTGTCTCGAGAGGAGGTAGGGGATGAATCGGTTCATCCGGAATTCTGGTTTTTATTTGATTCTTTTTTTAGTTGTGGTGGGTATCGTTCAGTTTGTTAGTAACAGTAACGAAGCCTCCGATCTCCCTAGATATGACCAATTACGGCAAGAGGTTAAAGCTAATAACATCTCTAAAGTAACGGTCCAATTTGACGGTTACGCCTATCTTGTAACCGGTGCATATAAGAAGCAGCCGGCTAATGCTAAATCGACCAATTTTTCCGTATATGTTCCACCAACGGATCAAGCACTAAGTGAACTGGTAAATGCCAGCGAAACGAACGGGTTTGAATATGTACAGAAGAAAATGGAAGGCGAAAGCATCTGGCTGACGTTTTTGACTTCTATCATTCCTTTGGTGATCATGTTCCTGTTGTTCTTCTTCCTGTTTAATCAGGCACAGGGCGGTGGCGGCAAAGTTATGAACTTCGGCAAGAGCAAAGCCCGTCTGTATAACGAAGAGAAGAAGAAGGTTACGTTCGAGGACGTGGCAGGGGCTGACGAAGAGAAGCAGGAGCTTGTCGAAGTCGTAGAATTCTTGAAGGACCCACGCAAGTTTGCAGCTGTGGGCGCTCGTATTCCGAAAGGTGTTCTGTTAGTGGGCCCTCCAGGTACGGGTAAAACACTCTTGGCAAGAGCTGTTGCAGGCGAGGCTGGAGTACCGTTTTTCAGTATCTCAGGTTCTGATTTTGTAGAAATGTTCGTCGGGGTCGGTGCTTCCCGTGTTCGTGATTTGTTCGAGAACGCTAAGAAGAACGCACCTTGTATCATTTTCATTGATGAGATTGATGCCGTTGGACGTCAACGTGGCGCTGGATTGGGTGGCGGACATGATGAACGTGAGCAGACGCTCAACCAATTGCTCGTAGAGATGGATGGATTCGGCGCAAACGAAGGTATTATCATCGTAGCTGCTACAAACCGTCCGGATATTCTCGACCCGGCGTTGCTTCGTCCAGGACGTTTTGACCGTCAAATTACGGTTGACCGTCCAGATGTTAAAGGCCGTGAAGCAGTATTGTATGTACATGCTCGCAACAAGCCGTTAACGAAGGATGTTAAATTGGACGTAATTGCGAAACGTACAACAGGCTTTACAGGCGCTGATCTCGAAAATCTGTTGAACGAAGCTGCCTTGTTGGCGGCTCGTCGTAACCGCAGGGATATTTCGATGCGAGAAGTAGATGAAGCAATCGACCGTGTTATCGTAGGTACAGAAAAACGCAGCCGCGTAATCAGTGACCGCGAGAAACGAATTGTTGCTTATCATGAAGCAGGCCATACGATTATTGGTTTCTTCTTGGAAAATGCCGACATGGTTCACAAGGTAACGATTATTCCACGTGGACGTGCAGGCGGATATGTCATCATGCTTCCGAAGGAAGACCGCATGCTGACAACTAAGCAGGAATTGCTGGACAAAATCACTGGATTGTTGGGTGGACGCGTATCCGAGGAACTGTTCATTGGTGAGATCGGAACAGGAGCCTATAGCGACTTCCAACAAGCAACAAGCATCGCACGTAGCATGATCGTAGAATATGGTATGAGTGAGAAACTTGGTCCGATGCAGTTCGGTACTTCACAAGGCCAAGTATTCCTTGGACGCGATATCGGTCATGAGCAGAACTACAGTGATCAGATCGCTTATCAGATTGACCAGGAGATGAATCGTTTCATCACTGAATCTTATGAGCGTGCTAGAGAACTCCTGACCAAGTATTCCAAAGAGGTTCATTTGATTGCTCAAACCTTGCTGGTAGAAGAAACCTTGGAACTTGAACAAATCAAACGTTTGATTGAGACAGGTTCTTTGGATGGTGGCACGACTGAAGGAGAAGGAACACCGGAAAACGGTGAGCCTGTGATCGACAACATTGGAGACGTCCGTGTACGTATTCAAGGTAAGGATGAAGAGCCTAAGAATACAACAGATCAACCGAATGATATCCCTAATCTGCAAAAGCCAGAGGATGATAACAATTCGGGCAACTCCGGTGGTACTCCACCGACAACAACCTAATCATTCAATGGATAGTTGAATAAGCTTATATGCAAGCTCCGGGGAACCAGGTATTATTGGTTTTCCGGAGCTTTTTAAATGGAAGATTATTGCTAACGTGATTTGACAGACACCGGAACGTTGTGTACATTTATTGTTAAATAAACGGCTGTCGTCTTCTTAGCTTATAAAAGCCAACAGCTGCTGCAATCGACTTTCTATTATTTTGAACATATACGTGAGCGCATACTGTAGAACCTATGGTGTGCGCTATTCTTCTGTGAAATCAGGTGAAGTCATGATTCCAAGATATCTAGTTGATTTTGATGTAGCGGAATTGACCCGATTGGAAGCCGACGTGTTAATTATCGGCTCGGGCATTGCGGGCTTATATACAGCCATTAAGGCTGCAGAGAATCGGAAAGTGTTGCTGATCACCAAGAAGACTTTGATGGAAAGCAACACACGTTATGCTCAAGGCGGCATTGCTGCTGTCACATCGGATGAGGATACACCTGCTTATCATATGCAGGACACCCTGATTGCTGGTGCAGGTTTGTGCGAACCAGAGGCGGTCAGAACGCTTGTCCATGAAGGTCCAGGTGGTATTCAAGAGTTAATACGTATGGGAACGGCTTTTGATCGTGTGGATGGTGAACTAGCATTGACACGGGAAGGAGCGCATAGCCATCGGCGTATTTTGCATGCGAATGGGGACGCTACGGGTTATGAAATTGTTCGTGCGTTGTCAAAGCAGGTTGCTGCTCATCCCGGTATCGAAGTGTGGGAAGAGTGCATGGTCGTCGACCTGCTGACTGAGCATGGTGAGTGTATTGGGGCCCTCGTCCAAAAGCCAGGTGGGGAAAGGTCGTATATCACTGCTAATGCAACGATTTTGTGCTCAGGAGGTAGCGGGCAATTATACCGTTATACGACTAACCCGGATATTGCAACCGGGGATGGTATTGCTATGGCGTATCGTGCTGGGGCGATTGTCCGGGATATGGAATTCATACAGTTTCATCCTACGGCGTTGTGCCATCCGGGCGCTCCAAGGTTTCTAATTTCCGAAGCTGTACGGGGAGAAGGAGCCGTGTTACGCAATATTCACGGAGAACGCTTCATGGACAAGTATGATTCACGGCAGGAGCTTGCACCCAGAGATATCGTAGCTCGTGCTATCATTCATGAGATGGAACGCACCCAAGCTGCGTTTGTATACTTGGATATTACGCATGAGCCGCCTGAGCGGGTGAAGCGACGTTTTCCAACCATTTATCGGACATGTCTGTCATTTGGTTTGGATATGACGACAGACTGGATTCCCATTGCGCCTGCTGCCCATTATATGATGGGTGGTGTTCAGACCAATTTACACGGGGAAAGCTCCATTGCGCGTTTATTCGCCTGCGGGGAGACCTCTTCTACAGGTGTTCACGGAGCTAATCGTCTTGCGAGCAATTCATTATCTGAAGCTATTGTATTCGCCAGTAGGATTATTGAGCGACTGCATTCATTGCCACCGCTGGTCGGCCATACGTTGATATCTTATAGCGATAACCGCACAGAGTTCCCGGCTTCATCCGTCACGGAGCAACGGCTTAAGCTGCAAGAAGCAATGGTTCGTTATGCTGGAGTTCGTCGGCACGGCGAGGGGCTGCAAGCAGCATTAGATGAGCTGCAAGGGCAAATGCCTATTTTCGGGGCTGTGATCGCTAGCCGGGAAGAGATCGAATTTGCCAATTTGCTCACATGTGCTTTATTAGTAACAGATTGTGCGTTACTGCGTGAGGAGAGCCGGGGAGCGCATTATCGCGAGGATTTTCCTGAGACAGATGATAGCGCCTGGCGAAAGCATGTCCAGCAGCGACGTGATCAAGGGATAACGGAGGAGTACGTTCATGACATCTAACAGCGAGCTTTATGGAGAGTTTAGTGGATATCAGGAGGAACTGACGGCACAAATTCGCAGCTGGCTGCGAGAAGATACGGGCTCTGGCGATGTGACCACGCGCTGGACGATTGAGCAGGGCCACCAATCCAAGGCTGTCATTCATGCCAAGGAGAGCGGCGTAGTTGCGGGTTTACCCGTGGCTGCCCTTGTATTTCAGGTAGTGGACCCTTCCTTGTCGTTTACTCCGCTGGTGACCGATGGACAGTGGATTGAAAAGGGAAGCGTTTTGGCTGAAGTGAATGGAAGTACCCATGCGATTTTGACTGGAGAGCGACTGGCGTTAAATTTGCTACAACGAATGTCTGGCATTGCCACGCGGACTCGAGCTTTTATAGAACAATTGCATGGTTTGTCCACCCGCTTGGTGGATACACGCAAAACAACACCGGGACATCGGCTGCTGGAGAAGTATGCTGTTCGTGTAGGCGGTGGCTCGAATCATCGCTTTGGCCTGTACGATGCTGTTATGATTAAGGATAATCATATTAAGGGCGCAGGTGGGATTGAACAAGCTGTGAGTCGAGCGCGCGCTAATATACCGCATACGATGACGATTGAAGTAGAGACGGAAAACATGAAACAAGTGCAGGAAGCCCTGGAAGCTGGGGCGGATATCATTATGCTGGATAACATGTCTGCCCCAGATATGAAGGAAGCCGTTCGGTTCATTCGGGAACGGGCACCACATGTCAAAACAGAAGCCTCGGGCAATGTATCGCTGGATACAGTGCGTGAGATGGCTGAGAGTGGCGTAGATGTGATTTCTGTAGGCAGGCTGACATACTCTTTTCATAGTCTGGATATCAGCCTTGACCTTAACGCAAAGAAAGATAGGTGACACCCATTGATTCTTGTAGTGGATGTAGGTAATACCAATATTGTTCTGGGGATGTACGAAGGGCGGGAGCTGTTGCACCATTACCGGATAAGCACCTCCAGACAGGCAACCGCAGATGAATACGGCGTACTCATACATAATCTTTTTAGTATGGGTGGCGTATTAAAGGATGACATCCAAGGAGTTATTATTTCCTCTGTCGTTCCGCCATTGGTCCGTGTATTAGAAGAAATGTGCGATAAATACATAGGCAAAACGCCGTTAATCGTCGGACCGGGAATCAAGACCGGTCTTAACCTGCGTTATGAGAATCCGCGTGAAGTAGGTGCGGATCGGATCGTGAACGCTGTTGCGGCTGTCGAACGGTTCGGCGGGCCGCTGGTTGTGGTGGATTTTGGAACCGCGACGACGTTTGATTGTATTGACGATAAGGGAAACTACCTGGGTGGTGTAATTGTACCGGGTATCGGGATTTCGACAGAGGCACTGTATCAACGGGCTTCCAAGCTGCCCCGCATCGAGTTGGAGAAACCCAAAAAGGTTATTGGTCGTAATACGGTTCATGCCATGCAAGCTGGGATTATCTTCGGTTATGCTGGGCAAGTGGATGGCATTGTGAGGCGCATTAAGGAAGAAATGCAGGCGGAGCCTACGGTTATTGCTACCGGAGGTCTTGCAGAGCTAATCGCATCAGAGACAGAGAGCATTCAGAAAGTGTTGCCGATGTTGACGCTCGAAGGATTACGTATCATTTACCAACGTAACGCTGAATAAAAAAGTGGATATAAGCTGCCGCTGCGTCCAACCGATGATCTTATCGGTTTGGATTAGCGGCGTTTTTCGTCTATACTGAAATATGTTACGTTTTTGAACAATTCGCGTGATCTGTCGATGCAGGTTGTTTATATAGTAGGAAATTATGCTTCAATGATGAGCAATACTAACGAAAATAAGCAGCATAGCTGTCCTGGAGAATAGGGGAGGATATCAATATGGAAAATAAGCAGGATCGACTTATTCGTGGCACAGCCATGGATGGGAGGGTTAGAGCTTTTGCTGTTCGGACAACTCAATTGGTAGAGGAATTGCGGAGAAGACATGATACGTATCCAACGGCTACCGCTGCTTTGGGGCGAACCCTCACAGCAGGAGCTATTATGGGTTCTATGCTAAAAGGCAAAGAGCGATTAACCATTCAAGTTAAAGGTGATGGACCGATTGGGCAAATCGTCGTTGATGCCAATGCTGTAGGGGAAGTGCGAGGTTATGTTACTGAACCACATGTGCATTTGCCGAGCAATAGTATGGGCAAACTGGATGTAGCGGGTGCTGTAGGTACAGAGGGGTTCATTCATATCATCAAGGATTTGGGGTTAAAAGAACCGTATCGCGGCAGTACTCCGATTATTTCCGGTGAACTGGGTGAGGACTTTACCTATTATTTTGCCAAATCGGAGCAGACCCCGTCAGCGGTGGGCTTGGGTGTGCTGGTAGATACTGATAACTCGGTTATTGTGGCCGGTGGATTTATTATTCAATTGCTTCCAGGCTTGAATGATGATGAGATAACTGCGATCGAAAATGCAGTCAGCTCCATTCCGCCCGTTACCGCTTTGCTGGATCAAGGGTTGGAACTTGATGAAATGCTGCGCTGGATGTTGCCGGACGTTCGGATTCTCGATGAATTGGATATCCATTTTCAATGTGAGTGTTCACGTGAGCGCGTGGAAAAAACATTGATCAGTTTGGGAGAAAGCGAATTAGAGCAGTTAATTGAGGAAGAAGGACAGGCTGAGGTCGTATGTCACTTTTGTAATGAGGCTTATCAGTTTAATAAAGATGAGCTGCAAAATCTGTTAGATCAAGCCAAAGCCTAACCGGATGGGCGGTGCAAGCGATGACTACACGGGAAAAGGGATTATGGACAGCTGTCATTATTCTGACCGTTAGCGTCGCCGCCTTGGGTGGTCTTATCATGCTTCGGGGGCTGTCAAAGCCGGGTGATGTAAGCAAGGATGACGGCGATCATACTGTGGCGGAGATGGGTCAGGAAGGCATATCGGAGGAACAGTGGGTAGCGGAACTGAAAAAGCGATATGGAACCAATACGCTGTTGCAAATGTTGAATCGTAAAGCCGTGCAGGCTGAAACCAAGCGTCTCGGTATCAAGATCACCCAAGAGGACTTACAGCAGGTGCTGGAGCAGGATAGTAAAGGGTATGACTCAGATCATACCTACTTTGATGAAATGCAGCGACAGTTTGGCTTAGATCCGGTTGACTTGCGGAATGAAGCGGAATACCGGATTGGTTTGGAGAAAATAGCTACGCAGGGTATTCAAGTTCAGGAAGCTGAGATTGACGAGTATTGGGAGCAGCATCCCGAGGAATTTGCCGTCGGTAAGCAGATCCAATTGGCAGCTCTTTATGTGGATAATGCGGAGGAGGCAGAAGCGCTGCTAGACCGGGTTAAGCAGGGGGAGAGCTTCGATGTGCTGATTCAAGAGCATTCACGTAAGCCTTTCGACAAAGATAGCAGTGGACAGCTGGGATGGGTGGATGAATATGATCCATTTCAACCGGAGGCGATTATGAAGGCGGCGAGAGAGCTAAGCTCTGGGGATGTTGCGGGTCCAATCTCTGCTAACGATGGCTATGCTGTCATTTATGTACAGGATGTCCGGTTGAAGAATTCTCCGGATAAGCAGCAGATCCGGCAGCAAATTCGTCGATCTCTTGCGCTTGCACAAGCCGCTCCTTTGGAAGAGGTTGAGAAGAGTCTGCGTGATAAGTATGGAGCGCGTATTTTATCTGAAAAGAATGCATCCTCCGCTTCTCTGTAACGTAGTGAAAGAATATTGGTTTGAAGGAAGCGCGATGCTGATAACGCGGGTTGACAGCATCGCAGCTTACTCACTTGTATTGACATTGGAATTGAAGATTGTTATTATTAGCGTATAAAACCCACTATTTTTATCGGAAATTAAATGAACGGTACAAAATTAAAGTGATTGACTAAGATTGATCTACAATATGATTTCGCATTTTTTAATATATCATCTACAGTCAGGGAGGAATTATCATGGCTAAAGTTGTTAATAACATCACCGAACTTATCGGGGAAACCCCCCTCGTTCGCCTCAACCGGATCGTACCGGAAGATAGCGCTGAAATCTATTTGAAACTGGAATATCAGAACCCAGGCTCCAGTGTAAAAGACCGTATTGCGATTAGTATGGTAGAAGAAGCTGAACGTGAAGGTCTGCTTAAGCCAGGCGGTACCATTATTGAAGCAACTAGCGGTAATACAGGAATCGGCTTGGCTATGGTTGCTGCTGCGAAGGGCTATAAGGCAGTCATCGTTATGCCAGAAACGATGAGCATAGAGCGTCGTAATTTGTTGCGCGCTTATGGAGCCGAACTTGTGTTAACACCAGGATCAGAAGGCATGAACGGGTCCGTTAAGAAAATGGAAGAATTGCTGAGTGAAAATCCGGATTATTTTGCTGCTGAGCAGTTCAAGAACAAAGCTAATATCAAAATTCACCGTGAAACGACCGGTCCTGAGATTGTGGAAGCCATTCATTCCATTGGCGGAACTCTGGACGCTTTTATAGCGGGAATAGGTACTGGCGGAACCATTTCTGGAGCCGGTGAAGTGCTTAAGAAAGAATTCCCTGATATTAAAGTTGTGGCCGTAGAACCTGCCTCTTCCCCGCTGTTAGCAGGCGGTAAGCCAGGACCCCACAAGATCCAAGGGTTGGGTGCCAACTTTATTCCTGAAATTTTAAACCGTGATATCTATGATGAAATTATTCATGTAGAAAACGACGAAGCTTTCGAGGTAGCACGTAGAGTGGCCAAGGAAGAGGGCATTTTGTCCGGTATTTCATCTGGCGCGGCTGTCCATGCGGCTTTGAAACTTGCTAAGCAATTGGGCAAGGGTAAACGGATCGTTGTCATTATTCCAAGTAATGGAGAACGTTACCTGAGTACACCACTGTACAATTTCGAGCTGTAATTATGTCGTAATTGTGTATACTATACGTAAGGATTCCCTCATTTCCCTGTTGCAGGGGAGTGGGGGTTTCTTTTTAAGGAGAGAATGTAGACTTATTGAAAAGTAGGGAAGGGGAAGCACACACGGATGAAATCGACAGCTAGAGTGACGGAGGCGCAGTGGCAGGTTTGGCAGGAGGAAGGCTGGAGCATACTTCCCTATATCGCTGAGTACCCATTACCCGTGGGAGGGCTACCGTCATCGTGGCGGAAGGCTTGGGAGGATTCGTCGCCATATGCCTTTTTGCTGGAGAGCGCTAAAGGTGGGAGGTACACCTATCTGGCCTTAAATCCGGTTGCTGTATTGGAAGGCAAGGGAGAACATGCAGTTTGGACTGACTTGCAAAGTGGGAAGCATGGAGATATACATGGTCAACCTTTGAAAGTCATGAACAACTGGATCGCTCCTTACCGTGCACCGCGTGTACCTGGCATGCCCTTTTTCTCTGGAGGATTTGCGGGTTATCTTGGATACGATGTAGCTCGTTCGTTGGAGCGTTTGCCATCTCAAGCTGCAGACGATACGGGCATACCTGATTATGTATGGATGAGGGTGAATGAGTTATGGATTTATGATCACGAAAAATCCTGCATATATTGTGCTGTTCATATGCCCAATCCTGCCCGCTCCGGTGAATTCAGTAGCCAGACTGATTTGGCTAATGAGCTTATGGTGGATGAGACCATATCGATACTTGGCAAACTTTATGCCGAAGCGGTCCAACGTGCAGAACGCATGCTGACTCAGTGGAAGAACATCATACATGCGGGAGAGACTGATCCAGCTCATCCTCGCCGTTGTGCTCGGCTGTCCGAAAAAGGATTAGAGGCTGCTCATCAAGAATCTGAAGGTTGGACAGCGGCATTCAGCCAACAAGATTTTGAACAGGCCGTAAGACGTGTGCAGGAATATATTGCCCAAGGGGATGTATTCCAGGTTAACTTGTCGATTCGTCAGCAACGTACGCTTGCAGCCCTTCCTGAGAATATATATGAATGGCTTCGTCTGCTGAATCCATCCCCTTATATGGGTATGCTGCGTATGCCGGATTTACGGATCGTCAGTGGATCGCCAGAATTGTTGGTGAAGCTGGAGGATGGACGTGTGAGCGCCCGACCTATTGCAGGTACGAGAAGAAGGGGGCTAACACCGGATGAAGATGCCACTATGGCAGCAGAGCTTCTATCAAGCGAAAAAGAACGCGCCGAGCATATTATGCTCGTCGATCTGGAGCGTAACGATATCGGACGGATTGCCGAATACGGATCGGTGCATGTACCTGAACTGCTGACTGTCGAGTATTATTCGCACGTTATGCATTTGGTTTCTCAGGTGGAGGGGAAGTTAGCCTCAGGTCGTACAGCTATAGATGTAATTGCGGCTACTTTTCCAGGCGGAACCATTACCGGGGCACCCAAGGTGCGCACGATGGAAATCATCGAAGAATTAGAGCCTGTCCGGCGGGGGCCTTATACTGGGTCCCTTGGATGGATTGACTATAACGGTAATATGGAATTAAATATTATAATAAGAACACTAGCTGTTAAAGGCAGCACTGCCTATTTACAGACAGGTGCGGGGATCGTCATTGATTCAGACCCGTACAGGGAATATCGGGAATGTCGGAACAAGGCCAAAGCTGTCATGAAGGCGGTACAATGTGGTGAAGAAGAAGCCGCTTTGAGCAGAAGCGGTATCACAGGAGGGTGAGTCGTATGATTTTGGTGATTGATAATTATGATTCGTTTACGTACAATCTTGTTCAGTATTTGGGTGAACTTGGCGAAGAAGTAACCGTAAAACGGAACGATGAGATTGATGTGAAAGGCATAGAAGAGCTGGCACCAGAGCATATTTTGATCTCGCCGGGTCCATGCACGCCGAATGAGGCGGGGATATCACTGGATGTGATCAGCCATTTTAAAGGTCGCATTCCGATTTTTGGCGTTTGCCTCGGCCATCAGGCCATCGGACAGGCTTTTGGCGGTAAGGTTATCCGGGCTGAACGAC
Organism: Paenibacillus sp. EKM206P; assembly: GCF_011066155.1. Lineage (NCBI taxonomy): Bacteria > Bacillati > Bacillota > Bacilli > Caryophanales > Paenibacillaceae > Paenibacillus > Paenibacillus sp. EKM206P. The sequence continues at coordinate 42,084 of NZ_JAAMNQ010000018.1, read as the reverse complement.
TCATGCACGGTAAAACCTCACCGATTCTTCATCACAATACGTCAGTATTTGAAGGCTTGCCTTCTCCGTTCACAGCAACCCGGTATCACTCATTGCTGGTAGAGCGCGAGAGTCTACCTGAGTGTCTAGAGATTACCGCTGAAACCGCAGAAGGTGAAATTATGGGTTTGCGGCATAAAGAATTTTCCGTAGAAGGAGTTCAGTTCCATCCAGAATCCATTATTACGGATTACGGGCATCAGCTGTTACGCAATTTCCTAAAACGCAAGGTAGGCGTCTGATTCATGAAATATATCGGAGTCAACGGCGTCCTCACGGAAGCCGCAAAAGCCGTGGTTCACGTAAGTGATCACGGCTTTTTATACGGAATGGGTTTGTTTGAAACATTCCGCACCTACAAGGGTGCCCCATTCTTGCTGGATCGGCATCTGCATCGACTACAGGAAGGCTGCCGAATGCTTGGCATTCCTTTTCAACCTGATGAGGAGCAGCTTACGAAACACATTCAGCATCTGATGGTGGCAAATGGGTTGGATGAAGCCTACATCCGCTACACCGTATCAGCGGGTGAAGAGGTGCTAGGATTGCCGACGGGTGACTATACGCGTCCCAACCATATTTTGTTTGCCAAACCGTTGCCCTCTACCAATACACAAATCGGGCAATCGACTTCCCCATCGGCGCTTCAGTTGTTGCGAATCCCCAGAAACACTCCAGAGGGTGAGGTTCGCTTAAAGTCGCTGCATTATATGAATAATATTCTTGCGAAACGGGAACTTCAGCAGTATGCCGAAGCTGTCCGTTATAAGGCTGAAGGAATGATGCTTACGGCCAATGGTTTCCTGGCAGAGGGAATGGTCAGCAATCTGTTCTTTGTGCGGAATAATACGCTGTATACACCTGACTTGTCTACAGGGATTCTGCCAGGCATTACGCGTGAATTCATTTTGGAGCTGGCGCATCTGCGAGACATTCCTTGTGAGCAGGGCCTGTACCGCTGGGACGAGTTGAAACAGGCTGATGAAATTTTTATGACCAACTCTATACAAGAAATACGGCCCGTGGATTTGTTGTTGGAGCCGGGAGGAACAACGAATCATTTTTCGGTTCCCTTGACGCAGCCCAGGTCCATAACAGCTTTGCTGTTGCACGATTATAGACAGAAAGCAGGGATCAAGTGAACATACCGACCCTTTATCAACGTAGTTACCGAATGGGGGATGCCGAGCTTACACTCGGACATTCCACACAGATCATGGGTATACTGAATGTGACCCCGGATTCATTTTCCGATGGAGGATTACATTATAACCCGGAGATTGCTGTTTTACATGCATTGAAGCTGGTGGAAGATGGAGCCGATATCATTGACATTGGCGGGGAGTCTACCCGTCCCGGTCATGATCCAGTAGGTGTGGAAGAGGAGCTGGCTCGGGTCATTCCGGTCGTTCAGGCCATCCATCGTATCGCACCGCACATTCCATTATCTGTAGATACTTACAAAGCTGAAGTAGCCAGAAAGGCACTCGAAGCTGGCGCACATATCATTAATGATGTGTGGGGGTTTAAGGCAGACCCTGATATGGCACGTGTAGCTTCGGAATTCGATTGCCCGGTCATTTTGATGCATAATCGTCATGACCGTAACTATAGTGATTTAGTTTCTGATATGCTGTCCGATTTAAAAGAGAGTATCCGATTAGCGCTGGATGCGGGGGTACGTGAGGAACAGATCATTTTAGACCCAGGTATCGGTTTTGCCAAGGATTACGATGAAAATATTCATGCCATGACTTCTCTCGATAGATTGGGTCAGCTGGGCTTTCCGCTGTTATTGGCTACGTCGCGCAAAAGATTTATTCGTACAGCACTGGATTTGCCTGTGAATGATGTGGTGGAGGGCACGGCGGCTACTGTTGCTTTTGGCATTGCTCAAGGGTGCCAGATTGTGCGTGTACACGATGTGGCGCAAATCAAGCGCACCGTACGTATGTGTGATGCGATGGTGTACGGGTCTAAAAATGCACTGAGTTATGGTGGTTAGGAGACGCTTCATGAATGATTTGATCCTGTGATCGCTGTTGCAACGGGATTCTTTTGAATTGGTAAAACATATGACTGTAGGAATCCCGTTGAGTATATGCTTACGATGTAGCTTTTCCTTGAAAAGCTTTGGAGGCGAGCGCTACGCTTCTCCGGATTCAAATCCTTCATTCCGCTACAACGCACCATAAAGTCACTGTATTTTTTAGAGAGAAATTAATGTAAGAAGAACGGAAAAAATAGTAGAACGAAAACGAAGTGGACGGAATGGTGCTGTACAAGCGAAGCGGTCGCCTTTGTGCCAGGATTCCAACCATTTTATCCTAATATAAGGAAATCTGGGCACAACAGCGATGGGAAGTACCATCCGACCGCGTAGTGGTGCCGCGTGTACACCTTTAGTTGAGCTTATTTAGAAAAATCTAATAAATAACAGGGGGCCTACCCACAATGGATAAAATGAAATTGCATCGTATGGAGTATTACGGATATCATGGCGTTTTTCCAGAGGAACGTAAGCTGGGACAACGTTACTATATTGATTTGGAACTGGAGCTTGATCTGCGTGAAGCGGGTGAGCAGGATGCTTTGGACAAAACGGTTAATTACGCCGAGGTGCATTACACCGTTAAAGATATTGTAGAAAAGGAGTCTTACCAATTGATTGAAGCTTTGGGCGAACGTATTGCATCTTCCCTACTGGACACTTATACTAGTGTCAATGCACTGACTGTCAAAGTCACGAAGCCGCATCCGCCATTTGATATTCATTTTCAAGGCGTGACGGTTGAGCTTTATCGCGCAAGAAAGTAGGAACGATACATGAATGCACATTCGACCTCTGAGGCATCAGAGGCTTATATTGCTTTAGGGGCTAATTTGGGGGAGCGCGAGCATACCCTGTATGAAGCCATTACGGCGCTGGACGAACATCCGGGTATCCGGGTAATACGGTGCTCCAGCCTGTACGAAACAGAGCCTGTTGGGTATCTGGATCAACCTTCTTTTTTGAACATGACGGTAGCCCTATCTACAACACTTGCTCCAGAGGAGCTTCTGGTATATATGCTGGAGGTGGAGAGTCGTCTGGGGAGAGTAAGACATATTCCTAATGGTCCACGAACCATTGATCTGGACTTGTTATGGATGGGAGCGGCACAACTGGCTACACCGGATTTGGAGCTTCCTCACCCTCGCATGTTGGAGCGTGCTTTTGTACTGGTTCCCTTGGCTGACATCGTTCCGAACCAAGATCCGTCCGGTCTGTACAGTATCGTGCATACTGCATTGAATTCTGTGGATGGAAAGGACGGCATACAGCTTTGGAAAACATGCAGCTGGCGCAACGACTCCGCGCCTTTCGGAAACTAAAAGGGTTCACACAGCAGGAGTTGGCAGAGCGTACCGGTATATCTTTGACTGTATTAGGTGCTGTGGAGCGAGGCAATCGTACAATAGACTTAGACATGCTGAACATTATCGCCCAAACGCTAGAAATTGAAGTCCGGGAACTGACGGAATGACGATAAATAATGATACAAAAGAAAGAATAAAGGGGTGAACAGATATGTTGAAAATCGGCGGTATTGAAATGAAAAACCAAGTCGTTCTGGCTCCGATGGCAGGCGTGTGCAACCCTGCTTTTCGCCTGATCGCCAAGGAATTCGGTACAGGCTTGGTATGTGCAGAGATGGTTAGTGATAAGGCGATCATTCACGGCAACAAGCGTACACGTGAGATGCTGTTTGTAGATGAGCGCGAGAAGCCGCTTAGCTTGCAAATTTTCGGAGGCGACCGTGAAACTCTGGTGGAAGCAGCGAAGGTCGTAGATCAGGAAACGAATGCAGATATTATTGATATCAATATGGGTTGCCCGGTTCCCAAAGTGACCAAATGTGATGCAGGTGCTCGTTGGCTGCTCGATCCAAACAAGATTTATGAAATGGTATCGGCGGTAGTGGAATCAGTAAACAAGCCGGTTACTGTGAAAATGCGTATTGGTTGGGATAGTGAGCATATTTATGCCGTAGAGAACGCTCGCGCTGTTGAACGTGCCGGAGGACAGGCCGTTAGCGTACATGGCCGTACACGGGAGCAACTGTATACGGGACTTGCGAATTGGGATATTATAAAAGAAGTTAAAGAAGCAGTTTCCATTCCTGTAATTGGAAATGGCGATGTGGCATCACCGGAAGATGCTCGCCGTATGCTGGATTTGACCAATTGTGATGGCGTTATGATCGGACGCGGTGCTCTGGGGAATCCGTGGATGCTCTATCGTACGATTGAGTACTTGCAAACAGGTGAGCTGTTGCCCGATCCTGCACCGGAAGAAAAAATTCGTATTGCCATTCTGCATATGGATCGTCTGGTTGCTTTGAAGGGTGAAGCAGTAGCTGTTCGTGAAATGCGCAAGCATCTGGCTTGGTACCTCAAGGGGCTTAAAGGTTCAGCACGTATTAAGGATGTCATTATGGAAGAAACAAAGCGCGACGATATGGTACGTATTTTGGATCAATTTGTATCTCAATTGCACATGGTAGAAAACGATGAGCCTTTTACAAGTGCTGCATCTCCTGCTGCTGTTGCGCAATAAGGAAGATGTTCCTGCCTGTGCGCGCGATTGACTTTTCCAATTGCTTGCCCTATAATCGTTCAGTATAAAATCTTGATGTATGCTACAAATTGTGTGCAGCTCTCAAGACAACAGCAGGAAATGTTCTCATTCCCTCAGAGTGGCATATTATGTTTTGAAGGCGTGCATTCCGATGCACTTTTAAACTTTTCCCATGACAGGAGAATCGGTTAAGATGAGCGATAAAGAAGTCATTCTGACACAGGAAGGTCTTAGGAAGCTCGAAGATGAGCTTGAGAACTTAAAGTCTGTCAAACGCCGCGAAGTGGCTGAACGGATTAAGGTAGCCATCGGATACGGAGATATTAGTGAAAACTCCGAATATGAGGATGCGAAGAATGAGCAGGCCTTTATTGAAGGCCGTGTAATTACGTTGGAAAAGATGCTACGCAATGCCCGCATTATCAATAGTGATGAAATTGACACCGATGTTGTGGGAGTAGGCGCAACTGTGACTGTTGAAGATTTGGAATTCGGAGATATTACAGAGTATGCTATCGTAGGTTCTGCCGAATCTGACCCGCTACAGAACAAGATTTCGAATGAAAGTCCGGTTGGCAAGGCAATTCTCGGTAAGAAAAAGGGAACTGTTGTGGATGTCACCGTTCCAGCAGGCGTTATTCAATATAAAATCGTGGATATCAAGAAATAAGACACGGACTTTGGAATTTAATGTAAAAGCTTCCTTGTGGAAGCTTTTTTTCTCTACACCCGGACGGACCCCGGCCCGTCTATTCATATTGAAGGAGCTGATTTAGCACCATGTCGGATGAAACTACTAACCAGGAAACACAAGAAAACCGCGAGGAATTAAGTGAATTATTGCAAATTCGTCGTGCCAAATTGGACGAGCTTCGCTCATTGGGCATTGATCCTTTTGGACGCAAATACATACGCACGGCTGAAGCGGGCGTACTACTGAGCAAGTATGACAGTTTGACTAAGGAAGAACTGGAAGAAAAGAATATTGAAGTTAGCATAGCAGGCCGCATTATGGCTAAACGTGTTATGGGAAAAGCCAGCTTTGCTCATATACAGGATCTTAGCGGACGTATTCAAATTTATGTTCGTCAAGACACAGTACCTGAATCCAAATATAAAGCATTTGGCATTTTGGATCTGGGCGATATTGTTGGTGTTAAGGGTGTGCTCTTTAAGACCAAAACAGGCGAAACGACAATCAAAGTGCTGGATATTGAGGTCTTGTCCAAATCCTTGTATCCATTACCAGAGAAATATCATGGTCTGAAAGATGTTGAATTGCGTTACCGTCAGCGCTATGTCGATCTGGTTATGAACCCTGAAGTACAAAAAACGTTCATTACACGGTCCCGTATTATTCAATCCATGCGTCGTTATCTCGATTCGCTCGGCTATTTGGAAGTTGAAACCCCAACATTACATTCCATTGCTGGCGGAGCGGCAGCGAAGCCATTTGTTACGCACCATAATGCATTGGACATGCAGCTTTATATGCGTATTGCTATTGAACTCCATTTGAAACGACTAATTGTCGGCGGAATGGAGAAAGTATATGAGATCGGTCGTGTTTACCGTAATGAAGGTATTTCGACCCGCCATAACCCTGAGTTTACGATGATTGAGCTGTATGAAGCGTATGCTGATTATAAAGATATCATGAAATTGACGGAAAACATGGTTGCACATATTGCGCAAGAAGTACTGGGCACACAGCACATTCAATATCAAGGCCAGGAAGTGGATCTGACGCCGCAATGGCGCAGAGTCTCCATGGTTGATGCTGTTAAAGAAGTAACAGGCGTAGACTTTAGCGTGCAGATGAGTAATGAAGAAGCTCATTGCCTTGCGAAAGAGCATAAAGTTCCGGTTGAACCGCACATGACCTTTGGCCATATCCTGAATGCATTCTTTGAGCAGTTCGTAGAAGAAACGCTCATTCAGCCGACCTTTATTACGGGACATCCGGTTGAAATCTCGCCGTTGGCCAAGAAAAACGAACAAGATCCGCGGTTTACGGATCGCTTCGAGCTGTTCGTGGTCGCTCGTGAGCATGCGAATGCGTTTACTGAGCTGAATGATCCAATCGACCAGCGCCAACGTTTTGAAGCTCAATTGCTGGAACGTGAGCACGGTAACGATGAGGCTCATGAAATGGATGATGACTTTATCCGCGCCTTGGAATACGGTATGCCGCCAACAGGCGGATTGGGCATCGGCATCGATCGTTTGGTCATGTTGCTGACAGATGCGCCTTCCATTCGCGATGTGCTGCTTTTCCCGCATATGCGTAACCGTACAGTAGAATAACATAACATTATGAATATAGAGGATCAGCCGGGTTTCCCGTGTCTTGTTCCTCTTTTTCATAAGAACGGATGGAGAGAATACTCTAATGAAACGCAGCGTCAAGCTTAGTCGGTTCGCATCGCCTCCTTTTATATTGGTCATTGGATATTTATTGATTATTGCATTGGGTACTTTGCTACTGATGCTTCCTGTTGCCAATCATAGTGGTCATGCTCCGCATTGGATTGATTCGCTTTTTACGTCCGTCTCAGCCGCTTGTGTCACAGGACTGGTCGTCGTTGACGTCGATTCAACGTATACGATGTTTGGCGAAACCGTCATTTTGGTGCTGATGCAGCTAGGCGGGCTGGGGTTTATGACCTTAGCGACCTTGTTTGCGCTGTTATTGGGGCGGCGATTATCGCTGAAGGATCGGTTGCTGCTTAAGGAGGCTATTAATGCCGATAGCATGGAAGGGATCGTGCGTATTATTCGCAAGGTGCTGATCTTTTCTTTTACCATTGAGGCGATAGCTGCCGTTGTCTTGGCTTTGCGGTGGATGCGAGAAATGCCTGTCGGACAAGCGATCTATTATGGAATATTCCATTCCGTATCCCTCTTTAATAACGGGGGATTCGATCTGTTCGGGACTAGCTTCCAACAGTACGCTGGAGATTTTGTTTTCAATATGATTGCATCTGTGCTCGTTATATCAGGAGGCTTGGGTTTCCTTGTACTTAGCGATTTGTTCGATTTTCGCCGTACCCGGAGACTATCTCTACACTCCAAAATGGTGCTAAGCGTGTCGGGAGCGCTCATTGTGATTGGTGCGCTGGTTATATTTATTTTTGAGTTTACCAATGCACGAACCTTGGGTGCGATGAACTGGGAAGGCAAAGTATATGGAGCTGTCTTTCAATCGGTCTCCACGAGATCATCAGGTACGAGCACAGTCGATATCAGCGGGTTAAGGCAGGCAAGTCAGTTTTTTATTATGTTGCTGATGATTATCGGCGCTTCCCCGGGCTCCACGGGAGGAGGCATCAAAACGACTACATTTCTGCTTATGGTAGGTGCGCTAATCGCCGTCATGCGAGGACAGAAGGAAATTGTGTTTTTCCGTCATAGGGTCCCCAAAGATATCATGATGCGGGCGCTTACCATTATTGTACTAGCCCTATTTATATTCTCGATTGTGGTTATACTGCTCTTAATGACAGAGGATGCCCCATTTCTCTCCCTTGCATTTGAGGCTGCTTCCGCAATCGGAACGGTAGGCTTGTCCGTAGGAGTGACGCCAGGATTGTCTGATGCAGGCAAGCTGATTATTTGTGTGACCATGTTTATTGGTCGGATTGGTCCTCTTACGATTGCCTATGCCATTCGTCCCCGCTCGACCAAGACATTGTACCGTCGTCCCGAAGGGCATATTGTAATTGGATAGTGTATCGGTGAAAAAAGATGTACCCGTGCTGATTAGCATAGGTACATCTTTTTTCATTTCAGATCATCATAATTCTTTATGGGTAGCATATCATGAAAAATGCCCATTTTGAGAACAAGACGAAATAGTTTGAACAGATACTGTTTTTTGCAGAAAAAACGGCTATTTGTTTCCTTTTATGTAATTATAGACAAAATACTAGGAATATTATGTATAATATTGTATGATAGTGGGCATGAAAGGGGGATAGTTGAGGTGAATACCAATTTCTAATTTGAAAGGAATCATCTATTATGTATTTATTTATTATTAGTGCCGAAGTTTTATTTTGGGTTTTTGTTGTTGCAGGCTTGATCGCAAGGTATATGTTTGGCTTGAAGAAGTTAGGCGGCCTTCTTTTACTATTTACCCCCATTATTGATATCCTGCTACTAATTGCGGTGTTTATCACGGTGAAAAGTGGCATGGAGATTACGACTGCTACTGGCTTGGCGGCCTGTTATTTTGGTATTACAGTAGCATTTGGTCATAGGTTAATTAAGTGGGCGGATGTACGGTTCTCCCATTGGTTTGGTAAGGGACCCAAGCCTGAACGCAAGTATGGTGCTGCTCATGCAAAAGAGGAACGGATAGGTTGGTTGCTTCACCTTTTGGGCTGGGCTATAGGTAATGCTTTGTTGCTCGCCATCATTGTGTATGTTGATGATCCACAGCGTACGGCGTCTTTGGAGGGCATTATGCAAACATGGGCGATCGTTCTGGTAATCGACTTTGTTGTCTCCTTTAGCTATACTTTAGCTCCCAAAAAACAAAAGCGTAGTCTATAAAGGTTAAGGTTTTACACTTAGATGATATCTGGCTGGTCACTCAGGATGTTCAAATCGGGAGAGTCATTGTTGGTGAAAATGAAGTGGTTACTTCCGGTAGTGGGGTGAGTCTGTCATCGGAATGTAAATATTTACAAAAATATGCGGATTTTATGTTTAACTTACTTTGACAGTCACCTTATTTTCGCCTCGCTATCTTTTTTCACACACATGTATCCCTTTCGATTTGAACACAGACCAACAGAAGCAACACAATTATTTTTTGTGAGATGACAGACAGCATACATGATGTGTTACACAAATTTTAAAATAAATTTTGTGATTTGCCTAAAACGTCGCCTATCTAAGTTTGGCAATTAACGCGATAATATTCCAGGAAAGATTACATATGTCTATAAATGTAGACATACGCAATTAAGTTGTTATTTTGTTTAATAATGTAAAAAAGAAAGGTGGTTTCTGTGGCAGTACTACTGAGCGGTAAGAACATTTTGATTATGGGCGTGGCTAATAACAGGAGTATTGCTTGGGGGACAGCTCAATCTTTAGCTGCTGAAGGAGCACAACTCATTTTTACTTACGAAAATGAGAGGGTTGCAGAGCGGGTACTAAAGCTTGCTGAAACCATTCCGGGAGCACTGGTCTGTCCTTGCGATGTACAAAGCAATGAAGAGCTTGATGCATTGGCGGATTTTCTAAAAGAAAAAGTAGGCGTGTTGCATGGTTATTTTCACAGTGTCGCCTATGCTAAGGCTGAGGATTTGGATGGCTTGTTCGTTGACACTTCTCGCGAGGGATTCGCCGTTGCACAAGAAATCAGCGCCTATTCCTTGGCTGCTGTATCCCGTCGAGTGTACCCACTGATGACAGAGGGTGGGAGTATCGTCACCATGACGTATATTGGCGCAGAACGAGCGATCAAAAATTACAATGTTATGGGTGTGGCGAAGGCTTCACTGGAAGCCAGCATGCGCTATCTGTCGAATGATCTGGGCACATATGGCATTCGTGTAAATGCGATTTCCGCTGGTCCGATACGGACTTTGGCTGCCTATGGCATTAAGGATTTTAACACAATGCTCAAACATATTGAAGAAACTACGCCCCTACGCAAGACGGTTGATACGTCTGAAGTCGGAGATACGGCGTTATTCCTATTTTCCCATTTATCGAGAGGCATTACGGGTGAAGTTATCCATGTAGATGCTGGATACCATATTACGGGGATGTAAGGAGGGAACGTTGTGCTTATTACGCATACGGATTGCCGGATTATCTCACCTGAAGGAATTATGACCAGGGAGCGTCTGGAGCGAGACGTTACGATCTTCTCCCGGATGTTGACTCTCAGAGGCATTCCCGAAGACGGTAGAGTGATTCTGAAAGCGGCCAATTCTTATTGGTTTGTTGTGTCTCTGTTCTCCCTGTGCAATATCGCTGTTTCGGTGACTGTGGTGGACGAGCAGACGGTGCTCGATGAGGTGGCCCAAATCTATGATGAAGCGGGTGCCTGTTGTATTCTTACGGATTCCGATTTAGAACTTCCTCATGCTCTCGTTATTCTGATTCAAGATTTGATTCAAGAAGAAACAGCACATCCGGATTGGGTGGGAGAGCCAAAGCTTGAAGCCCTCGACTTTAACAAGTGGTGCGAGAGGCCAGATGCGCTCATTCTGTATTCTTCAGGTACGACGGGAAAACCCAAGGGAATCGTGAAAGCTGGTTCAGCTTTTATGGAGAATATCAGGCATTCCATACACGCCATGAACTACCTACCGTCTGACCATATGCTCCCCGTTGTGCCATTCTCTCATTTTTATGGAATCTCACTTATCTTCTCCTGGTGGTTAACCTCATGTTCTCTCATCATCTGCAATCCAAAAAACCTCTGGAGCGTCATTGCAAGTATTACGAAAGACCGGGCGACGGTCGTAGATGCTAACCCCTCTGCTTTTTACACCTTGTTGCGTATGCTAAACCGAAAACCCGAACAACTGGAAATGGTCAAGGAAGCCCCGGTGCGCATGTGGTGCGTAGGCGGTTCTCCACTTACCCAAGACCTTGAAGAGAAATTTAACAACATATTTGGACAGCCCCTGCTGAATGGTTACGGTCTTTCTGAACTGGGCAACGTTACGCTGGGGACGCTAGAGTGTCCGAAGGGTTGTGGACTACCATTACCTGGTGTGGATTTGAAAATACTAGATTCTACAGGCAAACAGCAGACGGACGGTGTCGTAGGCGAAGTGTGGATACGCAGTGCTGGATGCATGGAAGGTTATCTGAATCGTCCAGACCTGACGCAATCCGTTCTACAGGACGGTTGGTTCAAGACGGGGGATCTGGGCTATCTGGATGACGGAATGCTGTATGTCATTGGACGCAGCGGCAAGACGGTCAACCGGATGGGCTATATGGTATCTCCGGTCTATATTGAGGACCGGATTGGTTCGTTAGGTTACCGATCCTGCGTGATCACCTTGGAGGATGAGGCTAAAGGGACATTACTTGTTGCCTTCATCGAAGGCGAATCCTTGCAAGCCTTGTCTGTACTCCGCAAAGAAATAAATCGTGTGCTCCCTTCATACATGTTTCCCGATCTTTTGCTTCCGCTCGACCACTTTCCTTTAAATCGCAATGGAAAGGTGGATCGTTTGGAGATGGAGCGTATTGCCCTGGAAAAAGTTGCTTCTCGCAAGGTATAGCAAGATATTTACCAAAACCGCATATAGGAAAGGGAGAATGTGCCATGAATATAAATCCAGAATTGGCAGAAAACACACTGTTTTTGGAAAGGCATGAATCTATTCTGAAATGCCTCAATTATTTGATTGAAAATCGGCAGGAAGTGATGGATATTCTCACGCAATTTTCATCCTATCGGGCCGCCAATGCAGAAATTGACTCCACGATCCTCACACTTCAAGGTGCTCTGCAAGAAGTGCAGACCTATCAGCCAAGTCGGCAACGATCTATGGCTGTATTCATGCCTTCCAACGTCATTTTATACTCCTATGCATTATACCTTTTGATTCCGTCCCTGTACGTTGAAAATATAGACTTTCGCCCTTCTTCTCACGTAAATGAGTACGTCAACATGCTGCATGAAAAGCTTCAGGCTGTACATGGATTACCCATCTATATTCGCAAAGTTAGCCAGAAGGTGTTCATGGAGAATTCCGTGATGCCAGCTGATATTGTGGTGTTCACCGGGAGCTATACCAATGCGGAGAAGATCAAAAAACAGATTCGAAAAGATCAGCTCTACATTTTTTACGGACAAGGGCTAAATCCTTTCATCATCGGGCCTGATGCAGATCTGGAGCTGGCGGTTACCGATGTGATCCGAATGAGATTGTTCAACTCTGGACAGGACTGCCTAGGCCCCGACATCATTCTGGTACATCAAGATGTGAGTGAGCATTTCAAGGATCTGCTGATTCAACAGCTTGACCAACTCGTGTTTGGAGCCAACGATGACCCGAATGCAAACTATACCCCTATATTCTATAAAGACACGCTATATTCGGTTTCTGAATATTTTAACACGAACGATAAGTTTATTATTTACGGCGGCGGCATTGATTTCCGTACGAAAAAAATGGAGCCAACGGTTGTATATAGTGAATTGGATCAGAATCTGGAGATTATTGAGTATTTTTCGCCAGTCTTCAATGTAGTTAGCTACCAAAACGACGAGCAACTGATCAAGCGTATCTCCTCCAGTTATTTCAGTGAACGTGCAATGGGTTGCAGCTTATACGGATCGGAGCACCTGACTGACGTTCTACGAAAGAAGCACACATTGACCATTAATCAGACGCTTGAGGATGTGGATCAAGGCAATAAGCCTTTTGGTGGCTACGGCACGATGTCGAACTATATTTTTTACGATTTCAAGCTCATTTCAAAGCCAATCTTGATTTCAGAAATTGTCGCAGAATATTTGTCGGAAAAGAGGAGTTTGGTATGACTGCGAGCTTTTTTCCCTGGGATGCCATCATTGGCTACTTAAAGTCTGCTGGGGTTCAGCATCTCTTTGGATTACCAAGTGATGACCTCAAAATCGTATCGTCACTCCCCTCATCCGGTATGGATTTTATTCTGTGCAAAGATCAACGTAATGCTGTGTTCATGGCAGCAGGTTATGCGCTCACCACCAACCAGATGTCCGTATGTGTTGTGGGTAAAGGGCCTGCGCTCAGTAATACACTTACAGGGCTGCTGGAAGCCAAGAACCTGGGCGCTCCGATCCTGCTTCTGGCGCTTGGTACCGGAGGAGATAAGCTGGGTACCCGATCCTTTCAGGAAGCCGATCAAATCTCACTTGTGAAGCCGCTTGTAAAATGGGCTTATCGTGTCGAGCATGTAGATCGGCTTGTATGGGCGATGGAGCGGGCTGCCTTTTTGGCCATCAATGGAGCACCGGGTCCTGTCTATATCGAACTCCCTGAAAACCTGATGGACCAGCCTGTGCCAACAGGGCTTCAGTTTACCCCACCAGAAAAGCTGTCGTGCTCTCCGTCTCGTCGGGAGTTGGATGCGGCTTGGGCGATTATAAAGACGGCGCGCAGGCCGCTCATTCTAGTCGGAGGGGGAATGAAGTCAGGTACAGGTGATGTGATTGAGCGGTTCGCTCACCAACATGGAGCGGCCTTGTTCGCAACTGCCTCGGGACGGGGTGTAGTGGATGAAGAACACGAACTTTTCTGCGGTGTTGCCGGACTCTATACGGATCTCAGTCTAAGACAAATCTGGAAGGAATCTGATGTGGTGATCACACTGGGCAGCCGCTTGGAAGAAACGGCTACGTTCGAGTGGGATATTCTGCTACAGGATACACCTTTGATTCAAGTCAATGTAAATCTGGAGGATTTTGCACACGAATACAGGGGTATCAAAGTGCTTGGTGATGGATATGCAGCAGTGGAGCAATGGCATGATCGGCTAGGGCAGAAGCCTGATGGAGTGTGGCTTGAAACAATCAGGAGCTGTAAAGAGAAGGCTTTTTCTCATAGGGCTATCTATCTGGAGGAATTGCAAAAGGCTCCTGGGATCCACGTTCCTGAGCTGTTGGACATGATTCAGACGGAGTTCCCCGAAAATCTGGTGCTTCTTCAAGAGAATGGATTGCAGGATATGTGGTCCTATTTTTATCCATATTTCCGCTTTGCCCAAGGCTCTCTTTCGATTGTTCCTAGTGATCAAACAAGCCTAGGATTCGGTGCGGCTGCTGCTCTGGGAGCAAGTGTGGCAACGCAACGTCCAGTAGTGGCACTTGTAGGTGACGGTGCGTTCAATCTCTTCTGTTCGGATTTTATGACGGCGGTGGAGTATCAAATACCATTAATCTATGTCGTACTCAATAATGGTGGGTATGGTTGGTTACAGAATCAGATGAATTATAAGCATCTCACAGGGCAGTCCCTCCCGTTTGTTTCTGAGGCGGCCAAGACAGGAATTCAAATTCCCCAGTATGAGTTTGTAGAGAGCCTCGCAATTCGGAGTAAGGGAGAGGCACGGGAACAGCTTCAGCTTGCTTGGCAAAAGTATCAGGAGAACAAGCTTGTGGTCGTCGAGATATATGCTGATCTTGCGGATGTGCATGAAAAAATCAGCCATGTGTATGGCGACTTTCCTCTCTACGAGCAACAGGCTTCCAAGAATTAATTTCAACGAAGGACGTGGATACAGTGAGAAGACGTGTTGTAGTGACTGGACAGGGAGTCGTAACGCCGGTTGGGCTTAATCTTACGGATTTCTGGAATTCACTGTTGAAAGGAAAAAGCGGAATTGGACCGGTCACTGTTTTCGATACAGCGGACATTCCGACAAAGATCGGTGCACAGGTTACGGGCTTTGACCCATTGCAATATATGAGTAAGAAGGAAGCTAATAAAGTGGCACAGTTCACTCAGTTTGCTTTGGCGGCTGCCCGGCAGGCGGTGGAGCAATCCAAATTAGTGATTGATGAGCGGAATGCAAGTCGCGTGGGGGTTATTGTCGGCTCTGGAGCAGGCGGCCTCGACGTTATAGAGGAGAACTATGGGAAATTAACAAAGCTTGGTCCCAAAAGAGTTTCTCCTTATTTTGTTTCCTCGATGATGATTAATTCAGCACCTGGTGAAATCTCCATTGCTATTGGGGCCAAGGGGCCTTCGTTTGCTGTGGTTACAGCTTGTGCTACAGGAAGCAATGCCATCGGTGAGGCATTACGTACGATCCAGTACGGCACGGCTGATGTCGTGGTTGCCGGTGGAGCAGAAGCCAATTTTAGTCAGCTTGATCTGGCATCATTTGCGAATATTCATGCTCTCTCCAGACGTAATGAAGAGCCGCAGAAGGCTAGTCGTCCGTTTGATGTGGATCGTGATGGATTCGTCATCGGTGGAGGAGCAGGAGTCTTGGTGCTGGAGGAGTTGGAGTATGCTTTGAACCGCGGAGCCACCATTCTGGCCGAAGTTGTGGGTTACGGATGCACAACGGATGCGTATCATATCACGGCTCCAGATCCCTCTGGCTCCGGCCCGGCAGAAGCGATCAACATCGCACTGCAGGATGGCGGCTTAACACCGCAGGAAATCGACTATGTCAATGCCCACGGTACGAGTACGCCATTTAATGATCGTATGGAGATTAATGCTATTCAAAAAGTGTTCGGGGAGCATGCCCCCCTTTTGGCGATATCGTCTATTAAATCCATGACTGGCCATTTAATGGGCGGTGCAGGGGCAGTCGAATTAATTGCGACTGTGCAGAGCATGATTCACAGCAAAATACCACCGACACTCAATTGTGACAATCCGGAAGCTCCTGAATTGAACTTTGTGCCGCATGTATATCAGGAACGCGAGGTCCGCGCAGCGATTAGCAATTCATTTGGTTTCGGAGGGCACAACGTCTGCCTTGCTGTTCGCAAGTGGGAAGGGGAATAAGCCTGTGAGCGAAGAGCTAATCCATATCCCGGATGTGCTTCCTCACCGGTACCCTTTTCTTCTGTTGGATGGCGTGACCGGGTACGAAACGTCGCAGTGGGCGAAGGGATACAAGCTTGTCACCTGGAGTGAGTGGTTCATTACAGACAGTAATCCATACATGCCTCCTATGTTGATTGTGGAGTCGCTTGCACAATTGGCGGCATTCGTGGCGGTTGATAAAAAAGGGATTTCATACCTGACCAATCTCAATGGGATTCGGTTCCATAGCTTGGCGAAGCCTGGGGACCGAATTGATCTCTACTTTGAAGTGATCAAGCGTCGACGGGGCTATATTCTGGGAAGTGGTCGTGCTTCCGTAGGGGATCGATTGGTAGTTGAGGCGGAAGAAATTGTTTCACTGGATCAATGACGGGGTGGAAGCGCACGTTAAACTTTCCTTTTGTCCTCCTGACTGCCAGGTGCAGCGGGGGGATATTCACATCATGGAATAGGAGTGAATGAGATGAATGACATGCAGTTATATGATTTAACAAATGCGCAGAAGCGTATATGGTATACCGAATTACTCTACCCAGATACGTCAGTGTCACAGCTTTCCGGTACAGCTAAGATGAAGGGGCATATCCATATCGCTGCCTTCATGCAGTCTATTAATTTGATTATCAAACAGTATGATGCGTTCCGTATTCGTATTACCTCAGTGGATGGAGTGCCTCAACAGTATGTCGTTCCTTATGAAGAAAGACAGTTGGAGTGCCTGGATCTTTCCCACTATGAAAGTATATCTGAGGTGGAAGCCTTACTTGAGCAACACAAAAGCAAACCCTTGCCCCTGCTGGATTCTGAGCTATTCCAGTTTTTAATTGTGAAGATTAGCGAGGAAGAGTATTGGATTAATATCAAGATGCACCATATTATTTCTGACGGAATATCAATGGTGGTCTATGGCAATCAGCTGACAGCGTTTTACATGGAGTTAATTCAAGGAAAAGAACCGAAGCTGGGCGACGATTGCTCGTATATTCAATATATTGCGGATGAAAATGCATACGAACTTTCTGACAGATACCAGAAGGATAAGGCATACTGGCTGAATCAATTTTCTGATTTGCCTGAGCTTACGGGTTGGAAGTCATATAATCCATTGTCTTTAAGCACCCACGCTGTTCGGGAGCATTTTACTGTACCAGAAGTGCTGTATCACGAGCTGCAGGCATTTTGCCAACAGAACAGAATTTCCTTGTTCCAGTTCTTCATGGGTGCGATGTATATCTACATACACAAAATGACGAATCAGCCGGATGTGGTGATTGGAACTTCGTTCGCTAACCGGGGGAACAAAAAAGAGAAGCAAAAGATAGGTATGTTCGTCAGCACCGCTGCTGCCAGAACATACGTCAAAAAGGATATGGATGTGCTGAGCTTCGTGCAGGATGTAGCCAGAGATCAGATGTCAATCCTGCGGCATCAGAAGTATCCATACAATCAGTTAATTCAGGATCTTAGAGAAATGCATGGCAACAAGGATATTCAGCGGCTTTTTGGCGTTTCAATGGAATATCGTCTTATCAATTGGGTTGATTTGGATGATGTGCGTATTTTGACAGATTATGATTTCTGCGGGGATGAAGTGAACGATTTCGTACTTCATATCGTAGAGATCCTGGATGAAGGCGAACTGGTACTGGATGTCGATTATCGGACGGAGCTGTTTGAACGCAGCGAAGTTAAGGACATGGTTTCCCAGTTGCTTACGATCGCCGAGCAGATCATTCATTCACCTCAGCTTTCTATCGCAGAGGTAAACTTATTGGGCGAACCCGAAGAGCAATCCATTTTGGCTCTTTCGGAAGGCGCTGCAGTCGATTATCCACGTGAGAAGACCATCCATGGCTTATTCGAAGAACAAGCCGAGCGCACGCCAGATCACGTAGCCGTTCAGATGGACGAGCAGAGCATTACATACCTAGCTCTAAACGAGCAGGCTAACCAGCTTGCGAGATATTTGCGCTCCGAGGGAGTAGGGGCAGATACGCTCGTAGGGATTATGGCTGACCGTTCCTTGGAGATGGTCATCGGGATGTTGGCCATTTTGAAAGCAGGGGGTGCCTATGTACCGATTGACCCCGATTATCCGGAAGAGCGTATCCATTATATGCTGGAGGATTCAGGTGTCCGTCTGTTGCTCACCCAAAGTCATCTGTGGGAGAGTACCACTTTTGACGGAAAGCTTGTGAGTCTGGACGATTCTGTAACGTATACAGGAGATGCCTCCAATCTGGAGAGCATTTCGGGACCAAACCATCTGGCCTATGTCATCTACACGTCGGGTACAACCGGCAAGCCGAAGGGCACGCTGATTGAGCACAAAAATGTAGTTCGACTGCTCTTTAACGATAAAAATTTATTTGATTTCACCTCTCAGGATACGTGGACGCTATTCCATTCGTTCTGCTTCGATTTCTCCGTTTGGGAGATGTACGGAGCGCTTCTTTATGGAGGGAAATTGGTGATTGTTCCATCTCTCACAGCCAAAAGCCCAGCAGCTTTCCTGGAGTTGTTGAAAGATAACCAAGTCACCATTTTAAATCAGACGCCGACGTATTTTTATCAGGTGCTACAGGAAGAACTAACGCACTCTTCGACAGAGCTTGGCCTTAGAAAAATCATTTTTGGTGGAGAGGCTTTAAGTCCATCTCTTCTGAGAAACTGGCGGGTCAAGTATCCTGATGTGCAGCTGATTAATATGTACGGAATTACGGAAACAACGGTCCATGTCACCTACAAGGAAATCACGGAACATGAGATTGAAGCGGGGAAAAGCAATATTGGCAGAACGATCCCCACACTTAGCGCTTACATTCTCGATGAGCAAAGACGCTTGCAGCCTGTTGGGGTTCCGGGAGAGCTATACATTGCGGGGGACGGTCTTGCCCGTGGGTATTTGAATCGGCCGGATTTGACGTCTGAGAAATTCGTTGAACATCCGTATCGGGCGGGAGAGCGGCTGTACCGAACGGGGGATCTTGCTCGTTGGTTGCCTGATGGCAATATTGAATATTTGGGGCGGATCGACCATCAGGTCAAAATTCGCGGCTATCGAATTGAGCTTGGCGAGGTAGAAGCCCAAATTCTCAAGGCTCCGAACGTACGGGAAACGATTGTCCTCGCACGGGAAGACGAACAGGGCCAAAAATTGCTGTGCGCCTACTATGTAGCCTCCAGTGATCTTTCGCCGGGGGAATTGCGGTCTCAGCTGGCAGCGGAACTCCCCGCTTACATGATTCCTTCTTATTTTGTCCGGCTGGAGCAAATGCCGCTTACGCCAAATGGCAAACTGGATCGCCGTGCGTTGCCGGCTCCTGAAAGCAGCGTACAATCCGGCGAGGCTTATTTGGCTCCGAGAACTGCTGTGGAAGCTCAGATGGTACTCATTTGGCAAGATATCTTGGGTGTTACCCGCGTTGGTGTCAGGGATAATTTCTTTGAAATTGGGGGTCACTCCTTGCGGGCAACAGTGCTCGTTTCACGGATTCACAAAGAATTGGGATGTAGCATTTCGCTGCGTGAGGTGTTTCAGTCACCTACAGTCGAATCCTTGGCGCAACTTGTGAAGAAACACATTCCAACCATGTACGAATCCATCCCACAGGCGGCGGAAAGCGAAGCTTACCCAGTGTCCTCAGCGCAAAAGCGGTTATACGTGCTGAGACAGATGGACGGGGGAGAGCTCAGCTACAATATGCCAGGGGTCTTCACGGTGGATGGACCGTTGGATCGCACGCGGCTGGAGTCTGCGTTCCAGGCACTGATCCAGCGCCATGAATCCCTGAGAACCGGCTTTTATATGCAGGATGGAGAGCTTGTTCAGCGTGTGCATAGGAATGTGCCGTTCGTGTTGAACTACACAGAGGCTTCGGTGGAGGAGACGGATACGCTCATTCACAGCTTTATTCGTGCCTTTGATCTGAGTCAGGCTCCATTACTGCGTGTTAGCTTGGTGAAGCTCCAGGAGGAGCGTCATCTGTTGCTGTTTGATATGCATCACATCATTTCAGATGGGGTTTCTATTCAAATATTGATAGAGGAACTTACTCATTTGTATCAAGGAGAACAGCTACCAGAGCTGCACATCCAGTACAAGGATTATGCCGTATGGCAACGGGAACAGTCAGAGAACCAATGGCAAGATTTTGAGAAATATTGGCTGCAAGCCTTTGAAGGAGAGTTGCCAGTATTGGATCTGCCTACAGACTTCCAACGACCTTCGGTTCGAAGCTTCGAGGGAAGCCGAATTGATTTTACATTGGATGAGTCTGGAAATAAGGCGATACAAGAGCTTGCATCCCGTACAGGTACTACACTGTATATGGTATTGCTGGCTGCTTATTCGGTACTACTGCACAAATATACAGGACAGGAGGACATCGTCGTAGGTTCTCCAGTAGCCGGAAGGCCGCAGGCTGAGCTTGAGGGTATCATCGGAATGTTTGTCAACACACTGGCCTTGCGCAGCTACCCGGCAGGAGATAAAACCTTTCAGGATTATCTTCTGGAAATCAAGGAAACAGCGCTCAAGGCGTTTGAGCATCAGGATTACCCTTTTGAAAAATTGGTCGAAAAGCTGGGCGTAGGACGTGATGTCAGCCGCAATCCGCTCTTTGACACCCTATTGGTATTACAAAATACCGAGCAGGAAGAGCAGGAAATGGACGGAGTGCACTTTACTCCTTACTTGATGGACACCGTCACAGCCAAATTTGACCTGTCCCTCAATGTAGAGGAGAAGGGCTCAAAATTAGCCTTTGGCCTCGAGTATAGTACGGCTTTATATCGCCGTGAAAGTGTAGAGCGACTTGCAACGCACTTGCTCCGGATTCTGCACGCAGTCTCGGCCAATCCCCAGTTGCAACTGGCCGAGATAGAAATGATCACACCGGAGGAGAAAGTACAGATCGTTGAAGTATTTAACGCGACATCGACTCCTTATCCAAGCCACAAGACCATTCATGAGCTGTTCGCAGAACAAGTCAAGCGTACACCGGAGCAGACGGCGCTTGTATTCGGCGATGTCCAGCTAACGTACCTTGAATTGGAAGACAAGGCGAGCCGATTGGCCCAAACACTGCGTCGTTTGGGAACGTTAAGGGAGCAGCCTGTGGCCGTGATGGGTGGACGAAGCATCGAAATGGTCATTGGTATGCTCGCGGTGCTTCAAGCGGGTGGAGCCTATGTGCCTATTGATCCTGATTACCCGGAAGATCGGGTGCGTTATATGCTTAATGATTCGGACGCCAAGCTATTATTGGTGCAAAAGAGCGAGCTTATAAATGTAGACTACGGTATACCGATTGTCGATCTTAGCAGTGAAGAGGCTTATGCAGCTGAACCTGCCCAGCCGGAGACTGCTCAGGGATCGCAGGGGCTTGCTTATGTCATCTATACATCGGGTACGACGGGTAGACCGAAGGGCGTTATGGTGGAACACCGGAACGTGGTTCGCCTGGTCAAAGAGACCAACTATGTGGAGCTGAATGAATCTACGCGGATTTTGCAAACGGGAGCAGTGGCCTTTGATGCTTCTACATTCGAGATATGGGGAGCTTTGCTTAACGGTGGACAGCTCTATTTCGTAGAGAATGACGACATTCTGATTGCCGATAGGCTCAAAGCAGCTATTGCCAAGTACGGGATTACGACATTGTGGCTTACTTCACCGCTTTTCAATCAGCTTTCCCTGCAGGATGAGTACCTGTTCAGAGGGCTCAAAGCATTACTAGTCGGCGGTGACGTACTGTCCATATCTCATATGAATCGTGTAATCGAGGCTAATCCTGATCTTGTCCCTATCAATGGCTATGGTCCGACAGAGAATACGACCTTCTCCACCACCTACGAGATTCCAGGCCGTGCCGAAGGGGTCGTACCGATTGGTCGCCCAATTAGTAATTCGACCGCTTATGTGGTCAATGGATCGCTGCAATTACAGCCTATTGGTGCTTGGGGTGAACTCATTGTCGGCGGTGAAGGTGTAGCGCGCGGATATCTCAATCGTCCTGATCTCACAGCAGAGAAATTTGTCCCTAGTCCTGTGAAGGACGGAGAACCCTGCTACAGAACTGGGGATTTGGTACGCTGGCTTCCAGATGGGAATTTGGAGTTTAAAGGAAGAATTGATGAGCAGGTCAAAATACGTGGTTACCGCATCGAACTCCCTGAAATCGAGGCCCAACTGGCCAAGGTGGAGTCAGTAATCGACGCCGTAGTGGTCGTTCGCGCGGATGAGCTTGGAGAGAAGCAGCTTTGCGCTTATTATGTGGCGGATCGTGCGCTCACGGCAGGCGAACTACGCCTTGCCCTATCGCAGGTACTTCCGGGCTATATGATGCCATCCTATTTTATTCAGATGGATCGTATGCCATTAACGTCAAACGGAAAAGTGGACCGCAGGTCTCTGCCGGCTCCGCAAGTAGGTGCGCATACAGGACGGAAGTATACAGCTCCTCGTACACCGGCCGAAGAAGCTTTGGCGTCTGTCTGGCAAGGGGTGCTGGGTGCCGAACAGGTGGGTATCCATGACAATTTCTTTGAATTGGGTGGAGATTCCATCAAGGCCATTCAGGTGTCGTCACGGTTACTGCAGGCCGGCTATCGGTTAGAGATGAAGCAACTGTTCAAATCGCCAACCATTGCCGAGCTAGGCGCGGAAATACAGACGGCTGTGCACATGGCTGAACAGGGAGTTGTGCGTGGAGCGACTCGCTTGACTCCAGTCCAACAGTGGTTCTTTGGCCGGAAGCAGTCAGAGCCTCATCACTTCAATCAAGCGGTTATGCTGTATCGTGAACAGGGGTTTGAGGAAAAGGCCTTGCATCAGGTGCTGAGAAAACTTGCTGAGCATCATGACGCCCTTCGTATGGTTTTCCGTCAGACAGAGCATGGCTACGAAGCTTGGAATCGTGATCTTGAAGAAGGAGAGCTTTATAGCCTGTTCACCGCTGATTTACGGAAAGAATCCGATCCAGTTGCAGCTATTACCTCGCTGTCGGATGACATTCAGCGCAGTATCAATCTGGCAGAAGGTCCACTGCTGAAGTTAGGACTTTTCCATTGTCAGGATGGAGACCACCTTCTGATCGTGATCCACCATTTGGTGGTAGATGGAGTATCCTGGCGGATTTTGTTCGAGGACATCGCAGCAGGCTATGAGCAGGTGATTCAAGGCCAAGCACTGACACTCCCGCAGAAGACGGATTCCTTCCGTGACTGGGGTGACGCCCTTGCTCGTTATTCGGAAGGCCCTGAAATGGAGACTCATCGGGCGTATTGGAGAGAGCTGAAGGATCAGCCACTCGAACAGTTGCCGAAGGATGAGGCTGTGGAAAGCCTTCTTTTACAGGATAGCAAAGTAGTAACAGCACAATGGACTATAGAAGAAACCGACCAATTGTTGAGAAAAGCCCACCGTGCTTATCAAACAGAGACGAATGATTTGCTATTGACTGCTCTAGGCATGGCGATATCCAAGTGGTCTGGGATCGAAAAGGTTGCTGTGAATCTGGAAGGGCACGGTCGTGAGCCGATTATACCGAATATTGACATCACCCGTACCGTCGGCTGGTTTACAAGTCAATATCCGGTGATTTTAGACTTGGGGGATAACTCGGAAGTGGCCTCCTTGATCAAGTCTGTGAAAGAAGGGTTGCGCCGAATTCCGAACAAAGGTATTGGCTACGGGTTGCTTAAAACGATGGCAAGTCAGTTGGATGAAGACAGCTTCAGCTTGCAACCTGAGATTTCTTTTAACTACCTGGGGCAATTTGATCAGGATTTGCAAGGAGGCTCATTGCAGATCTCTCCTTATCCGACCGGAAGCGCGCAAAGCTTGTTGGAGGAACCGGCCTATACGCTAGATATCAATGGCATGGTGACGGACGGAGCCCTGACTCTGACGATGACTTATAACGGAAAACAGTATAAGTCATCTACGATGGAACAGCTCGCTGGATATATTGAAGAAAGCCTGCGGGAGCTTCTCCAGCATTGCGTAACCCAAGAAAAAACCGTATTGACACCAAGCGACGTGCTTGCGAAAGGTCTAAGCATTGCCGACCTGGAGGAGCTTTCTAAGCAAACGAGCCACATTGGCGATATTGAGAATGTATATAGTCTGACGCCGATGCAGAAGGGCATGCTGTTCCATGATATGTTTGAGCCGCGTACAGGCGCTTATTTTGAGCAGGCTGCTTTTGACTTTAAAGGTAGCTTTGATCCGAACGCCTTCGGACACAGTCTGGATGCAGTGGTGGAGCGTCATGCCATCCTGCGCACGAACTTTTACAGCGGATGGGGCAGCGAGCCTTTGCAGGTTGTATTTCGGCACAGAGGCGCTAAATTGGTGTACGAAGACCTGCGGGAGATGAATGCATCGCAGCGTGAGGCTTACCTGAAGACATTTGGTGCTAAGGACAAAGCACGGGGCTTTAACCTGGCTGAAGACGAGCTTCTTCGTGTATCGATTTTACAAACAGATGAAGAGAGCTTCCGTCTCTTATGGAGCTTTCACCACATCGTCATGGATGGGTGGTGTGTTCCGTTAATTACGCAGGAGGTATTTGAACACTATTTTGCCCTTCTGGAAGGAAGAGAGCCGCAGCTGGCAGAGGTTCATCCGTACAGTCGATATATCGAATGGCTGGAACAGCAGGATGAAGCAGCTGCGTCCAACTATTGGAGCCGATATCTGGCCGGTTACGAGCAGCAGACGCTTTTACCTCAAGTCGGTGGAGCAAGTAAGGGAGAAGGCTATGTAGCAGAAAAGCTGAATTATCCTCTCAGCAAGGAATTAACTGAGCGCCTTGAAAAGGTGGCCAGGGATGCTCATGTCACGATGAACATATTGCTGCAGTCCCTCTGGGGCATTGCACTTCAACGCTATAACGGTAGCCGGGATGTCGTGTACGGAAGTGTAGTATCAGGCAGACCAGCAGAAATTCCGGGCATTGATCGGATGATTGGTTTGTTCATCAATACGATTCCTGTTCGTGTGAAGACAGAGGAGAATCTCCCCTTCACGGTTCTGATGAAGCAGCAGCAGGAACAATATATGGCTTCTCATATGTATGATACCTACCCGTTGTTTGAAATTCAGGCTCAGACGGATCAGAAGCAGGATCTCATCTCTCATATTATGGTGTTTGAGAATTATCCTGTGGAAGAGGAAGTAGAGCGTCTGGGTGGTGGCGAGGCTGCCTTTGAGATTGAGGAAGCGGAGCTTCTTGAACAAACGAATTACGATTTTAACTTAATTGTTCTACCGGGCAAAGAGATGAGATTGTTGTTCCAATACAATGCGCTCGTCTATGATCCAGCCACGATCGAGCAAATCAAGGGCCACTTGTTCCACCTGATGGAACAAATTGTGGAGAATCCTGCAATTTCCGTGGATGCTCTAGAATTAGTCACGCCGCAGGAGAAAGAACAGATTCTGAACGTATGGGGAAATACACCATGTATTTACGAGCAATGTAACACGTTCCACGGGCTGTTGGAGGAACAGGCGGGACGAACGCCAGACGCGACTGCCCTTTTGTTTGGGGACGAGATGCTGACCTACGCCGAGCTCAATGCAAAAGCCAATGGACTGGCGAGAAGGCTCCGTACTCAGGGAATCAAGACGGGAGATCTGGTGGGACTGATTGCTGCACGGTCGCTCGAAATGATCGTTGCGATCTACGGCATTATGAAAGCCGGGGGTGCCTATGTTCCAATCGATCCAGAGTATCCGAAAGAACGAATCAGTTACATGCTTGAAGATTCCGGGGCGAAGCTGATCCTTACACAGGCCCATCTCTTGGAGCATCTCGGATGGACGGAAAATGTTTTGCTGCTGGATGAATCATCGACCTATGATGCCGACACCTCGAATTTGGAGGCTACTGCCGGCCCGGATGATCTGGCTTACGTGATCTACACTTCAGGTACGACGGGTCAGCCTAAGGGCGTATTAGTCGAGCATCGGGGACTACCCAATCTTTCGGACGTATACGGGACACACTTCGAAGTTACACCGCAGGATCGGATCGTTCAGTTTGCAAGCCTGTCGTTTGATGCATCGGTTTCGGAAATTTTAACGGCGCTGAGCCACGGGGCTGTTCTGTGCATCCCTTCTCCACAAGATATTTTAGATCATGCCCTGTTCGAGCAGTTCATGAACGATAAGGGGATTACGGTAGCGACTTTGCCACCCGCTTACGCTATCCACCTTGATCCAGAGCGTTTGCCAACACTGCGGTGCTTGCTAACCGCTGGATCGGCCGCATCGATCGAGTTGATCGAAGAGTGGAGGAAGCATGTACGTTACTCTAATGGCTATGGCCCAACAGAGGACTCCGTATGCACCACAATCTGGTCTGTCCCGGACAGTGAGGGGGCAACGGATATTGTATCTATTGGACGACCTATTGCTAACCATAGTGTGTACATCTTGGATGACCATTTTAGATTGCAACCTGTCGGTGTAGCTGGAGAGCTATGCATTTCGGGTATCGGGTTAGCGCGGGGGTATCATAACCAGCCTGAGTTAATGGACGAGAAGTTTGTGGACAATCCATTTGCTCCAGGAGAGCGTATGTATCGGACGGGTGACTTGGTTCGCTGGTTACCGAATGGAACCATCGAGTACTTAGGTCGAATAGATCACCAAGTCAAAATCCGCGGCTACCGTATCGAGCTAGGCGAGGTAGAAGCACAAATGCTCAGAGTGCCGTCCGTTCAGGAAGTCGTGGCCATGGCTGTAGAGGGCAATGATGGCTACAAAGATCTAGTCGCTTACTTCGTAGCCGCTCAGAAACTTGAGGTATCCGAACTTCGGGCCGTCCTGTCGGAGATGTTACCTGGATATATGATCCCTTCCCGCTTCATACAAATGGACGATATGCCTCTGACGTCGAACGGAAAAATCGATCGAAAAGCGCTGCAGGGCGAGCGTGGATGGGCAGTTGCTTCATCTGAGGCTCCAAAGACACCTGTAGAAATGCAATTAGCCCAAATCTGGCAAGAGGTGCTAGGTGTAGAGAATGCGGGAGTGAAGGATAATTTCTTCCATTTTGGAGGTCATTCACTGCGTGCAGCCCTGCTAGTCTCACGAATTCGCAAGGAAATGAATCGAGAGATTAGTCTGAGAGCAGTGTTCGAGTCTCCTACTATTGAAGGATTGGCCCGTGCTATTGAGGGCTATACACCGCTGAATTTCGAAGAAATTCCTACAGCGGGAGCGAGAGAGCATTATCCATTGTCCTCTGCCCAAAAACGACTGTTTATTCTAAGTCAGCTGGAAGGTGGAGAGCTGAGCTACAATATGCCAGGTATTCTTACCGTTGAGGGAGCTTTGGATCGGGAACGACTAGAGCAGGCATTCCGTCGTCTGATTCATCGTCATGGTTCGCTGCGTACTCGTTTTGTGACCGTGAACGGTGAACCTGTACAGCAGCTCCTGACGGATGTTCCGTTTGCTGTGGAATATGCGGAGTTGAGCGAGGAAGAGGCAGGAGCTACCCTTCAGCAGTTCGTCCGTCCTTTTGATCTGGGTGTAGCTCCATTGCTGCGGGTCGGCCTTATTCGAATTGCACATGAGCGCCATTTACTATTGTTTGACATGCACCATATTGTCTCAGATGGGGTTTCTATGAATATTCTCATAGAAGAGTTTCTCCGCTTCTACCAAGAGGAGGACGTACTTCCTGAGCTACAGATCCAGTACACAGACTATGCGGTATGGCAGCAAGAGCAGCTCGGAAGCGAGCGTCTTAAGGCCCAGGAGGCTTACTGGCTGGATGCTTTCCGCGGAAGCTTGCCAGTGCTGGATTTGCCAGGAGATGAAGTTCGTCCTGCGGTGCGAAGCTTTGCGGGCGATCGAATCGACTTCCAAATTGATTCTTCTCTGAGTGCTTCACTTCAGGAGCTGGCTACCCGAACGGGTTCCACTCTGTTCATGGTACTGCTGGCAGCCTATACAGCGCTCTTGCACAAGTACACAGGTCAGGAAGATGTCATCGTCGGTTCACCTGTGGCAGGAAGATCCCATGCGACACTCGAAGGCCTCATCGGTATGTTCGTCGGCACAGTGGCACTTCGTACTTATCCAGAAGGAGAGAAGCCTTTCGAGGCTTATCTGCAGGAAGTGAGGGAAACAGCGCTGCGGGCCTATGAAAACCAGGATTACCCGTTCGAGGAGCTGGTAGAAAAGCTGGAGCTTCAGCGTGATTTGAGCCGTAACCCACTATTTGATACCATGTTTGTCCTGCAAAATATCGATCAGGGAGAACAAGAAATAGAAGGATTGCGCTTCACTCCTTACGATAATGTACATCCGGCTGCCAAGTTCGATCTTACGTTGACCGTGAGTGAAGAAGCAGACGGGGCATTGAACTGCACGCTTGAGTATGCGACTGCGATCTACAAGCAAGAGACTGCTGATCGGATGGCAGGCCACTTTGTACAGCTTATTCGGGAAGCCATCGCCAATCCGGCACTGCCGTTGTCATCCCTTGATATCGTGACACCTCAGGAAAAATCAAGGCTGATGAAAGCGCCGGACGAAGCCAAGGCAGATTATCCTCGTGACAAGACGATCCATGCGCTGTTCGAGGAGCAGGCCGCACGTACTCCGAATGCAGTGGCAGTCGTATGTGAAGATGCAACCCTGTCCTACATCGAGCTGAACGAGCGGGCCAATGGACTTGCCCGAACGCTGAGGGAACGTGGTTTGCAACCAGACGGTTTGGCTGGAATCATGGCGGATCGTTCCCTTGAAATGGTGGTCGGAATTTTAGCCATCTTGAAAGCAGGCGGGGCCTATGTCCCTGTAGATCCTGAATATCCAGAAGACCGCATTCGCTTTATGCTTGAGGATTCAGGAGCCAAGCTACTGCTGACACAAGCGCATCTGGAGCAACGGGTCTCCTTCGCCGGGGATATCGTAAGTCTGGACAAAACGGCTTCCTACAAGGAGGATGTCTCAAACCTGGAGTCTGCAGCCGGACCGGGGAATCTTGCCTACGTCATCTACACATCGGGTACGACAGGCAAGCCAAAGGGAACACTGATTGAGCATAAAAATGTAGTTCGCTTGCTCTTTAATGATAAAAATATGTTTGACTTTGGTCCTCAGGATACGTGGACACTGTTCCATTCATTCTGTTTTGACTTCTCTGTATGGGAAATGTACGGAGCATTGCTGAACGGAGGACGGTTGGTCATCGTTCCATCGCTTACCGCGAAGAATCCAGATCGTTTCTTACAATTGCTTAAGGATCAGAAGGTCACCGTTTTGAACCAGACACCGACTTACTTCTACCAGTTGCTACAGGAAGAGCTCGGTCATCAGGCGGCAGAACTGAGCCTCCGTATGATTATCTTCGGTGGAGAGGCATTAGCTCCGGCCCTGCTCAAGGACTGGAGAACGAAGTATCCGCAAGTGCAGCTCATTAACATGTACGGCATTACCGAAACGACCGTGCATGTAACCTACAAGGAAATTACAGAGTTGGAAATTGAACAGGGCCGCAGCAATATCGGCACCACGATTCCGACGCTGCGAGCGTACATTTTGGATGAACAACGCCGTCCACAGCCGATGGGCATTCCAGGTGAACTCTATGTGGCGGGCGTAGGTCTGGCGCGAGGTTATCTGAACCGACCGGAATTGACGGAAGAGAAGTTTGTCGCTCATCCGTTCGAAGCAGGCGAGCGTATGTACCGCTCGGGTGACTTGGCACGCTGGTTGCCGGATGGCAGCATGGAGTATTTGGGACGGATTGACCATCAGGTAAAAATCCGTGGTTACCGTATTGAGCTAGGCGAAGTGGAAGCGAAGCTGCTCCATGCTCCGTCTGTAAGAGAGGCCGTTGTGCTCGCCCAAGAGGATGGAAGTGGACAAAAAGTGCTTGTCGGCTATTTCACAGCCGATCAGATGCTGACGGTAGGAGAGTTGAGAAAAGCCTTGGCTGCCGAACTGCCGGCTTATATGATTCCATCTTACTTTATGCAATTGGAACAGCTGCCTTTGACACCAAATGGCAAACTGGATCGCAAAGCGCTTCCGGCTCCGGAGGCCAATGTGCAGACTGGAGCGGTTTATGAACCGCCAAGGACGAAGGCTGAGGAAGCTTTGGCTTCCGTATGGCAAGGTGTGCTGGGAGCACAGCAGGTCGGCATCCACGATCATTTCTTCGACCTGGGTGGTGACTCCATCAAGGCGATTCAAGTGTCCTCGAGATTGTTCCAAGCTGGATATAAATTAGAGATGAAGGATCTCTTCAAATATCCGACAATTGCCGAGCTCAGCCCGTATCTTCAGGCAGCCGGACGTACAGCGGAACAGGGCGAAATTAAAGGTGCAGCAGAGTTAATGCCAATTCAGCGCTGGTTCTTTGAACGCCATACAGCGGAGCCGCACCATTATAATCATGCCGTCATGCTCTATCGGAAAGACGGCTTTGATGAGGCTGCACTCCGATTGACAATGGACCAAATTGCGATCCATCATGACGCGCTGCGCATGGTTTTCCGGCCTACAGAAGCTGGATACGCAGCTTGGAATCGGGGAACGGATGAAGGCGAGCTCTACACATTGGACATTGCTGATATGCGGCAGGCGGAAGACCAGACAGCTGCGGTTCAGGCCCAAGCCAATGCCATTCAGGCAAGCTTTGACTTGGAAGGTGGCCCACTGTTCAAGCTAGGCCTGTTCCATTGTGAAGATGGCGATCATTTGTTGATTGTCATTCATCACCTCTTGGTTGACGGTGTGTCCTGGCGCATCCTGTTTGAAGACATTGCAACAGGATACGAGCAGGCGTTGAATGGACAAACGATTGTTCTTCCGCAAAAGACCGATTCGTATCTTGTATGGTCCGAGCAAGCGGCGAAGTATGCAGCAGGTCCTGCCCTGGACGAGGAGCGTTCATACTGGCAGCAGATTGAGGAGACGCTTCTGGCTCCACTGCCCAAGGATAAGGATCAGGAGCCAGGCACCGTTCGGGATACCGAGTCGGTTACGGTAACGTGGTCTGCTGAAGAAACAGAGCTGCTGTTGCGACAAGCAAACCGGGCTTATCATACGGAGACGAATGATTTACTCTTGACTGCTCTGGGAGCAGCTATTCAGCGCTGGACAGGCATGGAGCAGGTTCTGGTTAACCTTGAAGGACATGGACGGGAAATGATCATACCAGATCTGGATATTACCCGTACCGTGGGCTGGTTCACAACTCAGTACCCTGTTCTGCTGAACCTGCAAGATGGGCAGGAAGTATCTACCCGGATCAAGCGCATCAAGGAGAATTTGCGAGAGGTTCCGCACAAAGGTATCGGCTACGGTCTGCTGAAATATATGGCACCGGAAAAAGACACTCGATTCAGCGTAGAACCAGAAGTTTCCTTCAACTACCTTGGACAGTTTGACCAGGATTTGGAGGGGAATGCTCTTAGCTTGTCTACACATTCAGTCGGTAAGGCGCTCAGCGATCTCACACCACAGCAATATGCTCTGGATGTGAATGGCATGATTGCTGAAGGACAGCTATCACTGACGATTACGTACAGCAACAGGCAGTATCGTAACGAGACGGTGAGTCATTTTGCTGAATTATTACAGTCAAGCCTTAGTGAGGTCATCCGGCATTGTGTAGCTCAGGAGTGTTCACAGCTTACACCTAGTGATGTTCTGTTCCAAGGATTAACATTGGAGCAGCTTGATCGACTTACGGCGCAGACGGCTCATATCGGAGAGATTGAGGATGTGTACAAGCTGACGGCAATGCAGAAGGGCATGCTGTTTCACAGCCTGCTGGAGCCGGATTCCTCTTCATACTTCGAACAGGCAACGTTTGAGATGCGTGGCAGCTTCGATGTAGATATCTTCTTCGAGAGCTTCCAGGCTTTGGTGCAACGACATGCCATACTACGTACCGGCTTTTACAACAACATTGCGGATGTACCGCTGCAAGTTGTCTTTAAGCAACGGTTAATCCCTCTGCACTACGTAGATTTGCGCGACGCATCTATGCAGGAACAAGAAGCCCGGATCAAGGCTTATATTGCTGAAGATATGGTTAAGGGGTTCAGCTTGTCAGATGATCCGCTGATGCGAGTGACCGTCTTGCAGAAGGATCAAAGCTGTCTTGTATTGTGGAGCTTCCACCATATTGTTATGGATGGCTGGTGTATCCCGATCATTACACAGGAGCTGTTCGATTATTATTCTGCCAAGAAACAGCAATTACAGCCTGTCCTGCCGCCAGCTCAGCCCTATAGCCGTTATATCGAGTGGCTTGATGCACAGGATGATCAAGAAGCTTCAACATATTGGAGCCAATATCTCGAAGATTATGACGGGAATACCGTATTGCCGGAAGGTAAAACGAAATCTCAAGCCAAAGAAGCGGGCTATGTCCTAAAAGAGCATGTTCTCCATCTGGGTGCATTTTTGACCGGTAAAATGGATGTTGTCGCGAAGCGCAATCACGTGACCGTCAACACACTCATGCAGACAGCTTGGGGACTGATTCTTCAACGTTATAATGCCAGCTCGGATGTCGTTTTCGGCGGCGTTGTGTCGGGTAGACCGGCTGAGATTGCAGGGATCGAGAATATGGTGGGTCTGTTTATTAATACAGTACCTATCCGTGTACAGTCATCCAAAGACGAGGCCTTCGTCGAGGTAATGAAACGTACACAGGCACATTCGTTGGCTGGTCGTGCCTACGACACCTATCCGTTGTATGAGATTCAGGGGAAAACAAGCCAAAAGCAAGACCTGATTTCTCATATTATGATCTTTGAAAATTACCCGCTTGACGAGCAGGTGGAGCAATCGGGTAATCAAACAGAGGACAATCTTGAAGTCGCCAACTTCACCATGTTTGAGCAAACTAACTATGACTTTAACCTGGTGGTCATTCCAGGCGAAGACATTAAGGTCTGCATTCGCTACAATGCTTCGGTCTACGAGCAAGAAAGCATTGTGCGAATCGGAGGACATTTATTGCAAATGCTCGATCAGGTAGCTACTCATCCGCAAGCGACGATACAGGAACTGGAGATTGTAACATCTGAGGAACGGACAAACCTGCTTGACTGGGGTGGCAAGGCTCATGTCTACCCAAGTGATCAGGGCCTGCATACCTTGTTTGAGGAACAGGTGGCCCGTACGCCGGATAAGATCGCGGCAATAAGCGGCGACATCCAGATCACATATCGGGAGCTGAACGAGCAGGCGAACAGACTAGCTTCCACCTTGATAGCCCAAGGACTACGGAGTGAACAAGTAGTGGGGCTGTTGGCGGATCGGTCAGTGGAACTGCTGGTTGCCATCATGGGGGTACTCAAAGCGGGTGGAGCCTATGTACCGATTGATCCTGAATATCCGCAGGAGCGGATTCAGTATATTCTGAAGGACTCTGGCGCTGAGATTCTGCTCACACAGAGCCACCTGACGAAACTAGCTTCCTTTGAGGGAATGGTTATGGAGTTGGATTCTCCGCACATCTACGGAGACGGAGTGAATAATCCTAATATTCCTGTGAGAGGAAACGATTTGGTGTATCTAATCTATACTTCGGGTACAACAGGAAATCCGAAGGGAACCATGATTAACCATAAAGGAATCGTGAACTACATCTGGTGGGCAAATAAAGTCTATTGTGCAGGGCAACCAACGGACTTCCCACTGTATTCGTCCATTTCGTTTGACTTGACGATGACATCAATGTTTACTCCGTTAATAAATGGAGGAATAGTACGGATTTATGATGGTATAGATAAAGCGGAGGTTGTTCAGCATATTTTGCGCGAAAATGCGGTGGATATTCTCAAGCTGACGCCGACGCATCTCAGTCTGATTAAAGATATGACCATCCCGGTAGAGAGTCGCATTCAGCAGCTTATTGTGGGTGGAGAGAATCTGACCACACATTTGTCAAAAACGATTACCGACCTCTTTGGTGGCAATATCAAAATCTACAATGAATACGGTCCAACCGAAACCGTCGTCGGTTGCATGATTCACCTGTATGATCCTGCGAAGGATACACGGGAATCCGTACCGATTGGTTTGCCGTCAGACAATATATACATTCATATCCTGGATGAACAGCTTCGTCTCGTACCGTTAGGTGTGGAGGGCGAAATGTACATCGCCGGGGACGGGGTAGCCCGTGGATACCTGAACCGTCCGGATCTTA
Source organism: Paenibacillus sp. EKM206P (assembly GCF_011066155.1). Classification (NCBI taxonomy): domain Bacteria; kingdom Bacillati; phylum Bacillota; class Bacilli; order Caryophanales; family Paenibacillaceae; genus Paenibacillus; species Paenibacillus sp. EKM206P. The sequence continues at coordinate 7,684 of NZ_JAAMNQ010000018.1, read as the reverse complement.
CCGCAGAAAAATTCATTAGGAATCCGTTCGCTGCGGAAGGAAATATGTATCGCACCGGAGATTTGGCTCGTCGCCTTCCTAATGGAGACATTGAGTACATTGGGCGTATTGACCATCAAGTCAAAATACGGGGCTATCGTATTGAGCTTGGTGAGATTGAGGCCAAGTTGCTGGATATGCCCCTTGTCGAGGAAGCTCTCGTTGTTGCGTGGGCAGACGCCAATGGACAGAAGTCTCTGTGTGCTTACTTTGTAGCGGATCGCGAAATGTCTGTCAGCGAGCTGAGAAACGAACTGTCTGCCGGACTGCCTGCATATATGATTCCGTCTTACTTCGTACAACTGGACGTGATGCCTCTGACACCGAATGGCAAACTGGATCGCAAGGCACTGCCTGAACCGAACTCGGGTATAAAGGCGGGAGCAGACTTTACCGCTCCGCGGACGGATGTGGAGAACATTTTGGCTTCAATCTGGCAAGGTGTACTTGGCGTGCCGCTTGTCGGCATTCATGATAATTTCTTTGAACTTGGAGGTGACTCGATCAAATCCATTCAAGTATCCTCAAGGCTTCTTCAAGCAGGCTACAAGCTTGAAATGAAGGATTTGTTCGGTTATCCGACAATTGCAGAGTTGGCGCAGCGCGTTAGTGTGGTCAGCCGAATTGCGGACCAAAGCGAGGTACACGGATCGGTAAGACTGGGACCTGCTCAGCACAGATTCTTCGATGAACAGTCAATGGATCTGCATCACTTTAATCAGTCGGTCATGTTGTACCGACGGGATGGCTTCAATACCGATGCGCTCGCCGAGGTTGTTCGGACAATTGCAGAGCATCATGATGCTTTACGACTGGTGTTCCGCCAAGGAGAGCAGGGATTGGAGGCCTGGAACCGGAGCGTAGGTGAGGGTGAACTCTATAGCCTCCAAATCCACGACCTGCGGGATGAGACAGACCCGGCTTCAGCAATAGAAGCGGGTGCGGAAGCCATTCAGCGCAGCATCTCTCTGGAGGATGGACCTCTCTTTAGACTGGGTCTGTTCCGCTGTGCGGAAGGCGAACATCTGTTGATCGTTATTCATCATCTGGCTGTGGATGGCGTATCCTGGCGTATCCTCTTTGAGGACCTGCAGGAAGGCTACGAGCAGGCAGCACGTGGAGAAGCAGTCAAGCTTCCGCAGAAGACGGATTCGTACCGTGCATGGGTTGAGGGAATCACACAATTTGCTAACAGCCCGGCGGCTGAACAAGAACTCAGCTATTGGGCAGAGGTAGAAGGAGATGGCTTTGTCCCTCTTCCCAAAGACAAGGTAGATGGCGCACTTCTCATCAAGGATAGCGAGGCTATCACGGTCAGATGGTCACCAGAAGAGACAGAGCAGTTCCTGAAAGAAGCGAACCGTACTTACAATACGGAGGTCAACGATCTGCTCCTGACAGCCCTTGGTATGGCTGTTCACGAGTGGACGGGAATCGAACGTGTAGGCATCCTTCTGGAGGGACATGGGCGGGAGCCTGTTGTACCGGAACTGGATATTACTCGCACAATAGGCTGGTTTACAAGTCAATACCCTGTCGCCCTTGAGATGGACGGGGAATTGGAGATCGGGGCCAGAATCAAGCATGTAAAGGAAGGCTTGCGTCGTATCCCGAACAAAGGTGTCGGATATGGGATTTTGAAATATTTAAGCGACAGTCCCGATACCTCCTCCTTCTCGGCTGAACCGGAGATTACGTTCAACTACTTGGGTCAGTTCGATCAGGATCTTGCAGGAGGGACGATGGAAGTATCGCCTTACTCCGTAGGACCTGAGGTCAGTGAGCAGATGGTGCAGCATCAGGCATTGAACATTAATGGACTGATTGCCGAAGGGCAGCTTCAACTCTCGGTCAGCTATAACCATCATCAGTTCCACCGGGAGTCCGTGGCTAAGTTTGTTGGCATTCTGAAGAACTGTCTTAGTGAAGTCATTGGACATTGCGTAAGTAAGGAAAGAACAGAACTAACACCAAGCGATGTACTCCTCAAAGATATCAGCTTGGAAAAGATTGAGGAGTTAGAAGAGCAGACACGGCATATCGGTAGTATTGAGAATATGTATAAACTGACGCCGATGCAAAAGGGGATGTTGTTCCACAGCTTGCTGGAGGCTCATTCAGAGGTCTACTTTGAGCAGGCCACATTTGAAATTCAGGGAGTGTTCTATCCTGAGGTTTTCAAACGCAGCTTACAGCAACTGATGAAACGGCATGCCATATTGAGAACGAATTTCCATGCTGGATGGGGCGATTTCCCTATACAGATTGTGTTCAAAGAAAGAGCATGCGATTTCGTATACGAGGATTTGCATGAGCTGGATTCCGCTGAAATAGAAGCGCGTCTTGCAGCTTATGTTGCCCAAGACAAAGCAAGAGGCTTTGATCTTGCGAATGAAGCCTTGCTGCGTGTTGCTATTCTACGTACTGCAAAAGAGCATTACCATCTGTTGTGGAGCTCTCATCACATCATTTTGGATGGCTGGTGTATGCCACTTGTGCTCCAGGAAGTGTTTGAAACATACGGAGCTCTACGTGAGCAAAGGGAACCTGAGCTTCCTGTAGCAGCATCGTACAGCCAGTACATTCAATGGTTGGAGAAACAAGGCGAGGAAGAGGCATCCTCTTACTGGAGAGGGTACCTGAAAGGCTACGAGCAGCAGACGAAGCTGCCACAAGCCATCACACAGCCATTGGCAAAAGCAGAGGCCTATGTGTCGGAGAAGCTGGTATTCACGTTGGATGCGGAACTGACCGATCGCCTGGAACAGGTGGCCAAACAGCATCAGGTGACAATGAATACGCTGATGCAAGCAGCCTGGGGAATCGTGCTGCAGCGCTACAATAGAAGCCAGGATATCGTCTTCGGAAGTGTGGTATCGGGAAGACCTGCCGAGATTCCGGGTATCGAAAGCATGATCGGTCTCTTCATTAATACAGTTCCAGTTCGGGTTCAGGCCGAGGGAAGCGATACGTTCTCCCATGTGATGAAAAGACAGCAGGAATTATATTTGGCAGGACATGCTTATGATTCCTATCCGCTCTATGAGATTCAAGCACAGAGCGAACAAAAGCAAGATTTGATTTCTCATATTATGGTGTTCGAAAATTACCCGGTAGAAGAGCATCTGGAAGAGAAAATTGCCAGTGAAGAGGCTGAATACAAAATTACAGATGTTCAGATGTTTGAACAGACGAATTATGATTTTAACCTTATTGTGCTGCCGGGACGTAGTCTGGAGTTCTTGTATCGATATAATGCTCGCGTCTATGACCGGGAGAGCGTGGAACGGATTCAAGGACACTTGACGAGAATTCTGACAAGCGTATCTGTACAACCTGCTATCCGTATTGATGAGCTGGAACTGATCACGCCAGAAGAGAAATCACAAATAATAGAGGTGTGGGGAGATACAGTAGCTCCTTATCCGCGTGAGCAGACCCTCCACGGCATATTTGAGGAAAAAGCTGCGCTCACACCGGATCGTACAGCACTTGTTTACGGAGAAACGAAGCTTACCTATGGAGAACTTCATCAGCAGGCGAACCGTCTTGCACGTACACTGCGTGCCCAAGGGGTCAGACCGGACCAACCAGTTGGCATCATGGTCGAGCGCTCGCTTGAGATGATCATTGGTATCCATGCCATTCTAAAAGCTGGTGGGGCCTATGTACCGATTGATCCGGAGTTCCCAGAAGACCGTATTCGCCACATGCTGGAGGATTCGGGGGCGAAGCTTCTGCTGACGAAGAACCATCTTAAAGATCGGTTCCCGTTCACTGGCACGATCCTGGCACTTGATGATCCGCAGGCGTACCATGAGGATAGCTCGAATCTGGAGCCAATTGCGGGGCCGGAGCATCTGGCGTATATCATTTACACGTCAGGTTCAACCGGCAAGCCGAAAGGTGTAATGATTGAACACCGCTCTGCCGTCCATACGCTGAGTCAGCTGGAAGCTGAATATCCGATGTTGGCAGGCGACCGTTTCCTGCTCAAAACGACATTCACCTTTGACTTCTCTGTGCCAGAGCTGTTCTGCTGGTTCTTTGGACAGGGGACTCTCGTGATCCTGCCACAAGGCGTGGACAAAGACCCGATGGCACTGCTGGAGGCTGTGGATACGAACCGAATCACGCATCTTAATTTGGTGCCATCGATGCTCAGTGTGCTCGTTCAATACTTGAAAGAAAGCGGCACCCAAGGATTCCTTACTCTGAAATACCTGTTTGCCTGCGGCGAGACGCTGCCTGCCAAACTTGTAGAAGAGTACTATAAAGTATCTCCACACGCAGTACTGGAGAATATCTATGGTCCTACCGAAGCGGCCGTATATGCGACCCGATATACAACTAGCCCTGAGACTGCGGCTCTAACGCATGTGCCGATCGGCAAACCGTACGCTAACGTCCAAGTATGGATGATGGACAGCGCTTCTCAGGTATCACCTGTGGGGGTACCGGGAGAACTCTGCATTGCAGGCGAAGGGGTAGCGCGGGGGTATTTCAACCAGCCGGACCTGACGGCAGAGAAGTTCATTCCTCACCCGTACAAACCGGGAGCACGGATTTACCGAACGGGCGATTTGGCCCGATGGCTGCCAGACGGGAATATTGAGTATTTGGGACGGATCGATCACCAGGTAAAAATCCGGGGTTACCGCATTGAGCTGGGAGAAGTGGAGGCACAAATTCTGAGGGTGCCATCGGTGCAGGAAGCGGTTGTTCTAGCACTGGCTGACTCCAGCGGAAGTACTCAGCTTTGCGCATACTTTGTGGCCGAGGAAGGGCTCGCAGCGGGCGTATTACGCGAAGCACTGGGCAGCGAGCTGCCAAGCTATATGATTCCGTCTGCTTTCGTACAGCTCGCACAAATGCCGCTGAATCCGAATGGCAAATTGGATCGCAAAGCGCTACCGGCACCAGAAATCCTTCTGCGGAGCACAGCGGAGTATATCGCGCCACGTACGCAGACAGAAGTCGAGCTCGCTCAGATTTGGTCCGAGGTGCTCGGCGTACAGGAAATCGGGATCAGAGATCATTTCTTTGACCTTGGGGGCCATTCCCTGAAAGTATTGGGCTTGATCCAAAGGATCTCGTCTAATATGGGCGTCCATCTCCCACTCCAGGCCGTGTTTAATCTGCCGACTGTGGAAGAAATGGCGCATGAAATTTTCAAGCTGCAGGCAACAACTACTGCCGACGAACAAGAAATGGAAATTATCCACTTCCCAGGGAAAGGAACGCTTAAAGTATTTTGCTTCCCTCCTCGGGTAGGTCACTCTCTGGGGTACTATGAGATGGCCAAGGAGCTGGATGGGCTTTGCGAGGTGTACGGGATGGAATTTATCGGCGATCGTTTTCAGGGCCAAGATATGCTGGATCGATACATCGATGCCATCGTGAACATTCAAGCCGAGGGCCCATATGTATTCCTTGGATACTCACTTGGAGGAAATCTCGCCTTCGAGGTAGCTAAAGCTATGGAAAGCCGAGGCTACCATGTTGGTGACATTATTATGGTAGATGCTATGAGAAAGATGTCCAAGGATGAATCGACACCTGAGGAGCTTGAAGAGATTGTCGAGACGGTGCTGGATAGCATTAGGGAGCAGTACAAAGTATTCCTCGCCGATCCAGCCGACAGGGAGCGAGTCATGGACAAAATGTTGGTGTACTCCACCTACCGCGATGAGCTTATTAACGCAGGTGAAGTTCATGCGAATATCCATGCTCTGATTGCGGAGGATGATAGTATTGGTCCAGATACATCATTAGATAAATTGTTATGGCAACAGGCGACGCATGGTCAATACAAAGAATACGAAGTCATCGGAACGCATGATGTGCTGCTTGATTCCGGTTTTGTCGGGGAAAATGCTAAAGTACTGAAACAAATACTTGGTAAAATTGCAGAAGCCTCATCTAAAAACAAGCCTATTCTGTCCTAAGATCAATCAACGAGAATAGTATAGGGTAGCAAAGACGCCCGGATTCCTTTATATAGAAGGAACTCGGGGCGTCTTTTGTTTTTTTATGCTGTCCTTAACATATAAAGTCCCTAATTGTCTGCGTATGCTCTAGACATGGTTGACTGAAAATGACTGGTGTCGGTGATGAGTTCACGGATGACCTGGATGACAAGCTCCGGTTGATCATGGATGATCATATGCTCGCTCTTCTTGGCAACAATAAATTTGCTGTTTGTAGAGATGTTAAGCATCTCGCGCTGTCCCATTTGCCAGCTTTGTTCGATCTGATCATTTCCGCGCTTACTAATACCGAACTGAGTCAAATCTTGTTGAACGCCCCGGGCAATTACACGTACAGGGAGGTTGCCCAGATGCTGTCCCCGTATGGCATCTTCGGTAGTGCTTGCTAGATCACCTTCCTCCGCAACAGATCGAAAGTACTTAGAAGAAGCGACAATATTCACAAAAGAGTTTCTATCTTGATATTCGACTCGACCCGTTAGCATAAAATTGGGAAACAGGCGAAATGCTCCTGACTTTTCTAGGAGAATGGATATTAACGGGGAGGGATTGACCTTAGGTCGTTCTTTGGCATAGATCTCATTTGTCCGGCGAGCGTCATTCTCAGGCCTGGCATCCACCAGAACCAATCCTGCCACTTCGTCTTTGTAGGTCTGCGCGTACAGTCTTGAGTACATCCCTCCGAGAGAATGGCCTACCAGGATATAAGGAGCTTGGATGTCTGCGTTTTTTAAGGCGAGATGAAGCTCCCGAACGATGTTTTCCCCGGTTCGTGGAGTAGCAGCCTCCTCGCTCCAGGCATAGCCTGCCCGGTCATAGGATACAACAGTGGCGAATGATGACAGCTTTTCAGGAATATCCCTCCAGGACAGGCTACTTTCCCCACTCCCTGATTCAAGCAATATTGTCGGAGAGCCGTTACCGAGTTTACGAATATGAAGTCGATAGCCCCCGGCATCGACTAATTCCCCCGGAGGCGGGTATTGTGATTTATCCTTTTTGGATGCAATCCACTCATACACAAATCCAGAGATCACGAAAAGTAGTAAGCAAGAGATGATAAGAAACACAATTCTCGTCCATGTTCGCCTTCGTTGTTTCATTAGAAAATCTACTCCTCTATATAGCTATAATTAATCATTACCTAAAGTTGCGTGCAACAAAGCTGCATCGTATGGTTTGTTGCTAGCTCCTTATCTTTTTTACCCATCCTTTCTTTGTCAAACCATCAATATTAAAGAAAAAACAGAATATGCACTTGAGTTGTAATAGCAACACACATGTCCGAGATAGGTGAATGAATGGATCTCACGGCGTTCTTAGATGCGGTAACTAAGTCCATTGGGCAAAAGTACAGGAGTACACAGGATCTCATTACAACAATACAAATAGTAAAAACAATTCATTAAAAAAGGGTTGCATTTAAATATTCAGAGTGGTATACTCTAATTCCGGCCAAGAAATACAATAGCGAGCGAGTGTTACAAAAAAAAGATTTTAAAAAATGCTTGCAAAGTTGGTTCGGACATGATATGATATAAGAGTTGATGAAGCGATAAACTTAATCAACAGAAAAGAATGTTTGATCTTTGAAAACTGAACAACGAGTGAGTAAAACGATTTTGTTCGCAAAATCAAACAAGAGATATTTTTTA
>NZ_JAAMNQ010000017.1:0-98924 GCF_011066155.1 Paenibacillus sp. EKM206P | reverse complement strand
CTATCAGGTTTTATTCCCTTTTCTCTTAATTTTCTGGCCAGTTGGTTTGCCTTTTCGTTTACTTCCTTATAAGTCAGCTGTTTATCTTCAAACACTACAGCAATATTATTGGGTGTCTTTTCTACCTGCTCTTCAAACAGTTGATGTATAGTCTTATCCTTAGGATACCGGACCTTTGTATCGTTAAAGTCATATAGTATTTTCTGCTTTTCTTCCTGTGAAAGCATATCAATTTCTGACAACCTTTTTCCAGGATAAACCGTTATCTCTTCCAGAACATTAAGGTAATGGGCTGCAAACCTTTCTACAGTCTCTTTCTTGAACAGCCTTGTGGCATATTCCAAATCAAATGCAATACCTTCCTGGGTTTCCCGAGCATTTAATGTCAAGTCAAATTTGGATATTCTAAATTCATTTGTATAGGGTATAAACTTAAGCCTATCTATCTTCAATTCTGATGAGCCGGTATTTTGCAATACAAACATAGTATCAAAAAGAGGATTCCTGCTCATATCCCTCTTTACATTAAGCTTTTCCACCAGTTCTTCAAACTGGTAGTCCTGATTTTCATAAGCCCTTATAGAGTTTTCCCTTACTTCCTTTAGAAACTCAGCAAAGGTCTTTTCTCCCTGGGGATAGTTCCTCATGGCTAAAGTATTTACAAACATACCTATTATGTCTTGTAAATCTGTATGAGGTCTTCCAGCTATAGGGCTTCCCACTATAATATCTTCCTGCCCCGTATACTTAGACAGCAGTATGTTGTATGAAGCAAGCAATGTCATGTAAAGAGTAGCCCCATTATCCCTTGCAAGCTTAATAAGTTTTCCCGTAAGCTCACTGCCTGCTTCAAAACGGATAAAACCTCCGTCAAAGCTTTGAACCGCAGGCCTTTGGTAATCTACTGGCATATTCAGCACAGGAATTTCTCCATTAAATTCCTGGAGCCAGTATTCCTCCTGCTTCTTTATTTTGTCCCCAGCAAATAGTTCCTTCTGCCAAACAGAATAGTCCTTGTACTGTATACGGAGGGAAGAAGGGTTATTTCCTCCATACATATCCATGAACTCATGTACCAGTATATCCATGGACGTACCGTCAGATATGATATGGTGCATGTCAAACATCATGACATGCTTGTCTTTTCCCGTTTTCACAAGGCCTACTCTTAGCAGCGGAGCAATTCCAAGATCAAACGGCTTTATAAATTCTTTTACGATTTCCCCCACTTTTTCTTCGTCAGATTCTAGATACACTACACTAAAACCCACAGGATCATTGATCTTCTGGACGGGTTCACCCTCTATGAAATGGAAAGATGTTCGAAGGGTCTCATGCCTATTTATAAGCTGTTGGAAGGTCTTCTGAAAAAGCTCCAGATCAATACTGCCTTCAACCAGCAAGCTGCCTGGCATATTGTATGCTGTCCCTGCTCCTTCAAACTGATTTAATATATACAGCCTTCTTTGGGCTGATGACATAGGGTAGTATTCCATCTCTTTAGCAGTTTGGATGGATTGATATATACTCTCCTTTGCTTCCTTCATATACCTTGCTATTTCCGCTATAATTGGAGCCTTAAATATTTCCTTAAGAGGCATGTCTATATTGAACTCTTTGTGAATTCTCGCTACAAGGCTTGTAGCCTTTAAAGAGTGTCCACCTAACATAAAGAAGTTGTCATTTCTTCCTATCTTCTTAATTCCAAGGATGTCTTGCCAAATCAGTGCAAGCTTCTCTTCAAATTCGCCTATAGGCGCTTCATACTCTATTCCCGTATTTATATTACCTTCGGGTTCAGGCAATGCCTTCCTGTCTATCTTGCCATTAGCTGTCAATGGCATTTTTTCAAGCTGCACAAAGTATGATGGTACCATGTATTCGGGCAGTTCTTTTAAGAGATGCTCCCTTAGTTCTGATATTGTCAGCTCATTTTCTCCCGCTATATATGCACACAGGTATTTACTGCCCTGATGGTCTTCCTTTGCAATCACCAAAGATTCCTCAATTGAAGGATGCTTTAGCAGTTGTGCTTCTATTTCACCAAGCTCTATCCTAAAGCCTCTTATCTTTACCTGGTGGTCTATTCTACCCAGGTATTCCATTTCTCCATCAGATAATAACCGGACCAGGTCTCCAGATCTATATAACCTCTCTTCCGGCTTGTACGGATTTTGAACGAACTTTTCCTTTGTAAGCTCCGGTCTTCCAAGATATCCTCTGCAAACTCCGTCTCCTCCTACACAAAGCTCTCCGGCTACTCCAATGGGAACAACTTTCATGTTCTTATCCATTACATATGTTGTAAGGGTTGGTATAGGCCTTCCTATGCTGCTCACATTAGATCTAATTTCTTCCTCTTCTATCTCTTTATATGTGACATGCACTGTTGTCTCGGTTATTCCATACATATTGATGAGTCTAGTCTGCGGGTACTTCTTTCTCCATTCCTTCAACAATGCAGGCTTTAATGCTTCCCCTCCGAATATGACATATCTTATCTTAAGTTCTTTTTCTTCATATGATACTTCTTCATTGGCTATATTATAGAAGGCTGAAGGTGTCTGATTTAATACGGTCACCTTCTCATTCCTTAGAAGTCTCAGATACTCTACATTGCTGCGTGCTGTCATTTTAGGAACTACCACCAATCTGCCCCCATATAACAACGCCCCGTACATCTCCCATACGGAAAAATCGAAACTCATAGAATGAAACATAGTCCATACATCATTTTCGTTAAAATCAAACTGCATTTTACTGTTAAATAACAGCCTTACTATGTTTCTATGCTCTATCATTGCCCCTTTGGGTTTACCTGTAGAGCCTGAGGTATATATTAAGTAAGCTAGATCGGAAGGTTTATTTACCTCCGATAAGTTATATTGTTCATCTGAATATTCCTGCTCATCTTCTAAATTTATTACTGTACCTATTGATGTATATTTGTCTATAAAATGTGATTGGGTCAACAGGATCACTGCCCGGCTGTCTTCCAGCATATGACTTATTCTTTCCTCAGGATAATCTGGATCTATGGGAAGATATGCCCCTCCTGCTTTTAATACCCCTAGGATTGCTACTATCATCTCAAGTGAGCGTTCTGCCAGAATACCTACGATACTGTCCGGTTTGACTCCTTTAGCCCTTAATACATGGGCCAACCCATTTGATTTTTTATTGAGTTCACTATATGTAAGCTTTTTACCCTCAAATACCACAGCTACATGATCAGGGTTCTTCTCTGCCTGCTCTTCAAAAAGCTGATGGATAGTCTTGTTTTTAGGATACTGTGCCTCTGTAGCGTTAAAGGTATATAGGATTTGCTGTTTTTCTTCCTGTAACAGTACATCAATTTCCCACAACCTTTTTTCAGGGCATGCCGTTATCTCTTCAAGAACGGAAATGTAATGGGTACCAAACCTTTTTATTGTCTCCTTCTTAAACAGCCTGGTACAATATTCAAGGTTAAATGTTATACCTTCTGGACCCTCTACCACTTCAAGCATAAGGTCAAATTTTGCCTTTCTGCCTTCCAGCCAGTTGTTGTATTGTTTGAAGTTTATACCCGATGCTGCAAATTCTGTCTTGTTTGAAGTGCGCAGTGCAAACATAGTGTCAAAAAGAGGATTCCTGCTCATGTCCCTCATGAGATTAAGTTTTTCTACAAGTTCTTCAAACTGGTAGTTCTGATTTTCAAAAGCCAAAAACGCATTTTCCCTTACTTCCTGCAAGAATTGGACGAAGGTCTTTTCTCCCTCAGGATAGTTCCTTATGGCCAAGGTATTTATAAACATACCAATGATACCCTGCAGGTCAGCATGGGGCCTTCCGGCTACAGGACTTCCAACTATGATGTCTTCCTGTCCAGTGTATCTGGACAGGAGTACGTTATATGCAGCCATCAGTACCATGTATAAGGTAGCTCCATTATCTGTTGCAAGCTTATTTAGTTTGACTGAAAGTTCAGGGTTTATTTCAAAGCTTACAGCATCTCCTTCAAAACTTTGTACCGCCGGTCTTGGATAGTCAGTAGGCATATCCAGTACCGGTATATCACCCTTAAATGTCTGGAGCCAGTATTCTTCCTGCTTCTTTATTGAGTCTCCGGCAAACATCTCCTTCTGCCATACAGAAAAATCCTTGTACTGTATCCGTAGTGGCAAAAGGGTCTTCCCTTGGTACAAATCCAAAAACTCACTCATAAGTATATTGACTGATATACCATCTGATACTATGTGGTGCATGTCAAACATCATAACACGCCTGTCTTCGTTCGTTTTTACAAGTCCTACTCTCAGTAATGGAACTTGGCTAAGATCAAAGGGCGTTATGAATTCTTTGACTATTTCTGCTGCTTTTTCTTCATCCAGTTCCAGGTACGTAATACTGAAATCCACGTAATCATGAACCTTTTGTACTGGTTCACCCTCAACCATATGAAATGATGTGCGCAGAGCCTCATGTCTTTTTACTAGCTCCTTGAATGCCTGTTCGAAGCGTACTGCATCAATGTTTCCTTCCAGCAGTACGACGCCTGGCATGTTATATGCAGTACCTGCTCCTTCAAGCTCGTTTAGTATATACAGCCTTTTCTGGGCAGATGACATAGGGTAAAATTCCTGCTCTCTGGCAGAAGGTATTCCAGAAAAGGCATTTGGCGTATATTTTGAAACATCTTTTCCTTTTTCTTTTAGCATCGTCTCAAATAGCTTTCTTTTTTCTGGAGAAAGAGATTCTATTCTTTTCATCAAATTATCCATAACTTCGTCCCTCTTCTCTATTTCATCTCTTTTAATTCCTATTTATAGATTTTCAATCATGCTTAAAATTTCTTCGATTTCCACTGTATCGTTAAGTCTATTTTTAATACTTTTTGCTATTGCCGAAATTGTAGGACCCATAAACACTTCTTTTAATGCAAATTCTATGTCAAATTCTTTATGAACCCTTGATACAAGATTGGTTGCCTTTAATGAGTCTCCTCCTAATTCAAAGAAGTTATCATTTACTCCAATCTTCTGGACTCCAAGGATTTGGCTCCATATCAGTACAAGCTTCTCCTCAATTTCACCGAATGGTGCAGCATAGTCTACCCCTGTATTAATATTTCCATCAGGGGCAGGCAGGGCATTTCTATCTACCTTGCCATTCGCTGATAAAGGCAGTTTTTCCAACTGTACAAAATATGAAGGGATCATGTAGTCTGGCAGATCTTTGGAGAGATACTCCCTTAATTCCGGTATTGTCAATTCACTTTCTCCAACTATATATGCACAGATGTACTTGTTCCCTTGGGGGTCTTCCCTTGTTGCTGCCACAACTTCTTTTATTGAAGAATGTTTTAGAAGCTGAGCTTCTATTTCTCCAAGCTCTATTCGGTATCCGCGGATCTTAACCTGATGGTCTATTCTGCCCAGGAATTCGATATTCCCGTCAGGCAGCCATCTTCCCAGGTCTCCTGTTTTGTACAGCCTTATCCCCTTTTCTTCTCTGAAAGGATCTTCAAGGAATACATGGGCTGTTTTTTCAGGGTCATTTAAATAACCCCTTCCTACACCTGTTCCAGAGACGCAGATCTCTCCTTTTACTCCGATAGGGCACAGGTTCATGTTTTTATCTGTTATATATAGATTCATATTTTGTATAGGCTTGCCTACAGGAATGTTCTCTCCTTCATGAGCAGCTTCCATAGTATATAGAGTAATATCGTCCGCTGCCTCTGCAGGTCCGTAGGCATTAACTACTTTAGTATTTGGACATAGGTCAAACCATTTCCTTACTATGCCGGATTTTACGGTTTCTCCCGTTATCAGCAAGTAATGAAGTTTTTCAGGTTTATTCCCTGTATTTTCCACATACTCAAGCATTAAAGCAAGGTATGAAGGTACCACCTCAAGGACCGTTATGCCATCTTCTATGATCCGATTCGTAAACCTTGCAACATCCTTTACTATTTCATCTGGATAGATGATAATTTGAGCTCCTATGGTTAGGGCTGCAAAGAACTGCCATACAGATACATCAAAGTATTGAGGCGAGTTCTGGGATATTATGCTGTTGTTAGTTATACAAAGTTCCTTTATTTCCGCATGGATGTGGTTTATCATGCCAAGATGCTCTATCATAGCTCCCTTTGGTACACCAGTTGAACCAGATGTATATATAACATAGGCCAAACTATTTATGTCTATATCTAGATCTAGGTTTTCGCCACTTTCAGCCTCAATCTCTTTTTCACACTGGTCAAGGTATATAATTCGGCCTTTATAGTTCTCACTAAGCTGCTGGGTCACATAATCTGATAAGGTCAACACATAGGCAGCTTTAGATTCCTTAAATATATCAAGCACCCTTTGTGTAGGGTATTTTGGATTTACAGGTATGTAAGCCCCCCCTGCTTTCCATATACCAAGTACCGATTCTACAAATAAGGGTCCCCTCTCCAGCATGACAACTACGGCTTCTTCTCTACCAGTGCCAGCCTTTAGCATGTACCTTGCTATCCTGTTTGCCCTTTGGTTGATCTGGCCATATGTAAATCTACGGCCTTCATACGCTACTGCTATATTGTCTGGACGTACTTTCGTCTGCTGCTCAAACAGGTGGTGTACCGTCAGGTGATGTTCAAATTCAACCTTCGTATCGTTAAAGCCGTATATTATTCGCTCCTTTTCTTCTTGGGATAACATATTGATTTCTGATAGTTTTTTTTCAGGGTTTGAGGTTATCTCTTCAAGGATATTAAAGTAATGCTGAACAAGCCTTTCTACCGTCTCCTTCTTAAACAGACGTGTAGCATATTCCATCCATAATATTATATTATGACCATCTGGTATCAACTGGAATGTTAGGTCAAATTTTGATGTTTTACTTTCAACCGGATATTTGGAATACTTTAATTCACCACGATGTTCCATAATATGCTCATCAGAAGGAACAATATTAAACATAACAGTAAATAAAGGATTTCTGCTTGAATCTCTCTTTACGTTAAGTTTTGTCACAAACTGATCAAACCTGTATTCCTGATTTTCATATGCTTCTAAGGAGCTTTCTTTTACTTCTTCCAAGAACTCAGTAAAGGCCTTATTTCCCTCTGGGAAATTCCTTAATGCCAGGGTATTTATAAACATCCCCAGTATTCTTTCAGTATCAAAATGAGTTCTTGCCGCTATAGGAGTACCAATAATTATGTCTTCCTGTCCTGAGTATTTATACATTAGTGTATTTAATGCCGCAAGAAGTATCATATACACGGTGGCTCCTGTTTGGGAGGAAAGTACATTTAATTTATCCATCAAATGACTGTCTAAATCAAATAGCAACCTATTTCCTTCAAAGCTTTGAAGGACAGGCCTAGGATAATCTGTAGGCATATCAAGGATAGGAATTTCACCCTTGAACCTATTAAGCCAGTATTCTTCCTGCTTTTTGTAAACCTCAGTGCTAAACAAGCCATTCTGCCACTGGGCAAAATCCTTATATTGCACCTCCATTGCCGGAAGGCTTTCACCACTTAATATAGAAACTATTTCATCAAAAGTCCTGATTATTGAAGTTCCATCCGAGACTATATGATGTACATCAAGCAAAAGTATTTGCCTGCTAGCATGGATTTCTATAAGACCTACTCTTATTAAGGGTGCTTTGCTTAAATCGAACGGTCTTACAAATTCATCGATTATTTTCTCTACTCCGTCTTCCTCAGACTCAAAATATTCTATAGTAAAATCAACTTCATCTTGTATCCTTTGCACAAGCTCCCCATCAATCATCTCAAAGGATGTCCTAAATGCTTCATGCCTTTGTATCAATGTTTTTAATGCTTCCCCAAGGGCAACCCTTTCAATCCCACCTTCAAATAAAATTCCCACAGGTATGTTATACCCAATGTTGTTACCCTCAAGATTATTAATGATATACATCATCTTTTGTGCAGATGAGGTTTCATAGTACTCTTTTTCAGAAACTTTAGGTATTCTTTCAAGCTCAGCCTTACCCATATTTAGGGAACCCTGTTCTGAAATCTTTCCCGATTCGTATAGCTTTGATATCATTTGCTCGGAGAGATCGTATATGCTGGAACCCTTAAGAAGTTCTACTATGGAAACAGGTGTTTTAAAGGCAACCTCCATCCTGTTTTTTATTTCGGTGGCCATTAATGAATCCATCCCAAAAACAGTTAGTGGTTGTTTGGTACTTAGATCCTCAGGATTATAACGCAAAACCTTCGCTACTATTGTTTTAATATGCATTTCAACGATATTCTGCCTGCTCTGTATTGGAGATGAAATAATATCCTCCAGGATATCAACATCCACCTTTGATTTATTTATATTCTCTTGTTGTCCTGACTCATCTTGCAAAAGAGTTTTAAGCACATGTGGAGAACTCATGGGTGAGAACCATTTTTCCCCAAACGTTTGCCACGAGAGTATAGGTAGAACCACAGACTGTGCAACAGCTTCTCCAACAAGGTGCTCCATAGCCCTAATTCCCTTTTCTACCGTTACAGATTCTATGGATTTTTGTATATAATACTCCGGATCACGTTCCATAAACCTTGCAGCCATTCCAACCTCTGACCATGGTCCCCAATTGATACTCAGTGCAGGAAGTCCTCTCGATAAACGGTAATGTGCAAGTGAGTCCAAAAAGGCATTCCCAGTTGCATATGCTCCCTGGCCTGGTGAACCAAATACAGAAGCAACTGAAGAAAATAAAATAAAGAAGTCAATAGGCCGTCCCTCTGTCATACGGTGAAGGTTCCATGCACCATTTACCTTAGGCGAAAGGACCCTATAAAAAGTCTCATCTTTACTAACCTCAAGAAATTGATCATCCGTAATACCAGCAGAATGTACAACACCTCGAATAGGAGGCCTTTCTTCCTTATCAAAATCTTTAAAAAATCCAGCAAGCTTTTCCTCATCAGTTACATCCACTGATCCAATATATACTGTTGCCCCCTGGGACTCCAGCTTACGAACAAACTCAATCCTCTCTGCAAGGCTGCTGCCTGGCTCTACATTGTTCCATTCAGAACGTTTTGGAAATTCTCCGCGTCCAAGCAGTACCAGATGTCTTGCTCCCTTGGCAACCATCCACTGGGCTGTAATCATACCTATGCCACCAAAAGCACCTGTAATAACATAACTTCCATCGGGGCGAAGATGTACGGGTACTTGATGCTGCATATCAATCCGCAGTTTATCGATTCTTGCTGCAAGTCTATTCCCATTACGGAAAGCAATTTGGTTCTCTCCATTACCTAAGACTTCTTTTAACAGCATTTCCATTTCACCCGCATTGGCCTCTATGTCAAGGTCTACAAGGCCTCCCCAATTTGAAGGCAACTCATGGTAACCTATGACGGTGCCAAGGCCCCATACCAACGACTGTAAGAATGCAGAATTTGGAGTAGCCCTGTTGATCATTTGGGCTCCTCTTGTAATAACCCACAGCTTAAAATTTAATCCCAGATTTGTGGTTGCTTGTACCAGGTGTTTTAATACAAACAGGTTTTCAAAACAAGCTTTTTCTATAGCTGTATTGCTAACTTCCTGGATCTCAAGGATATTGAGGCTCCACATATATACAATACCTGTTAGCTTCGTTTTAATTTTTGAGAATTCACCAAACAACGCTCTAAGATCCTCAATGCTTCGAGGGTTTATATATATCTCACGCTCTTCATACTGCCAACCAAAATTCTCACCAGGATATACCATAAAGCATTCTTCTCCCCTTTTTTCAAGGAGATTTGCCAGTTCTTTTCCTGCTGCTTTATGATCCACAAAAATAAGCCATGCTCCAGAGTTAGCAGCAGCTGTGCGGGTATCAACTTCTTCACTTTTTAGAAGCTCCCAGTTTATCTCATAAAGATAATCCTTAACTCTTCCAGCATCAGACCCTCCACTATTTCCAAGTTCCTTAGTTCTTATGCCCAGTATTTCGGCGATTAGATTTCCGTCCTCACTATATAGACGGATGTTGGCGTTCAAATTATTATCTTTCCTATCTACCATCTGCGTATGACAAAGCATGACAGGCTCCGGCCTTCCATAAAGCTGCACCCTGTCTATTCCTACAGGTAGGAATGATTGGCCTTCGTTATTTTCATCTTCATTAAGTGGTGCAACTGCCGCAATGGTAACCTGGAAACAGGCGTCCAATACCGCCGGGTGAAGACCGTAGATAGAGCTATCAATCTCCAGTATTTTAGGGATCTCGATCCTGCCAAGAGCTTCGTTATCACCTTTCCATATCTTGTCTATACCTTGGAAATAAGGACCATAATGGAAACCCATTTGATAGAAGGTTTTATAACATACTTCTTTTCCGTATTCTTTGGTACAATTGCCAAGTATTTGAATCAACTCATCTTTAGCAGTGATCTTTATGTTTTGCCGTTTTCTTATTGTGCCGGATGCATTGCATGTCCAAGTCTTATCTTGTCCCGGTATCCTGCTTGAAATCTCGAATTTCGCGGTTTTTGGATCCAAAACCACCTGCACCACAGGTGATACTCCTTGATTTAAAAATAAAGCATTTTCAAACTTTATATCTTCAACTGTATAAAAACCCTCTCCAAAATAGCTTCTGGCACAAGCCATTCCCAGCTCTACATACCCTGCTCCGGGGAAAACTTCTATACCTTGTATTTTATGATCAGAAAGATACGTCATATAGGTAGTATTAAGTTCAATCTCCCATATAGGGCTGGAAGTTTTCAAACGGCGTCCTAAAAACTTGTGCTTATTTTTTCCCTGCCTAAATTCACTTGATTCCTGCGTTTCCATCCAGTATTTATCCCATTGCCATGGATAAAGAGGGAGACTTACAAACTCACCTTGGTACCGGTAAATCTTGTTCCAATCTATAGGGTATCCCAGTGCATATAGATTCCCTAAGTTCTCCAGTATTGAAACCTGTTCGTTTTCATTTCTTTTTATAGAGAACAACTTCTTACCTTCAACGTTTTTAGCTGACAGACAATCAGAAATAGAAGCTGCTAAAACAGGGTGAGGGCCCACCTCAATAAATAAGTTATAATTCAACGAAATCATTTCATACATTGCTGCTTCAAAACGTACCGGCTCTCTTACATTTTTATACCAGTAATGTCCATCACACTCTGTACCCGTCAGCATTTTCCCTGTAACCGTGGAATATATCGGTATCCCGGCAGGCTGGGGCTTTATTCCTTTTAATGCCTCCAATAGCTCCTGCTCATATGGTTCCATTTGGTAACTGTGATACGCTACATTGACCTTTAAAAGCCGCGCAAAAACCCCCTTATCCTGCAACTGTTTTTGGATCTGCTCAAGGGCATCAGGATCACCTGACAAAGTTACCGAATTTGGGCTATTGATTGCTGCCATTGAAACACCTTTTATGTTCTCATCCAGCAGGGCCACAACTTCTTTTTCTGGTAAACCTACCGCCAGCATTGTGCCCTTGTTTACTGCTTTTTGCTGTGCACGGCTTCTGTGAATACTTACCAACATGGCATCTTCAAGGCTGTAAATTCCTGCAACATATGTAGAAGCCACTTCTCCAACACTGTGTCCTACCACCGCATGGGGTATAATACCCAAGGATTTCCATACTTCAGTCAAACCCACCTGAACAGCAAAATTGGCAGGTTGAGCAAACTGGGGCTGGTCCAGACGTGAATTCTCCTCATCGGCGAGAAGTTCCTCCAGTAGAGACCATCCAGCATACTGACGTGTAAGTTTATCGCATTTTTCTATCATATTTCTAAACACAGGGTCTTTTTCAAGGAGCTGTCTGCCCATAGCCCACCATATGGGCCCCATACCTGTATATACAAAAACAGCTTTATTGTACTTTCCTGCCTCAACATTTCCGCCAGACATCCCCTGGCGTGCTTGTCCTTTAATATACGCTTCCAGGTTTCCTGCAAGTTCTTCCTTTGAAGATGCCGAAACCGCTAGTCTATAGTCATGATGGGTGCGCTTTTTGCTCATCATGCTTCCAATATCATATAAAGTAATACTTTCTCCACTTCCATTAATAAAATCAACATACTTTTGCGCATAGTTTTTTAGCGCCTTTTCTGAGCGCGCAGATATGGGAATCATATATGGCCATCCGGTATTTACATTAACTTCAGGAGTACCCTGTTTTTGGAGATCTTTAGCTTCCTCCAAGAGGATATGGGCATTTGTTCCTCCAAAACCGAATGAATTTATGCCAACCAATGCGGGTTGCGGCAAAGGCTCCAGGGTCTGAGGAATTCGTATACATAAATCGTCAAAGGGAATTTTAGGGTTTGGATTCTTAAAGTGCAGATGTGGAGGTATTTGCTTATGCTTTATGATTAGTGAAGCTTTTATCAGTGCGGCAACTCCTGCAGCGGCCTCAAGGTGGGCAATGTTTGTCTTAACAGATCCGACAATACACTTTTTATCTTTTGGCCTGTCTGTTGAAACCACTCGTGCTATTGCATTAGCCTCAATAGGGTCTCCAACCGGAGTGCCGGTGCCGTGAGCTTCAATATATGTTATATCTGAAGGTGATATTCCTGCCTTTTTGTATACCTCCTTCATTAAGTTTTCCTGAGCCTGCCCGTTTGGAACAGTAATCCCGTCTGTGTGGCCGTCCTGGTTTACACCCGATCCACTTATTACGGCATAAATCCTATCTCCGTCTTCGATAGCATCTGACAGGCGTTTTAAAACCACAACGCCGGCTCCTTCTCCTCTTGCATAACCGTTTGCACTGGAATCGAAAGTTTTGCACCGTCCATCGGGAGATAAAAAACCACCCTTACTTTCCGCTATGGTATACTCAGGTGTAGCTATAACACTTACTCCGCCTGCTATTGCGAGATTACATTCATTATTCAATAAACTCCCGCATGCAAGGTGTGTTGCAACCAAAGAGCCCGAACACGCTGTATCTACAGACAAACTTGGACCTCTGAAATCATATATATATGAAATCCTGTTGGACAACATTGTCATCATCATACCCGTTGCCGAATGTGTATCTAAACTTTCAACCGATTCGTTTTTAAATTGTATTGCTTGATAGTCAAGGGTGAAGCCCGCTACAAAGACACCGGTATTGGTTCCTGCTAGCTTGGCCGGATCCAAGCCTCCATCTTCCATTGCTTCCCATGATGTCTCCAGCATCAGTCTTTGCTGTGGATCAAGAAAGGCCGCTTCCCTTGGAGAAATACCAAAAAACAAAGGGTCAAACTCATCTATTTTATCTAAAAATCCACCATGACAGGTGTAATGCTTGCCTGGCTTTGATTTGTCAGGATCATAAAACTTTTCTAAATCCCAGCGGCCTTCGGGTAAATCGGAAGTCATATCTTTTCCCGCAGTCAATGCTTCCCAGAACTCCTCAGGCCCCCTTATTCCTCCTGGCAAACGGCATCCTATTCCTATAATGGCGATTTTATCCATAACTTTCGACCTCCAATACTTTATTTATATTCTCTTGAATAGCTTGTCTGATAATTGAACAACCCTGCTGCAAAAGTTCAAGCTCGATGGTTAACGGAGGCATAAGTTTTATAACACTGTCTTTTCTTCCTGCGCTTTCGATGATTAAACCGTTTTGGTAACATTCCTCTACTACTTTTTGCGTGATTCGCTCATCCTCCACATTGGAAAAATCAATACCCCAAATCAAACCTGCACCCCGAATGGTCAGGCCCTTATGTAATGACAAAATCTGCTTGGTTAAATATTCTCTTACAAATGCTTCCTTATATTTCACAGACTGTTCCAAATTATTCATTTCCCAATATTCCAACGCAGCTGTAGCTCCAATGAAAGCAAGCTGGTTTCCCCGGAACGTACCGTTATGCTCACCAGGCTTCCAGACATCAAGTTCCGGTTTCATCAGCAGAATAGACATGGGAAGGCCATACCCGCTGATTGACTTGGAAAGCAGTACAATATCAGGGATCATCCCGGCACGTTCAAATGAAAAGAACGGTCCGGTGCGTCCGCAGCCAACCTGAATGTCATCGCAAATCAGTAGAATACCGTGTCTGTCGCTAAGTTCCCTCAGCCTGAGCATCCATTCGGGTGAAGCTATATTTACGCCGCCTTCCGCCTGAATGGTTTCAAATATAATAGCCGCCGGTTTTTCGATTCCCGAGTGACCGTCGTTTAGAACGGCTTCCATGTATTCAATAGTATCGAATGAGTCAATTGGACTCTCGGAGTATGGGAAAAAGGTAACATCGGATAATGCTATGCCGGAGGAAGATCTTTTCTGAATGTTGCTGGTAACAGCCAGACTCCCCAGCGACATTCCGTGAAATCCTCCCATAAACGCAAATATACCAGTCCGTTTAGTGAATGGCAGTACCAAGATACGGAAAAATTTCTTCCCCAATTACTTCATGTCTTGAGAAATAAGTGATGAGTCTTTCGTATCCGTATTTATCCTTTATGTGTTCTTTTAAAAAGTCCTGATCGATCATGTTTACACTCAATGATAATACAGTAATATGAAAATAATTCCAATAGGTCATAAGTTCTACTTTACTTGAAATTTTTATCAGGCTGGAAATCTTAAAATGAGAGCAACGTATTATAGCAAGGAAGCCACCTACATTTTTTGAGCGTGTATCGGGTTTGTAGAAGTAAAAAGGTATCCTTCTAATAAAAACTTCTTTAGTTACAGGTTGGTAAGCAATATTATCGTCAACGCTCCACTACCCGCCGGATATATATCGCTAGCTCCAGAAGTTTGGGCTTACCGGACGCGCTGGGGTTATGGCGGCAGCCGCAGGACCGATCGATGAGGATCGGACGGATTGACGCGGCATCAATGCGTCAAAGTCAAGAGGCCGCTGAAGAGCTTTCGTAAGCTTTTTTCTGTTGCGGACGGAACCACGAGGCAGCAAGAGCGAGTAGAGAAGTCCCTATTAGTGCGATGATGACCCAGCGGTAACCGTGAATGACGAAAGCAAAATCAACGGCAGAAATCACATTATTCTTTCCGGAATACAGCACGTTCTTCAGGTGGGCTGGCAGCGCTGCGCCGACGATGGTTAAAGAAAGAGCCGTACTCAGCACTTGACCCAAGTTATATAGCATGGACCGCAGTCCATTCGCCACCCCGCGGCTTTGCTCCGGAACGCTTGACATGATCTCCGTCGTATTGGGGGTAAGGAATAAACCGGTCCCGACCCCGATTAACAACATGCCGCAAGCGGTGACCCCGTAAGAGAAATTTCCACCGACCACGAATAGGAGTAACCGCCGGTGTCAGCACACGATCACGCTTTGATCGCTTGCTGTAGCCGGGAACTGAGAATGTAGTCTGCAACTGGCTCTTCATCCCCCATTTAAATAAGCCGCCAAGATACCCAGACGTTACCTTGCTCTACACCAACCTGGTAACAACCTTGTTTCCTTGATCGGCCAGTTACGGATTTACTTGCATTTTTATGGTAAAAATAGAAGGCTCAATTTTGATTTTTGTCCCAGTCCAAGAAAACAACTAATAACAATAAATGAAAAAAGCCGCAAAAGTCGCGGCTATTGTGAAATACACTGTCAATACAAAGTATTACCACGAATCTTATAGAATTCGGCAACAACCAGTGGCTGAAATACAGTTTATAATAGTATAGCTTCTTGCTCTAAACGCTTGCCCGTACACAACATCTCTCGAATTAATCCGTGAAACTAGGAATTATCCGTGTTTTCCAGTAGCTGCTCCAATTTGACTTGATAATCTGCAGTGAAGGTTTCTGCCCAATCCAAATGCTGATGGAAAGTAGTCTTATCCATACGATAGGGTCGTAGTTGTGGAAACACTGATTTTTGCAAATGCCGGAATATTTGGAACCCTCCCCAATCGATGTCGCCCCAAAACTGAACTTCAATTTGAAGACCATTTTTATCAAATTTATCTTGGATTTGCCGAAGAAAAAATCGTTTATCCGGTCCTGGAAAACTTCCAAGATAAACAACAATGATCTTCTTCTCTAACAAATTACCAATTCTCGATAACGATTGGATATATTCATGAAATACAGTTTTATTTCCAATGATAAGAATGCGTTCAGCCCTCAAATCTATCACGCGGCCTGCTTTCATTAATTGCGAGTGAACCGTCACACCAAAGAATAGTCGCTCCGGGAGAGATTCACCCATTTGTAATTCAATTCCGTACAAGGATTGAAGTAACAATTTAGTTTGGACATAATCTTTACTTCAACTGAGGTAAATTTGTCAATACTGACTACTAGATCAAAGTTGGAGGAATAAGCACATGGTGACCTGAAGCGGATTATTGTCAAAACAAGAATTACGTCAATTCGTAAAAGAGCATAATTTTCAATCGGCAGAAGATATTCAATGGACATTAAAGGAATTATTTGCAGATGTACTTCAAGAAGCATTAGAAGCCGAACTGGATACGCATCCCGGTTATGAGAAACATGATGTAAAAACAAACAAACGAGAAACAGCCGCGACGGCTACAACAGTAAGAAAACCGTAACCTCCGAATACGGTGATGTAGAATTTGAACCTGTAGTCGTGAAGAAAAATCAAACGAATGTGACCGGCATTGAGGAGCACATATGTATGCGAAGGGTATCAGTACACGGGACATTCAGGATCATTAGAATAAGTCAATATCTCCGAAACGCTGGCTGATTAATTCTCGGTACTGTTCGTTCTCTATGCGTAATTCGTCCAAAGCATCTTTATACGTACTTATAAGCTGTGTTAAATGAGTAAGCTTGGCTTGCAATTCCCGGTGCTCCTGGGCTACAATCTCAGGACTTGTAATCGTTGGTTCTCCTTCAGAGGCCGAGTCTAGGATTAATTGTATTTCCTCATTCAATTTGGTGAACCATTTTCCCAAATATTCCTTATAGGAACCCGTCCACAACATTCGCGAGCTTTTCAATCTGATTCGCGGGCGTTTTGCAATCATATCGTACACATCTGATTTTGAAAGACGCGATAATCACCCCTTTTTGACATCATTTAAAAGCTTTCTTTTTACTTGTGCACATTCCCATGCCAAGTCGCTGCTACTGAAAGAAACCGGACGAGCCAATTTACTTTACCTCCCCACTTAAAATATAACAAAGCACTTCTG
Source organism: Paenibacillus sp. EKM206P (assembly GCF_011066155.1). Lineage (NCBI taxonomy): Bacteria > Bacillati > Bacillota > Bacilli > Caryophanales > Paenibacillaceae > Paenibacillus > Paenibacillus sp. EKM206P. The sequence continues at coordinate 81,806 of NZ_JAAMNQ010000017.1, read as the reverse complement.
CATTAGTTGGATTAGGCTTCTCTTTAGACTGTTCACGAAAGTATGCCTTTGCTTTCTTAAAGAGCAATGAATGCAGTTTTTTCGCCTCATTTGGCGGCATTTTAAATTTATTTACCCAGAGACTTCTTTCTGTTTTGTTCAACCGTTCCTTTATATCCTCAGCCTTCTGAAAAACCATTTTTCGTTGTCCTGTGGACTTGAAATTTTTCTCTGCATCGAGACAATAGTAATAATGCAACATTTCACGAAATATGTCGGCCTTGTGCGCATCTTCTGTACCCTCATCAGGACTATAATCATCACATGCTCTACAATGCCCGGGTGTATGACCACAGTTTAGCAAGACATGTGCATTACAATTATGCGTATAACCACCTACGTTAACCTCGTGTAACTCATCTTCCAAATCAATAACTTTACCTTGGAAACGTGGTGATTCCTCTATAATTTTCTGGGTTAATTTATATGCTTCATCTAGCTTTTGAGGCGTGACCTCAAACTTAGATGAAATTTCGGTTATCTCATCAATGGCTACATATTCAGTAGACGAAATTCCAGCCCCTTCTGTCTTATCAGCATCCTCCCCTTCCGGTTTCTTTCTCCAAACGCCTTTTTGAAGTAGATGACCAAACTTTGCAACTTCTTCTGCAGGCATTGTTTCCGTATAAGGCTTTTTTGAGGAAGGATGACTATGTCCGGCCTGCCTCTCTAGTAGCTCATCATTGTCTCCTAAGATACGCCGATAAGTAAGATGGAGCGCTCTTAGATTATGGGGTGTGAAATATGGCTTCCTAAGTTCAGGCCATAACTTCGATTGAATGCGAGTTAAAAAATTATACAGTCCGCTAGTTCGTATAGGGCCATCATTATGTTTTGAAGCCAGTAAACGAAGTTCCGTAAGGCCATCCCCACCCCACTCTCTTGGAAAAAATATAGGTTCTGATGGGGCAAAATGAATCAATTCGTTAAACCATCTTGTAGCATCGCTCTTCACTAGAGCGTGATGAACCCATTCATAGCCGTTTCGATCGGGTTGATTGCGAATGGTCTTGGTTTTGTGAAAACGAATCCAGGAATTATCCTGCGAATCTATAAATAAAGCATTCTGAAGCAAATTAACTATTTCATGAGGCCTTGCTGCAGTTGATAACATCAACAGGCAAGCCCGCCTATGACGAAAGTCCATCAGAATGTTCTCGTTAATTAAAGGAGTTTGATCGTTCATTAAGGTCTGCACAAGAATATAAGCTTTGGACATACTAAATACTCGTCCATGATCTTTTGACATAACACGTCTAGGTCTTGGCATAATCCGTTCTATGTTGTATGAAGCATTTGTAGTTCTTATAAGCCACCTAAGCCAATGTCGAAGCGCCACTCGGAAAAACGTCTTATCTTCTTGTCCCTTCATCTGGCCAAAAATCTCTGTGTATACTTCTGATATTGAATTCTCGCTTATGTCAGTAAGACCTTTTGATCGACATTTGATTGCAAAATACCGGATGTACTTGACTATCGCTTTCCAATAATTTATGCTTATAGTTTTTTTACCGTATCTGAAAAGTAAATTTCCTTCATCGTCGTAATAATCATCAGTTATTGAATCATTCACACGTTGCCTCAAGTAAGAAAATGCAAAGGTATAGAGACTCTCCTCAAACGGCGTTTGGGTTGGATATATTCCCGCGGCTATCCAGAGACTTCTTTCCGCTTCATCGCAAGGTATGACCGGTTTATTTTCAATCAAGGAATCTGTTTCTTTAGCTAACATCTTACCTAGGAGGGTTAAACTACTTCTATGATATTTTAGCGATCTTACTTGCTTTTGCTAATACAGAGGAAGTAATAATATGATTACCCTCTAACCCTTCCTTAAGGGCGTAACCTGCGAACCATAAGCAAACTACAGTTCGAAGCAAAGGAATCCTTTTCTTTGCCTTTTGTAGTTGTTTTTCGCTATCCATCGGATACAATACCGGATAGTATTTATCGTAAAGCGCATCAAAGTACTCAAAATTCGGTAACTCGGGAAAAGGAAATTTATTGAATTCGGTCTTGGTTGGAAATACGATCTCTAAAGGCAAACTGATCCGTTGTAAAATGGCAAGCAGTAATACGTAATCTCTTTGGGTGCCGGGTAACTTGAAAAATATTGTGGGTTGTACCAAATCCGTTAAGGAGCTTGATAAAATAGGTTCAACCCGTCCCCAAGTCTCTGCCGATCTGTATTGTTCATACTCCGATCTTGTCAGATGCTCTCTACTCTCGAATTGTCCCTTTCGCCTTACAGTAATGGGTCCAAATCTCAGGGATTGCCAAGCTAATATTTGCGACACGATTTCACCTCTTTCCAATCTAAGCTCAGACTAGTCGACTGATAACCTCTATTTGAATCTGTTCGTCACTATAGCCGAAATGCCGAATCATATCCCCAAGCAACGCTATTTGCGTAGCTAATCCGGCCGCCTTGGCGTTTTTGGTTGTAAAATCCCGACTGCCTCGCATCATGTTCCACATGTCCTTGGTTAATCTGGCCAAAGTATGAAATGCCTGTGCTGCTTCACTTTTTCGTATGGCGAAATGATGACAGGAAAAACACTTTGCCTCAAAAAGGCAAGCCCCCTGTATTAAACATCTTCCTACACCTGTAGGAGCTGGAAGCCCGAATTTTGCAAAGAATTCATCTAAAGATAGCTCTTCAGATCCCAAAGCTTTTATCAATTCGTCAGGCTCAGTTTGTTCGCTGGCAAGTGCTTCGAAGATTCGCCAAATAAACCGTCCCGCAATCTCACCATCCTGATATTTCTTAATAGTAGCAAATAACAATGCTTGACGGGAGAGATTACTTCGTAAGTATCGATTCAGCATGGTTTGATTTTCATGACCTGCAGCAAGTCGTGCTAACTCACTGTTCCCGGTTTCGATTGCAATGTGAGTTATGAGATAGTGTCTGTAACCATGAGCCTTCCCTTTTTTATCTCCATGTCCAATAAATTCTGCTATCTTGTCAAAAAACCTATATATTTGTCTTACATTCAAAATACAGGGATATTTCTCCAATTGAAAAAGATGCACATACGATGCATCCGCTCTTTCGTTCCGTATCGGTCGGAAGGCTTTATCGCTCGATCTTTTCTGTAAAAATTCGACCGCTCTAAGACCTGCAGAATCAATTATAGGAAATTGGCCGTTACGATGTTTAGCTTTCTCAATACCTGAATATGGGCTGTATAATCCTACCGCTGATGGAGCATTAGGCAATGGCAGCATACATTCTTCAGCCTGAAGATTGAGCAGATACGTTTTACGCACCGGTGATGAGGCAATAATTAACCAAAAAGCGCGACATAAAACTTCAACATCATCTTCGGGATGATAATTTTCAATTGCTTCCTTCATGAGCATCGGGAAGTTTGGGTCATCAAAAGCGAGGCCATCACCGGAATATGTTTCTTCTTGGGCCTCACGATGAATTCCAGAATATAAATCACTGGGCCAGTCAACGTATGTTGGAAAAAATGTATGAGAACCTTTCCCCCAATCAAAGAATAACTTTATGTGTAGAAGATTGTTCCCGGTATACTTAGCTGAAAACTCCTCTCCATCGTTATTCTTTGAAATGTAATCAAACAAATCGAGAAAATCTTCATACTCGAGAGATGAAGCATCCGACTCCCCGTGCTGGTCAAGCCATTTGAAAAATTTATGCAAAGCACTGCCCGCTTTACGAATATAATAGTCTAGCGAATTACTTCGTTTTAAATGCTCGCGAAACTCACGTGCGATATCCCCCCACTTTGGATGCTCACAGCAATCGTCAAACAGTATTCTTTGCCTACGTCTTCCTGGTTCATCCGAATATCCAAGCTCAAAAAGAATGTCCTTTAAACACTTGGCGTTATAACGTTTGTCGTTCGGACGCATTACATCCACTAACGCTATATCTTCTTCCGTGAAATCGCCCAGCGGTTTCATAACACCTAGAAGGTGTATAGATAGTTTGTTGAACAAACCTATACGGTTTGAGTCTTTTTTGCGGATGTTTTCTGCTTCTGAATTTTTGAGGAGGCCCATTTTGACGGGGAAATCCGACAGATTAACACGACCTCTGGTTGACAGGTAACAAACCAAGTCGTTTCGACGATATTGTGCTACTACATCATTTCCCTTGCAAAAACCTGTATGCCAAGCCCAGAAAATGACATACCATAGGTCTCGACTGTCGCGATGCCGAAAGGTTGGTCTCTCTTCAGGCGGTACAGCTAACCAGTTATCCGGGGCCGGAAATGTAGTAAATAATTGAAGGACGGGATTTTTTATAGAAGAAAATACTTGATTCACATGATTCAAACGCAGCGTGTTTTTTAAAAATTTGCGAAATTCCGATAATGGAGTCCATTCTAGTGTCATTCCGAGTCCTCCTCATGCGCGTGGATTCCCTCTGAGATCTCCGCCTGTCGCATAAATACCCTCCCTAAATGATCTACTTTACCTTTTTCTGTGTCATTATTTGACTCAGGTATCTAATGAATATATGTATCGCGCGTAATCACGACAGAAGAATGCCCCAACCACTTGCTGATCTCTTCGAATGGTCTGCGATATCTTAGGAGAAGTGATGTCGCGAATAAGTGTCGGAAGGTGTGTGGATAGTAGGAACGTAGGTCTACGCTTCCCCCAGTTCGTTGAAATAAGTCATCAGCCAAATTATTATACTTACTGTAAACGCCTTTCTTACTTAATGGCTTCCCTTTTGAATTGTTTGACTCTGATACAAATAGATAGCCATGATCTTCACTTGTGTAATAAGACAAAAGTTCCCGCCGCTGAAGAAGTGCCCAATACAGAAGATCAGTGAACTCCTCTTGTGTTGGAAATCGGATATTTTTCCTGCTAAATGGATCAATTGTTTTGTGAGTTATCAACGCCACGTCCCTGCAGGAAGCCTTCGTTTTCCATCCCGTATCAATGACCCAATTCCCCCGCAACCCGCGTTCTTTTATAAACTGCAAGTTCCCGGAAAGAGACTCGGTTAATTCCTCTCTTGCTGTATGATACACGTTTAAGTTGGAAGGAATTGTTGACGGCTCAATTCGAATCTCAGCTGCTTCACCAGGGCGTAATCCAAAGTAACGCAATATCGCAAAGAGAAGAAGATCCAAAGCATTTTCATACGGATCGATCAATTCAAAGAACATGTCTGCTTCGGTCTCACTAAAGACCTTGTCGTGGTTAATGGGAGAGGCTTGCCTGCTCTTCCCTCCTCCAGGTCCTGCAGTACCGGAATCTCGAGCAATATTTTCCACATCAAACACTATCCGCACCCTACTACCCGCAGTACCCGCTATTAATGAATGATTATCTCTTATTTCTTTTCTCGGAACCTGCTCTAATGGCAGGTATTTAAATCTTGTTGTTCTATCACGCAAGAACTTCAGATATGCACATGCAGTATAGATGATCGGAGCAAGTGCACCAGACGGGTACTCACACCAGTTGGTTTTCTTTAAATCGTTATGACTGCTTCGAATTACGGTTGATAGCTTCCCTTCTGCCATTGCATGTTTGTTAAGGGGGATATTCTTTAACATAGACCAATGAATCCCGTGAGTCGCCACCTTTAAATCTTCAAATGGCTTGTAACCTTTTGGAATACATCGAAGGTAATCCGCAAATCCCAGTAATATTACTTCAATAGGATACGGTCTTACCTGCTTTTACTTCGATATTATGGATATGTTCAAAATCTTCCTCTAGCCTCCAGAACATCATGTAATCCAAGAACTTTTTCAGATTCTGGGCATGCCCTGTAACCGTATTCATTTTTAGCTTTTCCGTTAATAATAGATTCATTAAAAATGTTGTAGCTTCATGATGAGTACTATGATTTGGTTTAACAATAGCGATCACTTGGGTACCTTCTACTTGATGTATGTAATGTAAACCATCAATGTTAAGGGATTTGTAGTATCGGGCATACCCAACCAATCGCATTGTTTCCCCCATTAGCTGTGCTATGCTCAGAAGCTCTTTATATACACACTCCCCCCCTCTCCCAAGCATTTTTATTCATTCCTCTGTATAAGTTGAGTATAGAGGGACCACCCCCACCTCAATTATGTTTCCATAATTTTCTTTAATTCTACACAATACGTTGCATTCTGACAACAATAATTCACCCCCTATCCATAGATAAGATAAGGGGTTTCGAGATTTACATTATTTACTTCCCATTTATCAAAAGCTCAATTCCAGAATCAGATACAATACCGATGCCATTTCGAATGATAAGCTATTTGACTATTCGATTTGCTTGGAGTGACTACAGGACTCACGGGTATTCTGTATTAACAAGAGTCAGTTGTTAGTTTTCTTCTTTACCTGAACAGGTACATTAAAATCATCGACGTTAATATGTCCAAACCCGCCTTTGGAGTGGTCAACCACCTTTATATAAAGCTCCTCCCCGATATAATCCGTCGCATCCCAAATCTTACGTTGATATTCCTCATAATTGGTCGCTGTCTCTTTAAATAACTCTTTGTCGTCCGACGCCCGAACCAGCGCAACATACAGACGATCTATATCCCGGCCTCCGCTGATAAGGAAGTTGATCTTACCGTTCCCACCAAGGACGAAATTTTGAGATCTTAGCGCTCCGGTTAAGCTGTCGCCGCCGGCTTGCTCGTTGAAGCCCCACAAATGGTAGCTGCCCGGAATTTTATGCGACGGGTTGAAGAAAATGTTGTCCCAGAAGAACTGGGTATTGGTCACATGGACATTCTGGAAGGCGTCTCCTTCCGTCATCCATCCTGTTAAGTCGCCCGTAGCAAAATCATGGTTAGGCAGCTCTGTAATATCCTTATACACAGAATTATCCCACTTATCGGGTACATAGACCGGAGCAGCCGGTTTACCCGTTAAGGCATTCATATCCCATACTTGCATGGATTTGATATTGATATCGCCATCGGCCCAGATCTGTAAGCCTAAGGAGTCGTATCTGCCTACATAGACACGAGTTGTCAGCTTCTTCTTGTAATTTGCAAAGGCTTCAATGACCGAGCGATCAAGAAAGATATGGAGTTTCAAGTTCTCTCCTTCAAGATCTACATATCCTCCTTGAATGCCGTCTACACGCACATCCGGATCAATGCTGCTCTTGGTTCGATCCACATTAAACGTCCCGTTCTTCTTGTCGTAGTAAATGAGCGTCTCTTCTTGGCCTTTTTCCGAGCGTCGCACCTTGAGACCAAATTTCTGGGCTTCACGCGGATCAATCTCCATCACAATCTCTAGCATGTCGCCTTTGACATTCTTAATCAATTGATTGGCACTCTCCAAATTTTTGTCCGAAAAATCAACCCATTTTTCCCCTCGAAGGCTCTGCAGTTCTTTAATCGGTTCGATATGCAATTTATCATACTTATCGAGGCTTAGGGAAACCGGCAAAGATAAATTATGAGCCCATCCAGATTGATATTCGGCTTGCGGTGTTCTTACATTTTGCACCATAGAGAATACGACCGTTCTTCCGTCGGGTGTGACCAGACCGCTCTCTGCGGTTAAATAGCCGTCACCTACATCCATTTTGGAGGGTGCCTCCTGATCAGGAATAAATTTAAAGTTATCCCGGTCCCAGGTCCCGATCCAGTAAAAGACCTCAACATCTCTTTGCACATCGTTCGCTGGAGGAACATGCTCCGGCTTTTCATGGGGATTAATCATGAAAATATATTTTTGCTTGCCCGTACTATCCGTGCCTAACGGCAATAACACTGGTAGCTCCCATACCGTACCCAACTCCGGATAACGGCTTCTGTCACTAACGTATAACGGCCCCTTATATTTCCAATTGTACATATCATCGGATACATACACCAAAGCTGTGCCGCTGCTGAAGTCTGGAAGACCAGATGTCACTAACTGATACCACTTGTCCACCTCTTTGTCGTACCATACAAACGGATCGCGGAACTCGTTGTGGATGCCTTTTCCGTTCTGCTCCGTTACCGGTTTAAGATATTTCTCCCATTTTTCCAAATAGGGATCGGACAAATCCGCCGGAGTTGCCAACCCTGTTCTTTGGTTCGGCGACAAGGAGTCGTTGCCAGCGGTATAGAACAGAACAGGATTGCCGTTTCGATCATACGCTGCACTGCCTGACCACGTGCCGTCCGGATCTAGGGTGCCCGCTTCGGGCGCAAGAGCAGGTCTTACATTTTCCCAGTTCACCATATCGTCACTCACCCAATGCCCCCAGTGGATTTGATGCCAGAATGGACCTTGCGGGTTATGTTGATAAAATAAATGGTATTTGCCGTTATAGTAAATCGGTGCATGTGCTTCATTCATCCAGTTTTGCGGAGGCATCGCGTGGTACTGGGGTCGGTGCTGATCTCCGTCAAACACACTTGGATCCTCATCAATGTCCGCATTCGGAATTTTCGGAATTGAACCTCCATGAAGCGCCTTCACGCTCTCATATCCAGCAAGTATCTCCTGGTTCGTAAGGGCTTTATTATGCAGCTTCACTTCATCTAGGAGTCCGCTGAACATATTGAAGGAGAACACCCCTGCTAACTCTACAGGTTTATTATTTTTCCCGATGATCAGGCTTTCGGTAGATGGTGTGATCGGAACGTTGACGGGGGTTGCTTGGGAAGCCACTTCCTCACCGTTTAGATATAACTTAATTTTTCCATCTTCTTTACTGAAAGTAGCGGCCACATAATTCCACTTGTATTTTTCCAACGGGTGATCCTTTACCCATACCTGAATCCACTGACCGCCGATGCCTACTTGCATCGACCATGTACCGTGCCGATACATACCAAGAGAAAAGCCTTCCGCTTTATCCTGGTCGGATTGGTTTACGATCGCAGACAGCTTGTTTCCGTCTCCCCACTCATAGCTACGCGGTGCAACCCAAGCTTCGATGGTTAACGCGTCGCTTACAGGCACAGTAACGTTTGCATTGACCTCAATATAATTCGAGGATCCATCGAACAATAAGGCGCCGCCTTTTATTCCACGCGGAGTCCATCTCGGATCCTTCGATGCCATATACCTGGCGTTGTTAAATACATAGTTCACATCGTGCCTAAGATTGTGTACTTTCTCCAACGCTTTCTTTCCTGCGCCTTCATCAAGGTTTAAGTAGAAAATAGTCCCCCTACCACTTGCTTGGAAACTATCAACGGCAATGCTGGCTTCATTGGAATGATCGACAACCTTTACATAGAGCTTCTTGTTGTAGTGTTCTTGCACTTTCCATGAGATTTTCTCGTTCGCGCTGACATTCCCGGTTTTCATAAGCAATGTGTTGCTGTTCGCATCGAAAAGTGCAACATATGCATTTTCCGGTTTGAGGATATCCAAAACAGTAAAATTAATTGTTCCTGTTCCCTGAAGCGTGAAAGTATTAGAAGTGATGGAGCCCTTTCCTTGCAGGGAGGATTTGGCATAAAAGTTCCCTTCTTTGCTCGCATGAGCTTCATCAGTCACTTCAAAAGCATCTTCCTCAACCGTCCAGCCATCGAGATTTCCGGTTTCAAAGCTTGGATTATCGATTTCATAGCGCTTGAAATCCGGCTTGATATCCGTCGCAACAATTCCTTCAGCTGGCTCCGACTCATGGTACATGGAGAATGCGTCCGCAAAAATGACTCCCCAATCCGAGGTTGCATTATCGACGACCTCCACATACAGTTTCTTGCCCAATTGTGTGGAAAGATCCGCCTTGTATTGCACCATATTGGCAAGCCGCATGCCCTGCGCAGGATCCGGGAAGCCAACGTCGGCGAATGCGCTATTTCCGTATCGGGCAATAACTTGTCCCGTATCGACTTCCACAATATTTATAAATACCTTGTCTGGGTTCTTTGCACCGCCAAGCTTGAAGCTGATCCAGCCGCTTCCGCCCAGCTCGAAAGTGCTGGAACGAAGTACACCTGTCGCAGATTCGTCATACTTCCAGCCGTTTAAATGATAAGCTCCTTCCTGGTTATACGGTATTTTTTCTGCCCACCAAGTCGTTTCGTCGGTTACGCTATTCGGACCGAACGCATCGCCTTTGATAACGGTCCATCCCGTCAAATCTCCTGTTTCAAATCCAGGATTCCGGATTTGATAGACTGAATCTGTAACTGACAATCCCATGTCATTCTTAGGAATATTCTTGATTTGATAAATCGCATCCGTAACCGATGATTTCACATCATTCTTAGGAATGAGCGTTTCTCCAGCAACAGTTCTATTTTCGGACGCGACAGAGATTCCCGGAACAACAAGCTGGAGCACCATAGCCCATATAACCATTCCCGATATCCAACATTTTCCTCTTTTGACTTTCCTCATTCTCGAGCCTCCTTCGAAACTTGTTATACTTGCGAACATCGATACCTCATTTCGAAATGCTCTCCTTGTACAAAGATGAATAGTCATGAAGAAGGGAGAATATGAATGAAACGTTTCCAAACGGAGGAATGCAAAGTTTCTTGATCATTTGTGCATACCCCATTCGTAAGGAGCGCCTAAACAACCGTCTTACCAAACGGACTGCATATCCCATATATCCAAGGATTTAACAAACGGTTCTCCATCTCCCCAAATCTCGAGTCCCAAAGCATCCATACGGCTCGGATATACCCGGGTTGTCAGGCTTTTCAATCCGCTTGCATAAGCTTCGACCATGGAGCGGTCCAAATAAATGTGAAGCTTCAGATTCTCCCCAAGCAGCTCCAACTTACCGCCTTGAATCCCTCCGCACTTTTCTCCAGGATGCAGGGTCGTTTTCGAGCGGTCGACCATGAGCAACGCTTGATTCCAATCATAATACAGCAGAGTTTCTTCCTCTCCGTTCGGCGTACAACGGACCTTGATTCCGAATTTTTTGGCGCTGCCGGGCTCCAATTCCAATTGAATCTCAAGCATGTCACCATGAACATTCCTAAGCTGCACATTAGTTTCAGCCAATGACTGGTCCCGAAGCGATAGCCGCTTAGGGCCACGCAGCGATTGAAGCTCCTGAATCGGCTCTATTCCCAGACGTCCGTCATCCCTCAAATACACGCTTAACGGCAAGCCTCCGTTATGAGCCCAACCCGACTTATATTCCATCTCGGAGGTCCGGTCGCCTTGGGCTATCGTAAAGACGATATTTCTGCCGGTCTTCGGATCAACCATTCCGCTCGGTCCGGTAAAATGGAAATCCCCGACATCAATCAATTGAGGCTCTTCTTGATCGGGGATGAACGAAAGATTTTGCTTGTCAAGTTGTCCGATCCAATAGAACACCTCGACATCCGCTCCCTTCCCCACAGGGCTGACAAGCAGCAGATGTTTGTTCACTCCCTGCTTGTCACTGCCAAGGGGAAGAAGCACAGGGAGCTCCCAGATGGGTCCAAGGTAAGGAAACTTCTGAATATCCGCTTTAAAAAACGGCCCTTTATACGTCCAATTCAGCATATCCTGTGACGCAAATGCCAGTGCTGCTCCACCTTCAATTCCGGACCCGACCAGAGCATACCAGCCGTCATCGTCCTTCCATACGAATGGATCTCGGAAATCCCCAAATGCGCCCATTCCCTTCTTCTGCACGATCAACGGCTCTGGATGTTTGACCCACTGAACCAGATCCGGGTTTCCGTCAAGGGTATAAGTGCTTCGGGCAAGCGCTACGCTCTGATTCGGAGAAGCGCTGTCATTACCTGCCGTAAAGAACAAGACAGGAAGTCCGTCAGCATCATAGGTTGCGCTTCCCGACCAGATCCCGTCCGGTGCGAGCTGATCCTTTTCGGGCGCCAGGGCCACGGGTAGATCACGCCAATGCACCAAATCCTGACTTACCCAATGTCCCCAATGGATCTGATGAAAGAACGGCCCCTGCGGGTTATGCTGATAGAACAAATGATATTGCCCGTCAAAATAGATCGGTGCATGAGGTTCGTTCATCCAATGGGCCGGCGGGCTAACATGATATTGCGGTCTGTGCCGATCAAGTAGCAGTGGCGTTCGGTCCAGCTTGATCTCGTCATAGTTTAATTGTGGCCGGATACCTTCATGAAAGGTATCCAGCACATGCCGATAAGAAGCGGCCACTTCTTCCGCGCTCAGCGCCCGATTATAAATCTTGAGTTCATCAATGATACCGCTAAACATGTGCAGGCTGAACACTTCCGCCAGCAGGCTGCTATGGTTATTCTTGCCGATAAGAAGATCCGTGTCCGCCGCCTCAGCCAGGCGGGAACCACGAGGCACGGCAGCTGAAGCGATTTCACTGCCGTTTAAATACAGCTTGATTTCCCCTTGGTTCCCATCGAACACAGCATTCACGTATGACCATTCATTCTTGGGCAGTTCATGGCCGTCCGGCGACCAAAGTTCCTTCCAGTCTCCTCCTTCCAGCCCGACTTGGAAGGACCAGGAACCGTGACGGAACATGCCGAGCAGATAACCCTGCTTGCGATCCAGGTTGTAGCGGTTCACGATGGCGGACAATTTGCCATCATCCCCCCATTCATAGGAGCGTGGGGCTACCCATACTCCTATGCTTAACGCTGATCGATACTCTGGCTCGGTGTTCTGATTTCCCTCATCGAACGAATGCGCAATGTAAGTCGAATAACCATCGAACAGAAGCCCATTTCCAATTACCCCCTGTCTCCACCGTGGAGGGCAAGGTTGAGTAAACTCCGCTTGGTTAAACACGTACTGGATATTATCCTGGACTTGGGATACGCTCTCCAGAGCGCTTGTACCGGTTCCTTCATTGAAGGCCCAATACATAATCAATCCCCGATTATCGGTTGCATGGCTCATACTTCAACCCTCCTGGATGTCTGCTCCGTTGGACCATTAGGAATATGAATGGAGTTAAGAGCATGCATATAAAACGAGTTCACTACAACTTCCCCTGATTTCGCACTTATCTCAATACGATCCATCGGAGCATCAGGGAATATTTGATCCGTCAGTGCAACCAAGCCCTCATTCGCGTACACTTCAACCGCGTTGCGATCCAGCCAGATATGCAGCTTGATCTTCCCATTCTCCGAAACCATTCTAGCACCGTGCTTGCACGCAAACGACGGGTGGAAATCACTCAGGCCCGATTTCGAGCGGTCGATGAATAGCCATTGGCGCACAGGGTCATAACCGATAATAGTCTCACTTTGCCCAGAGGACTTCATTTTAATATGAACCTCGTCTTCGGAACGAATGTCGATATCCGCTTCAATTTCAAGCAGAACATCATTCGTTTTTTGCGTAAACGGCACCTCTGGCGTAACCTTAACCTCATTCCAGCAGAGCGTTCCTTTCCGCAGCTGCTCTATTTCCCGAACAGGCATTTGGGTCAGAACTACGCCCTCGTCTCGACTGGTCAATGACAAGACGCGAGGCAGAGTCATTGTGCCTCTCCAGGCCCCGGTAGGCGTTTGGTTAGCATATTTCCAGTTGCTCATCCATCCGATGATCACACGCCGTCCGTCCTGCTCAGCTATATCCGACCAGGTGACCCCCGCATAATTGTCCCGGCCATAATCCAGCCACAGGATATGATCGGCCGGATGGTCATTAATGAACGTATTTCCGTCGAACTCTCCGATAAAGTATTGCGTGCGTGAGCCTTCTGGACAGTTGGGATTATCTCCGATGCTTATGATAAGTACCCATTTGGAATGTCCGCTGTCATCAACCGGCAATTCAAAGAGATCAGGGCATTCCCAAACTCCGTCATGCGAGCCTTCACTCTTTCCGAATTCGCCTGACAACGACCATTCACGCAAATTGTCGGAACGATAAAACCGAACGTGGTCTCCCGCGACAAGAGCCATAATCCAGGATGCACTTGGCGAATGCCAGAACACCTTGGGGTCCCGGAAGTCGACCAGATCATGCTCGTCGAGTATTGGGTTCTCCTCATATTTGTGCCAAGTTCGGCCTTTATCGCTGCTGTAAGCCAGGCTTTGCCGCTGGCGAGGTTGTTCGGTCTCCGGACAGCTGTCTGCATGAGTGAAGAGTGCGATCAATCCATGGGAACCATCGAACAGTCCGCTGCTATTATTCCAGTCAACCACACAGCAACCGGAGAAAATAGCGCCATGCTCATCCGGGAACAGAGCGATAGGCATATGCTCCCAATGAACCAGGTCTTGGCTTACAGCATGACCCCAGTGCATTGGTCCCCATTGGTTACTATAAGGATGGTGCTGATAAAACAGATGATAGACTCCCTCGTAATAGACTAATCCGTTGGGATCATTCAACCAATGGGAGTGAGGTGAAAAATGAAAACCCGGCCTAAATCTATCATCATCGTGCTGTTTATTTGTCTCGATTATCTGGGTAATTTCATCTGTCGTCGGCATAGATTGAAGAGCCCCTTTCCGTGTGGTTACTAATGCACCGCCGGCATTAGCAAAAGTTAGCATACCGATGATTTGCTGTTTGGTCAGCTGATTCAAATAAACACCGGCTTTCAGTATCTTATATAACAAGCAGCCCAGAAAAGCGTCGCCGGCTCCTGTCGTATCAGTGGCCTCTACTTGAAAACCCGGCACATATCCGTCATGATCAGCTAATCGGTAATAGCAGCCTTTTTCCGCTAAAGTTACGAAGATCCCGGCGATGCCGAATTGCTGTTGCAGCTCTAGCGAGCCTTTTTCCACATCAGTTGTACCCATTATAAAGTGGAGCTCATCTTCCGATATTTTCAGGATATCTGCATACTTCATGCCCCAAAGGATATTCTGTTTCGCTTCCTCTTTACTCTCCCATAAAGCAAACCGGATATTCGGATCGAATGAAAGCAGGACTCCTGCCTCTTTAGCCTTCACAACTGCCGCTCTTGTTGCCGTACGGGCCGGCTCATGGGTCATCGACAAAGAACCAAAGTGCAGTGCATGGCAGTTTTCAATCCTATCGAATGGGACATCCTGCGTGCGCAAGTATGTATCCGCTCCTGGTTTCCGGTAGAAGCTGAACGATCGGTCTCCGTTGTCATCCAGATGAACAAATGCCAGCGTTGTATTGGCTTCATCTGTAAACGTAAGCGCAGACACGTCGATGCCGCCGTTCATCAAGGTATCGTGCAGCAAGGAACCGAATTGATCATCCCCAACTTTGCTAATCAATGTCGCTCTAGCTCCTAAACGGGATAGAGCAGCTGCTACGTTAGCCGGAGCCCCTCCAGGATTGCATTCAAACTGCTCGTTGCCTCCCGTGGTACGACCTGATGGCGTAAAATCTATCAATACTTCCCCAATGGTTATTACATCAAGCACAGTTTTCTCCCCACCTATCGTTTGATTATTTATTTTTTAAATTTGCATTATATCGATCCAACCCTTTTTGATAGATCTCCATTAATTCGTTCAGCCCCATCTTCTCGAGTGTCTTCACATAGCTGTCCCACTTTTCATCTACCTCGCCATCGACGATGAACTTGCCTCTTTGGGTATTTACATATTTAATAAGTTCTGGCTCAATCCGATTGATTTTATCTAGTTCATCCGGTTCAAAGAAGATGCTCGCATAGTTTTCCTTTTTCATATATGGAGTGTAATATTTCTCCAAATACTCAGCACGCTTCTGAGCTCGGGGTTCCATATCAACAACTTTTCCGAAGTCATCGAAAGTAATGACGCCCGGATTTCCTGTGCCTGGAGCCACTTTTTGACGGAATTCACCTGCGGAGACTCCCTTGGGAAGCGGCAGGTTCACCAATTTTCCTTTTTCGTCCTTCTTGAATACGACATCCAACGGACCCCAGTGAATTTGAGCCGCCATGTAAGGGTCATACTGTTGATCGATCCAACGCATCGTCATTGCCGGATAACGGTTCTCCTTTGTAATCACGAAGCTACCTCGTCCCGGACCGCCGCCGTTGTTGCGACCAATCATTTGATCTCCATTTGGGCCTTTAAGCGGGGGCAGCAGAGCATAATCCTTACTACGCTCCGGTCCGACAACTTCTTCGACTTCCCACCAAACGTAGGAGCCGAGCGTTTCATCTGGTGTTTTGCCTTTTGCTAAATACTGAGCGGCATCCTGGGTGAACGATTCAGGGTCAATCAGCCCCTGCTTATACCAGTTATCATGAATATATTTTAATGCTTCCTTATATTGAGGTTGCGTAGCGGTAAAGATCACTTTACCTTCGCGGACGATCCGATGTTCCAAATTATCCGGAAGACCGAAAGCTCCGAATATGCCAGCAATGTCACTACACCACTGCATGTGCATAAAGCTTAATGGGATTTCATCAGCCTTGCCATTGCCGTTCGGATCCTTCGTTTTAAAGGCAATCAAAGCCTGCGTGTATTCGTCCAGCGTTTGAGGTAATTTTAAGCCCAGTTTATCGAGCCAATTTTTATTGATGACGTGAAAGAAGGGGTTGGTATCGAGCTTATTCTCTTCCCACGACGGCAGCCCATAGATGTGACCGTCTGGCGCTGTGATGG
Source organism: Paenibacillus sp. EKM206P (assembly GCF_011066155.1). Taxonomy (NCBI): domain Bacteria; kingdom Bacillati; phylum Bacillota; class Bacilli; order Caryophanales; family Paenibacillaceae; genus Paenibacillus; species Paenibacillus sp. EKM206P. Next base: position 65,340 of record NZ_JAAMNQ010000017.1, on the reverse strand, counting down.
CTAGTTTAATATCAGGCCGTCGATCGAGAAGCGTCTTCAAATTAGGCGCATATTTATCAATTAAATTCTCCAGCGGAATAATGGTTCCGTCTTTACCGTAATTGATTAGATCGTAATCTGTGAATCCAGCTCCGTAAAAGGCATCTGGCAAATCTCCGCTGGCCAACAACAAATTTTTCTTCTCTGCAAAGTCAGTGTCTGGAATGTTTTCCCAATCAATTTTTACGTTTGTTTGTTTTTCCAGCCGCTTAAATATTTCCATTTTCGAGTAATCTGGCGCTAAAGCAGCTTTTGGGGATACCATCTTTAATGTCACCGCTTCTTTAACAATCGGAAGACCGGTTTTATTAAAATTTGCATCCTGATCTGGATTCACCGTCTGATTTTTTGACTCGCCTCCGCCTCCCGAACATCCGCTAAGAGCAAACACTCCAGCCAGCATTAGAATTCCAGCCCTTTTGAATAATTTCATCGTACATAACCTCCTTATGTCAGTCCACAAGCTGAGAACTTCCCTTGTCCTAGTTATTTACTTGTCTGAATGCTGAATTTAGGTATTCTGTTGCACATTCCCCCTTTCAGGCACCATGACAATGTTAGCCTTTGATCGAGCCGATCATCACGCCTTTAACAAAGTATTTTTGCAGGAAAGGATACAAAATCAGCAACGGTAGGCTGGATACCATGATGACACCATATTTGATAAGCTCTGTAACGCGCATCTTCGCTGCATAGGATTCCACGTCTATCATCATGCTCGAGTTGGCCTGATTCTGGACAAGAATGTTGCGAAGGACCAGTTGTAATGGATACTTGCTTTCATCGTTCAAGTAAATCAAAGCGTCAAAGAAACCATTCCAGAACCCGACAACATGATACAGTACCATTACGGCTATAACGGACTTAGACAAAGGTAATACGATGCTCCAAAAAAATCTGGTATTGGAACAACCATCAATGGAAGCGGCCTCCCACATTTCATCCGGGATGGTCGACTGAAAAAAAGTCCTTACGATAATGACATTGAACACACCTCCCGCTCCAGGAATAACAAGTGCCCAGATCGTATTCAGCATGTGAAGATCTTTAATCAGCAAATAGGTCGGGATCAACCCCCCACTAAAAAACATGGAGATCAGTAAAAACCACATTATCACCGACTTTCCTGCCAGTCCTTTACGAGCTAACGGGTAAGCTGCACATATGGTCACGGCAACTCCGATTAATGTTCCTAGACTCGCATATAAGATCGAATTGGCATATCCAATCCATATAGATGAATCGCTGAATATTCGCCCGTATCCATCCAGCGTAAAACCCTTTGGAAAGAACCATACTTCACCTGAGTAGATGAGATTGGGGTCACTGAGTGAAGCAATCAATACAAAATACAGCGGGAATAATACAAGCAACATAACTATGGTCAGCATGACGTAGTTGACGATGTCAAACCACATGTCTCCCTTGCTTTTTCTCTTTAATAATTGATTCAAAATGAACTCCCCCTTACCACAGGCTGGTTTCCGTCAATTTTTTTGCGATCCGGTTGACGGTGACTATCAGGATAATATTTACAACTGAATTAAACAGGCCAACTGCTGTAGAAAAGCTGTATTGTGCTTTTTGAATCCCGATTTCATAAACATAGGTCGGAATGATATTGGAGGTGGCATAATTCAAATCGTTCTGCATAAGGAAAGCCTTTTCAAAACCGATACCCATAATGTTACCGAGTGCGAGAATCAATAAGATGACGATCGTCGGCAAAATGCTTGGAATATCCACATGCATTACGCGCTTCCATTTGCTTGCTCCATCCATGATCGCGGCTTCATGCAATTCTGGATTGACCCCTGCCAACGCAGCAAGGTAAATGATGGTAGCAAAACCTGTCTCTTGCCAAACCCCTGATAAAATATACAAAGGGCGGAACCACCCTTCGTCGGCTAAGAACATAATGGGGTCCCCTCCAAACCAAGTGATGATGTGATTCACAATTCCGCTGTTTGGAGACAGAAAAACATTAAGCATACCGACGAGCACTACGGTAGAAATAAAGTGTGGTGCATAAATTACAGTCTGTACAATTTTCTTGTATCTCTTGGCCAGCATCTGATTGAGCATAATCGCTATAATAATCGGAGCTGGGAAGCTAAACACAAGCGATAGAGCACTGAGTGTAAGCGTATTGGTCATGATCGTCCAGAAGTTATAGGAATCGAAAAAATCAATAAAGTGCTTAAAACCTACCCACTCGCTTCCCCAAATCCCCCGACTTGGTGAAAAATCCTTAAAAGCAATTTGTATTCCATACATTGGATAGTACTTAAATACGAGATAAATAATAATGATTGGCAGCAAAAACAGATATAGTTCATAGTTACGTTTGATCTGGTTCCATATTTTGCGATTTGGCTTGATCGTAGAATGATCCCACTCACTAGTTCTTGAATTCATCATTACACTCCCTTTCTTGTAAAAGAATATTTTCATTTTTGAAACGTTTCCAATTTATTAAAAGAAAAACTTCAGTCGGTGATCCATACCATAAATCCACCGAATGAGCTGAAGTTTTTCCAAAGTCAAAAACAACCTTGCCTAAGATAACAGGAGACGATACATTTGCTGATCCAAACTTATTCCTTGGATCTTTTAACAGAGTAGTCTGATTGTCAAATGAAACGTTTCCAATTTATTATAAAAAAAAGGCGAGTTTGCAGATCCAGACTGAGATCCAACTGAATGAGCTAATATTTATACAATAAAACTCATGTCGTTTCGCCTTGCCTGAAGATAACGGGGAGACGATACACTTGCTGATCTAAAGTTATACCATCCATCTTTTGATACAGTAGTCTGATTGTCAGACGTGCCATCTCCTCCACTGGCTGCCTAATTGTAGACAATATCGGATGAAAATAACGATGATCCTGAATGCCGTCATAACCGATGACCTTTACATCTTCTGGAACTCGAATACCCTGCCTACCTGCTCTTTCTATATATTTGGCGGCAAACATATCGGTAATAGCGAAAATGCCATCCACATCCCGATGCTTAGATAGAAATTCGCCAAAATAGGCTTCGTCGTCCACAATAGGATCTGGTTTCTCGTATACAACATGGTCTACACCCAATTTTTTCGCCTCATCAATGAAACCTTTTCTTCGATTCATGGTTTCACTAAAAATTGAAGTTACACTTCCTATAAAGGCCGGTTTTTGGGCCCCTGCCTTAACAAGTTCCCTCAAAGCTAGACGGCCTCCCTCATAATTATCTGAGGTCACACAAGTGATTTTTTTGTTGAAATGTCTGTCAATACTTAGAATCGGAATGTCATTGCTTACGCTATTTTCTATATCATTGTAAGTAATGCCGACAATACCAGCCACTTTGTTTTGACGTAGCATATCCAGGTAATACAGTTCCTTTTCTGGCTTGCCGCCGCTATTACATAACATGAGCTTAAAGCCTTCCCGATCTAACTCATCCTCAATGTAATAAGCCAGTTCAGAAAAAAAAGGATGCCAGATACTTGGAAGCAGCAAGGCTACCATCTTGGATTTCCTCATTTTAAAATTTCGAGCGACTTCATTAGGAAAATAATTCAGTTCTTGTATAGCTTTCTCCACTTTCCTTCGTGTATCTGGTTTTACAGAGCCCGAGTTATTAATAACGCGGGACACCGTTCCCACAGCAACACCAGCTATCTTAGCTACATCTCTAATACTTGGCATTTAACCCCCCCATATCTCTTATGGGAATTATAATAGCACGAAGTTGGAAACGTTTCAATAATCTTTGAAGCGCTTTTTTTCTAACTTTCTTCATTGCTACCCCGCATTTGAGTTTCGTGCCACCTGATTCAATCGAACCGCTGAGGAGTACCAACTCCATTCCGGCGGGACGGGGATCTTTTTGTCATCGATACTATTGAGTCAATCGCCCCCCTAATCATTAACGTAGTGTTTGCGTGACCCTTCTTTTTTCTTTTAAGCCGCTTTAAAACAAGGCTGCCGAAATTTTCGGCAACCTGTTACTATCTTCAAGACCCTATTTTCATTGATCGCTCCGGATCAACCGCCGAATTTGATACAAATCGCCCTCCATGCGGAATTCGCCTGGAGCCATTCCTGTATACTTTCGGAACACTTTGCCGAAATAATTCGCATTCGAGAAACCGGACTGTTCCGCCACCTGCTCCAATGTCAGATTTGCGGGCTCCAGCAGAAGAGCAGCCGCTCTTTCCAACCTCATACGAGTTAAATAGCGGCCGGGAGAGAGGCCAAGCTTGCGCTCAAACTCACGGGTGAGATGAAATTTAGAACATCCGGAGACCTCCGCCATGTCCTGAAGGCCAATGCTCCGATGCAGATTACTGTCAATGAAGGTCTTACAGCGTTCTACAACCGGAGGCAATGGGACGCTGCTGGCAAGAGTGACAAGATGACTCGCCAGTGACATGGCCAGTGAATAAGCAGCCCGTGAGCACTGATACATATCGCGGTAGCTGTTCTCAATAGCTTCCCGATAAGTCACCCACAGGAGATGCTCCAAATCGGTCCCCGGCTCAATCCGGAAAATGTAGCCGCTTATGTCCAGCCATTCCTGGAGGAGATGCAGCGCCAAGTGTGACAGTTCGAAGTAAAGCACTTCCCATCTGGGAGAATCAGAGGGGAGACGGTAGATATGGTCGCCCGGAACATCAGCCAGAAAAGCATCCCCCGGCTCGAGGGAATGTCTCCTCCCCCCCGTTTCAATCTCACCGCGACCATTCAATGTATATTGAAGCACACAATGGTCTCCGGTACGGTTCCGTCCATCCCAGATATAATCATGCGAAGTAATCAGCTCATATCCAGCACCTTTTAACAAGATATAGGGCATAGGTGTTATAAAGTGAAAAGATATCGAGGACTGCTTCTCTTTCCCGTTTCCCTCCCCATGATTCACAGCAATATTTCACCCTCCTCAATTTATAAAGTTACTCTTGTTTCGGTTCTTCTGCACCTTTATGCTAATGATGAAGACGAATTTTCTATAATCAGTTATTTCATACGCTTACTAAATTATAACACTAAAAGGAGCACGATTTCACTTATGGGCATTCATTACGATGAGAAACGCATGGTATTTCACCTGCAAACCCCCGGTTCCAGCTACTGCATTCAGATTGTTCGCGACGGCTACCTTGGGCATTTATACTGGGGACGACGAATCGCCATCTACCAGGATTCTGTACCTTTTGATTTTATCGATCGGGGCTTTTCGCCGAATCCTGACCCTGCTGACCGAAGGTTCTCCTTGGACAACCTTCCGCAGGAGTATCCGGGTTACGGGAACGGCGATTTTGGCATACCCGCCTATCAGGTCGGCCAGTCTAATGGATCTGAAATCTGTGATTTCCGTTACCAGACTCATCGGATATTCGCCGGCAAGCCAAAGCTTCCAGGTCTTCCTGCCACTTACATCGAGAGGGAGGACGAAGCGGATACGCTGGAGCTTGTGCTTGAAGATGCACTGACCGGTCTGCGTGCTACCTTAATTTATACTGTCTTTAACAAATACGACGCCATCGCTCGGTCGGTTCGTTTCGACCATACCGGCTCCGACAATCTGGTCCTTCTTCGCGCGCTCAGCGCCAGTATCGATTTCAGAGATGACGAGTATGACATGTTGACCTTCTACGGTACGCATACCAATGAGCGAAATATTGCGCGGAGACCCCTTATGCCCGGCATCCAGAATGCGGAAAGCCGGCGAGGTGCCAGCAGTCCCCAGCAGAATCCGTTTCTGGCCCTGCTTCGTCCTGGCGCTGATGAAGACAATGGCGAGGTATACGCGCTCAATCTCGTTTACAGCGGAAACTTCATAGCCCAGGCCGAGGTTCAGCAGTACCGGACGACTCGGTTGTCGATCGGCATCAATCCGTTTGGCTTCTCCTGGCAGTTGGCTCCCGGAGAAAGCTTTCAAACGCCCGAGACCGTCATGGTATACTCTGCACAAGGCTTGGGCGGGATGTCCCGCGTCTTTAATAGGCTCTACCGCACGCGGCTCAGTCGCGGCAAATTTCGTGACGCCGAACGGCCGATTCTAATTAATAACTGGGAGGCCACCTACTTTGACTTTAACGCCGACAAGATCGAAGCGATCGCCCGCGAAGGGAAAGAACTTGGTATGGAGCTCTTTGTCCTGGACGACGGTTGGTTCGGCAAGCGGGACAATGATTTGAGTTCCCTGGGCGACTGGACCGTTGACCGTCGCAAGCTTCCGGAGGGGCTGGACAATCTGGCCCGGCGGATAACCGGAATGGGCATGCAGTTCGGTCTGTGGTTCGAACCGGAGATGGTCTCACCGGACAGCGAACTCTACCGGCGCCATCCCGACTGGTGTCTTCATGTGACAGATCGTCCCCACACGGTGGGGCGAAATCAGCTTGTTCTCGATCTGTCGCGGCGGGATGTATGCGACTATATTGTTGGAGCGCTGTCCGATGTTCTGTCTTCCGCACCGATTACTTATGTCAAATGGGACATGAACCGCCATTTGACTGAGATCGGCTCTGCCCTGCTTCCGGCGGAGCGCCAGCGCGAAACGGGACACCGGTATATCCTCGGTCTGTATAGGGTATTGGACGAGCTCACTTCCGTCTTTCCGGATGTACTGTTCGAGAACTGTTCCAGCGGGGGAGGGCGCTATGATCCCGGCATGCTCTATTACATGCCGCAAACGTGGACAAGCGACAATACCGATGCGATCAGTCGGCTAAAAATCCAGTACGGCAACAGTATGGTCTATCCGGCTGTGTCTATGGGCGCTCATGTTTCGGGCGTACCGAATCATCAAGTCAACCGGGTTACTCCCCTTGACACCCGAGGACATGTCGCGATGTCGGGAAACCTTGGCTACGAACTCGATCTTACCAAGATGTCGCCGCAGGAAAAGATAGCGATCAAGTCCCAAGTTGCGCTATATAAAGCAATTCGCCCCCTTATCCAATTCGGAGAATTTTATCGCATTTTAAGTCCGTTCGAGGGCAACGAGGTGGCCTGGGCCTTTGTTTCTGATGACCAGAGCGAAGCAGTACTTGCTTTCTTCCGAGTGCTGAGCCAGCCGGGTGAAAGGGTGCCTATTCTGAAATGCAAAGGATTGAATTCGCGTTACCTGTACCGCCATCACGAAACTGGAAAGATATACGGAGGTGACGAGCTGATGTACGCCGGTTTGACACTTCCAAGAATAAAAGGGGATTTTATCAGCCTGTTCTGGAGGTTTAGTAAGATCGACGAGCAATGAATGTATTAAAGCAAAAAAATTAGAAGTCCAACAGAAAGCAGGGCCTGAAATCATGAGATTTCAGGCCCTGCTTTCTATGCCCCTTCGCCGTGGTTATATTATTTTGAGAAGCAAAAATCAACTGGCAAATGTGCTGTAACAGCTTGCCGGTTCTCCGATAAATCCAAGCTACACCATCATTTTAAGTGAACGCGAAGCAGTGGGACACCGTCTACCACCCCAGCGCCTTCCATCGGCTCCACCGATTTCACCATTTCCTGGTCGTCCGGGACCAACACTGGTGTGATCACCGGAAAGCCCGCCTGCTCGATTTCGGAAATATCAAATTCCAGCAGCTGTCCTTTCTTGATTTTGTCACCGGTCTGAACTCTAGAGTAAACCCTCTTCCCATTTGTAAAGATCAATGGAGCGATAGAGCATGGCTCAGCCGGTAAGATTGGAACGTTGCGCTCCAAACGGCATAAAAGCAATCTTTCTGTTTCCATACTTTGGGGTCGCGACAATGATCGGTATACCCGGACGGAGGTCCGCTTATAACCGGGGAGGAGAACTTGTGTATACGTCCATCTCTCTCCATTTGAGCCATACACTGATAAGGCACTCGCTCCCAACTCTTATCATGTGTATTGCCGGTGTACCTGAGGTACAATCGCCCATTGTGTTCGATTGCACTGCCCGAGTATACTCCATGACTGTCAAAATCCCGGTCCGGTTTTAACGCCACTCCCCGGTTCGTCCAGTGAACGAGATCCGGAGAGCTGGTATGATACCAATATTTGAGACCATGCACAGTACCGAGAGGAAAACATTGATAGAACAAATGATACTCTTCATGAAAAAAAGCAAATCCATTCGGGTCGTTCAGCAACCCTGTCTCAGGCTGGATATGATACCCCTGGCGCCAGGGGCACCTTACCACTCTGGCGGCCAGACCGGAGATTTCCTCCGGATTGGTATCTTCTAATCTTCTGTATCTCTCTTCTTTCGTCCACTCCACAGCAACCTCCTTACTGCAAAATAGTTCCAAGCATGCCTAAACTTACGGTCGATCCGCTGCTTCGTTTGAAGTCTCCCCTGAGGCTGACGCATTTTTCCGCTTGCCCCAGAGCAGGGTGATGAGAAACGTAACCAGAGAGCTGATGCCCATGCCGATACAGAAATCAGCGATGGACTGTGGGCGGATTGCGATAATACCGGGTAGCGCCGCCGGTCCCATCGAAATGGACAGCACATGTGCGTAAGCAATATAGGCGGAAGCCAGGCCGGAACCGATCATCGCAGCAATGAACGGGTAGCGAAGCTTCAGGTTGATTCCGAACATTGCAGGTTCGGTAATACCGAGCAGCGCGGATATGCCGGCAGCTGAGGCGATACTCTTCGTCTTGCTGTTGCGTGTGATGAGAAAGACGGCCAGCGTAGCCGCGCCCTGAGCGATATTCGCCATCGAGGCAATCGGAAGCAAGAAGGATCCGCCCGTCTTAGCAACGTCCGACAATAGTTGGGTATCCACAGCGAGGAAACTGTGATGCATTCCCGTTATGGCAATCGAAGAATAGAAAAAACCGAAAATACCTCCTCCAATGAAACCCGTCGTATCATAGAGCCAGAAGAGACCATCTGTCAGTCCGTTGCCCGCGGCGCGAAGGATCGGTCCAACAACAGCAAAGGTCAAGAGGCCGGTAACGAGGACAGACAGCAAGGGAGTCAACAGATTATCAAGATAAGATGGAATTACCTTTCGCAAATTTTTCTCGATTACCGATAAAATATAGGATACGGCCAGTACTGGCAGAACCGTTCCCTGATAGCCAACCTTTTCGATTGAGAAGCCGAACAGTTGCCAGGTGGGTACTGTCCCATCTACAAGTGCCTGGCCGTAGCTGTAACCATTAAGCAGATCGGGATGAACCATAATCATGGCCAGCGCCGCACCCAAATAAGGATTTCCACCAAACTTGCGAGTGGCCGAGAAGCCGATCAGGATGGGAAGGAAAACAAATGGAGCGTTGGCGAATAAATTAATAATGCTTGCCCAATCGGCAATACCAGGGTACATCTCGACCAGAGACCTGGGACCAAACAGATTGCTGGCAGTCAGAACGTTGTTGATCCCCATTAATAGACCCCCGGCAACAATCGCCGGAATGATCGGAACAAAAATGTCGGAAAGTGCTTTCACAAGTCGTTGAAGCGGATTCATTTTAGCTGCTCCTGCCGTCTTTACATCGCCGGTGGACATTTCTCCGAGACCCGTAAGTTTGGCGAACTCGCCATACACGTTATTTACAATCCCGGCTCCAAGGATAATTTGATATTGCCCTGCTATAGAAAAAGTCCCTTTAACAACGTCCATTTGATCAAGCGCTTTTTGATCAAGCAAAGATTCATCTTCAAGAACGAGCCGCAATCGCGTCGCACAATGAGCAGCTGCCGTTATGTTTTCCTTACCTCCCAGGGCATCCAGGATGTCAGCTGCAACTTGCTTGTAATCCATATTTCTCTCCTCCTAATATTATGAAACCGGTTCCAATTTAATTAAAAAAAATGTTCGTTACCGACATTGGCCGGTAATTTTTGTTCGAAAACAACTGCCCTCCTATTACTTTCTCCGAAGAAGGTTATTGCCCCACTTCACCACTTCTCGCTCCCTTCAATAAGCCCCTTTTGACCACCCGTAGGATTGGATGGACATACAACCCTTGCCATAGGAAAAAAATTGCTCAATTCAAAATGTTTGTTTTATATTAAATTTTGTAAGGGGGCTGTTATTTGATAATAAAACACTATCCATGTCATCCTCAATGGTAAGTTAATGCGATGGCAGGGTAAAAAATTGCCCCTTCATTAACACAAAAATCCACCGCAGAAAATAAAGGGTCGTTGCTGCTTCCAGCCCGGTTTTCCTACACTCTGACCTGAACAGACTGAAACACGAGGATTATTTGCTAAATCCATAAGAGTGCTTGCCTGCCAATCGTCAGGAAAGAATTTAAGCATCTCTTGGCAGAACAATGTGGGTTCTTACGATATTCAGGAATCGGTTTATTGAATACTTAAAGCCTCCGTTTCGTCTCCGGTGAGTCCTTCGTCTTCATCATCTACCATCGTCTCTACCCAATTAATGTCTGCAAAAGCTATCTTCATGTACTCCATCAGTACGCGCTGAGCATTGAATCCTACCTCATCAATCATAGATTCCTTAGTAAAGTTTTCTGCAACTAACCAATCAAAAAACATAATATAGTCATGGCAATAGTTCAGAAGCACTGATAAACCTCCCCACCTATAAGTTCATCACTTTGGTCGTTTGATCAATGATGAAACTGAAATCACCTCTTGCAAGTGGGGAATTATATATTATTATACAATTTTGTCTATGTATTCCATAAAAGAATTCTCCTTGGACGCAAACCATCATTCTGAATCCATTACTATAGAAAAAAGCCGCCATTAAGGGCGACTTTCTACATCCTATGTTCTGTCCTCCAAGAGCTTCAATCTTAATTTGATCGCCCACCATCAATAAAGGTTGTTTTTCAATCTGGGCACATTAATGTTCTCTAGGTGATAACGGGTTGCAAATGAATGTCTCAGAGAATGCACGGATAAAGCTGGTTTTCCAAAAGCTGAAGCATATTTTTCAATCAGTTTCTCATTGGTTAAGCAGAGATGCTCTTCATGAACAGCTATTATTGTCATCAGAAATTTTCGTCCATATCGAAATAGAAATCAGGTTCTCTCCCGTTTCCGGTAACTGTTTCTGGAACGGTACTGCTGCGGAGATCTTGCCGGATAACGTGCGGGAAAAGAAAACATATGGACCAGATGGGTAAACGGAATGGAAGCGAACAGAAGAAACGCCAGGATGATGTGAAGCTGAAACACGAAAGGAACCATGTGCATCAACCCGTATTGCGGATTAAAGGTGAACAGGCTGCGAAACCAAGGCCCGATGGTCGTACGGTATTCATAGGCCACCACAGTCGTATTATACACGATGGTCATATAGGTACCGATGGCTGCGATGATCAGGACTAAAATCACTGCAAAATAATCACCAAAACCCGCATGGGCCCTTACCCGACGGTTAAGGATTTTGCGCATAAGCAGAAGAACCAGACCGATGACGACCATCAGACCGGCAAAGCCGCCCCCCGCGATCGCAAATATATGATAGGTCTCATCGGATATGCCGAAGAAATGATAAACACTGCGCGGGATCAACACACCCATGATATGGCCAACAAACGCGAAAATGATCCCGTAATGGAACACAGTCGAACCGATTCTGAGCCATCTTTTTTCAAAAATCTCCGTGGAAGGCGCCGTCCAGCTGACCTGACGAAAAGCAAACCGATAGAGCAAGCCAAAGATCATCACCGTCAAGGTGAGATAGGGAAACACGACCCACCAAAAGATACCAGTCATCATTATACCTCCATTCCATCGCACGTTTTGTAGACAGGTAAGCCCGAATCGCTACGAGCCGTACCGTCCATGCCAAACAGGATAGGATAAGGCAGTTCATCCAGATCGGCGCTCTCCCGCTTGCTCTCCAGCATGCGAATTTCTTCTTCCGTAGGGACCTCGAAAACATCGGTCATCAGAAAGTTCAACAACCTGGAATAGGGACTGTCTTCAGACAGATGCTTCCGAATCCGCTCTGTGGCTGCGGCCAGCCGGAGTTCAAGCGCGCGTACATGAACATTGTCGGACCTTACGGCCAGTAGCTCGTACAACAGCGGAATGAAGTCGCACAGCTCCCCGCTCGGCATCATAAAGCCCGCATCCCGGACAATATGCTGAAGCAAAATCAGAGCTGCCCCACGTTCCCGACTGTCACCCAATTCATGAGCGGTCAGATAGAGTCCGGTCTTTTCCTTCCAATCGAACGTCCAAACATAAATTTCCTGAAGCTCCTTGGGAGGAACCGAGAAGATAGCCTCGGCCGCCTGGCCAAACCTGCTCGCCAGCTCATTATCTTTCATTTCCTCTTGGACAGCTGCAAGCAGTTCCTCCTTCATTTCCTGAAAATCCTCACAGGGATATCCTAGCAATCTGGCGCAGGCCGCCAGCAAAACGGGCTTATGTTCCATCATCCATGTCCTCCCTTGCGAAAAGATGTGACGTGACCGCGCTTGACGGGGTAATGGATTCAATGCTGCAGGCCCCCTGCTTGTAATGAAGCTCTTTCGCGCCATCCATTTCCCTCCGAGCGGTTGGGATCACAAACCTTTCGTTATATTTGGCAACAGCGAACAATCGGGTCATCTCTTCAATTTCCTCCACTGTAATTCCCGCCTCTCCCAAAAGCTGGCTGTGTCTGAGATCATCCATGCCGCCAACAGCTTGCTGCCGCCTATGTACACGCATGGCGGTCATTTTAAGCAACACTCTACGGATGACGGAGGTATCCCCTGCCGTAAGCAGAGATGCCAGATACTCCATTGGAATCCGCATTTGATCGACGGCGGGAATATAGTGATCGGTCTGAAGCTCGTCTTCTTCAATATGGTTCATAATCGGGCTAAGCGGTGGAACATACCACACCATAGGGAGCGTGCGGTATTCCGGATGAAGTGGCAGAGCAACCTTCCACTTCATGGCAAGCTTGTAGATCGGCGAGCGTTGTGCCGCATCGATCCAGGAATCGTTGATCCCGCTTCTTCTCGCCTCCTTGATCACTTCCGGCTCGAAGGGGTCAAGGAACACCGAAAGCTGGGATTCATACAAATCCTGCGGATTCTCCACGGAAGCTGCCGCCTTGGCTCGATCTGCGTCATAGAAGACGACACCGATATAGCGAATCCGGCCCACACAGGTTTCCGAGCAAATCGTGGCCATGCCCGCTTCTGTCCGCGGGTAGCAGAAATTGCATTTTTCCGCCTTGTGCGTATTCCAGTTGTAGTATACCTTGTGGTAGGGACAGCCATTGGTACAGAATCTCCACCCCCTACAAGCGTCTTGATCTACAAGTACAATGCCATCCTCCTCCCGCTTGTACAGAGCTCCGGATGGACAGGAAGCCACGCAGGAAGGGTTCAGACAGTGCTCGCAAATGCGGGGCAGGTACATCATGAACGTCTTCTCATACTCCATGGCGATCTGTTCCTGAAGCTGCTTGACATTCGGGTCCAGCGGTACGATCTCACTTCCGCCAGCCAGGTCGTCATCCCAGTTCGGGCCCCATTCCGGCTTGTCCATATATTCTCCGGTAATCAGTGATACAGGCCGCGCGACCGGAAGATGCTTCCGCTTGGGGCTATGAATCAAGTTATCGTAATCATAGGTCCACGGCTCATAGAAGTTGTCCAGGCTGGCCATATTCGGATTGTAAAAAATATTCGCCAGTTTGGTGATTGGCCCCCCCGCCCGGAGTGCCAGCTTTCCGTTGCGCAGAACCCACCCGCCTTTAAATTTCCTCAGGTCTTCCCATGCCCGAGGGTAACCGGGACCCGGCCGGGTTTCCACATTGTTGTACCACATGTATTCCGTTCCGGGCCGATTGGTCCACGTGTTCTTGCAGGTCACCGAACAGGTATGGCAGCCGATGCATTTGTCCAAGTTCATGACCATGGCGACTTGCGCTTTAATCCTCAAGCCAGTCAACCTCCTTCAACGGTCGGATGATTGTCATCGTATCTCTCTGACTTCCTGTCGGCCCGTAATAATTGAACCCGTAGCTCAATTGGGCATAACCTCCGATCATATGTGTCGGCTTCATCGTAATCCGGGTCACACTGTTATGGGTACCGCCGCGCTGCTTGGTGATAGAGGTGCCCGGCACGCCAAGCGTGCGATCCTGGGCATGATACATATAAGCGATCCCCTCTGGAATCCGGTAAGTCAGCACCGCTCTTGCTGCGATGACTCCATTCCGGTTATATACCTCAATCCAATCGTTATCCTTGATCCCGATCGAAGCCCCGTCTTTTTCGTTCAGCCAGACGACCTGCCATCCGCGGAACAGCGTCGACATTTGATTGGTGTCGATGAACATCGTATGAATTCCCCATTTTTGGTGCGGGGTCAAATAACGGATCGTCATCGTTTTTCCATTCGCTGGCACTTCTTTCTCACCCTTAAAAAAAGGAACGTGCTCCAGCGGCGGCAAATAAAGCGGCAGCCCTTCACCGAAATCCAAAATCATCTCATGGTCCAGATAAAAGCTTTGTCTGCCTGTTAAAGTGCGCCATGGAATGCTGTACTCCGTATTTAAGGTAAAGGGCGAGTATCTCCGATTGTCCTTCTCCAAGCCACTCCAGACCGGAGTTGAGATCGTATGCCGGGGCTGAGCAGTAATATCCAGAAGCGTGAAAGCCTCTTCTTCCCGAGGTTTTGAGATGTCCTCCAGCTTTTTGCCGGTTTTGGTCTCTAACGAACGCCAGCCTTCCACGGCTCGTTCTCCGTTCGTGGCGCCAGACATCAGCAGAATCGCTTCGATTACCTGTTTATCCCGGAATAGATCCGGCTGTCCTTTGCCAATCCCCTCATGTTTCGATGCCCCCAGCCGCTCCATGAGCTGGCCGTACACCTTGTCGCCGGGAATTTTAATCCCCTTTGTTCCATAACCCTTTTTAATGTTCGGTCCGATGGTAATCATTTTTCCATACACGTTCGGATAGTCACGCTTCACCAATAAAAAATGGGGCATCGTTTTGCCGGGCACTGCCTCCGTCTCTCCCTTGCGCCAATCGCGGATTTTTCCGTGAACTTGGGCGATTTCATCTGGACTGTCATGTCCGAGCGGAGTCATGAGAACATCCTCGCAGGCTGGCAAATGTTTCTCCGCCAATTGGGAGAACGTTTTGGCGATTTCCCGAAAAGCGTCCCAATCGCTTTTGCTTTGCCAAGGTGGTTCAATAGCTGGATTAAACGGATGGACAAACGGATGCATATCGGTCGTGCTTAAATCGTATTTTTCGTACCAGGTCGCTGCTGGCAGCACGATATCCGAAAACAGCCCTGAACTCGTCATTCTAAAATCCATGCTGATGAACAAATCGGTTTTGCCTTCCGGCGGAACATCATCCGTCTTCACCGTCTCCGGCCGCCACGAATGGCTCGGGTCCGTCAACACCTGATTGTCCGTCCCGATCAAATGCTTGGCAAAGTATTCATGCCCTTTACCGCTATCGCCAAGCAGATTGGACCGCCAGTTGAAAAAGACACGCGGGAAATTGTTCGGATCATTGGGGTGCTCCACCGCAAAATCTAGCTCTCCCTCTTTAACCATTCTCGCAATTTCCTGTACGGCCTCCTGATCGTCCGAAAACCCTTTTTCTCGAACCTGTCTGGCCACATCGATGGAGTTCTGGTTGAATTGCGGGAATGAAGGCAGCCACCCGAGCCTTACGGCCAGAGCATTGACATCCGCAGGATGCATATGGTTAAACCGCCCGCCCCAGGATGGTTTCTGCTCCTCATTGACCTTGGCCTCATAGCGGAACTGCTCCGTCGCGAAGTAGAAGAAGGAGGTTCCGTTTTGTAAGCGGGGAGGCTTGATCCAATCTCCTGCAAATGCGATCTGCTGCCACCCCTCCACTGGCCTCACCTTTTCCTGACCTACGTAATGGGCCCATCCGCCGCCATTTACTCCCTGGGAGCCCGTGAGCAGAACCAAATTCAGAATGGAACGGTAGATTTGGTCGCTGTGATACCAATGATTCGTTCCTCCGCCCATGGCGATCATCGATTTTCCACCTGTCTTGGCCGCATTTTCGGCAAACTCCCTCGCTACCTGAATGCAATGAGATTTCTTGACGCCAGTAATCGCCTCCTGCCAAGCCGGAGTGTAAGGCTTCGGATCGTTATAATCGACCGGATAATCGCCTTGCAGTTGCTGTCTGGGTACACCCACATGAGCCATCATAAGGTCATAAACCGTCACGACTTTGAGCGTCCTGCCTTCCACACTCGGCAAATGCTTTACAGGAACTCCACGCCGAACTGTCCCTCCCTCCGATTCCACGAAATAAGGAAAGTCAACGGGAGCCACTTCATCCGCCGCATCAATAAATGACAGCAGAGGATCCACTACTGTCCCGTCAGGATTTTCGAGATCCAGGTTCCACCTGCTGTCCTGATCCCAACGGAAGCCCTGGCTGCCGCTCGGAACCATCGGCGCTCCTGATGCCTCGTCCCAGACTACCGTTTTCCATTCGGCCAACTCCTGGGCATCTCCCAAGTCGGAGGCCCGGAGGAAGCGGCCCGAACGAAACGCATCGGCATGTTTCTCTAGTATCACGAGGAAAGGCAGGTCTGTAAATTTTTTCGCGTAATCCGTAAAATAAGGGACTTGCTGATCCACGTAGAATTCTTTGAGAATGACGTGGGTCATAGCCATGGCAAGCGCGGCATCGGTCCCGGCTTTAGCTGGCAGCCAAATGTCCGCAAACTTTTCATACTCGGCATAATCGGGGCTGACCCCGACCACCTTGGTGCCGTTATAACGGGCTTCCACCATGAAATGCGCATCAGGAGACCGGGTTTGCGGAATGTTGGTCCCCCAGATAATAAAATACTTGGAGTTATACCAATCGCCGCTTTCCGGCACATCTGTTTGTTCTCCCCAAACCTGTGGCGAGGCAGGGGGAAGATCTGCATACCAATCATAAAAACTGAGGATGGTCCCGCCAATCAGCGACAGGAAGCGTGTCCCTGCCGAATAACTCACCATGGACATGGCCGGGATCGGGCTAAAACCAACAACACGATCTGGACCGTATTGTTGAATGGTATGGATAATAGAGCTGGCAATCATCTGACAGGCATCATCCCAATCCGCCCGAACGAAGCCGCCTTTCCCCCTGGCCTTGACGTATCTGTCACGCTTTTTGGGATCGCTGACGATGTTTTTCCAGGCCGTGACCGGGTCCTCAACAACTGCCAGCTCCTCACGCCACATGTCGTACAAATCACCGCGGATATAGGGATACTTCACCCGGATCGGGCTATAGGTATACCAGGAGAAGCTTGCCCCGCGCGGGCAGCCCCGGGGTTCATACTCGGGGAAGTCGGCTCCTGTGGTCGGGTAGTCCGTTTTTTGTGTTTCCCAGGTGATAATGCCGTCCTTGACGAAAACATTCCAACTGCAGGAACCGGTACAGTTTACGCCATGTGTCGACCGAACGACCTTGTCATGCTGCCAGCGGCCACGGTATAGGCTCTCCCAATCCCGGGATCTTGGGCTCTCCTCGGTCCATCCCTCGTTTATGGCCTCTCCGCGTTGCAAATATTTCAACGCATCAAGCAGCTTGTTTTTATGTTCAGCCATTGCACAGATGCTCCTTTCCCTGCTGGTTTACCGGGTTAAACCTTTCCCCCGTCAGTTTGAAGCTGTCTTGTCCCAACTGAAGCTCTTCCATAAACACTTCCCAATCCGCTGCGTTGCAAGCCGCGATAATCAGGCGCTGAAGCTCGTTCAGATCCTGCAGCCGGCAGATTTGTTCTTGCACAGGCTGCGGCACTCCGCCGAATCTCATCTCAAGCAAGGCAAGCAAATCATTCCGATCATCCCGGACAAATTGTTCCGTTTCCACCTGATTCATCTGGTTCGCCTTCTTTCGTATCCATTTTTCCAACTCATTCTGCCGACCTTTGTTAGAATTTCATCATTTTAAAATAATCGGCAATCATCGATTTCTTAATCTTTTCCGCCGACTGTTTAAAAAAGGTCAAGACCTCTTCATCGCCGTCTTCCACCAATGCCCAGGAAAATTTCCTGCTGGTGACCTGCCCCAATTCCTCGCCAAATCGGAGGTAGACGGTGATGCCGTGATCATCGGTCCGGCCACCCGCCTTCACATCATAAGGATGAAGGTGGAGCATCTCGAGCTCTTGTACCAGTAGCCGATACAGTCTCGGCTCCACAGATTGAAGTGGTTTGTCGGGAAGCATCGCCGCCAGTGTATAGGTCTCATTTTTCATGGAGCAGTCCCTCCACTTCTTTTTCCAGCATGTTCATTTCATCCCGGTTATGCAGTTCATCAACGATAATCAAAGCCTGAAAACGAGCAAGAAGCTCGCCACCCACCTTGCTCTGCGCCAGCAGTTCCTTAATCTCAGCGACAATTTCTCGCATTAATTGATGATCGCGAGTCAGGGAAATAATGACGTTCTTCAACTCCGACTTGATGCCCACAGCTTCTACATATAATCCTTCCTCTTCGCTGGCTGCGTGCTGGAGCGTACGCCCCTCCCAATGCTCCACCGTGATGTAGGCAATTTCCTCCGCTTTGTCCAATTCACCTTTTTTTATACTTCTGTCCAACAGCTCGGTAAGTTCTCTTGCTTCGCCTAAGGCCGCCTCATGAATCATCGAATGACTGTCCACATGTCTCAATGCGGGTCCTGACATGAATCCCCCGCCTCCTTTCCTGTTGCTTTTTTTGAGAAATGATTTTGCGCTAGCCCGCCGCCTTCACCTTCCTCGATTACGGAGTCAGCCTGCGAAAGGTCGCTGAATATAGCCACATAATGAGTGACATTCTGCTCGTTCGTAATTGCCGTTACCGAGAGCCACTCTCGAAAAACCTCCCCGCTTGCCTTGCGATTGACGATCTTTCCCTGCCATTTTCCGGTGGTCAGCAAAGTGACCCAAAAGGCATTATAGAAAGAGCGATCTTGGAAGCCGGAGTTGAGTATATTGGGAGTTTTTCCAATCACCGCTTCTTTGGGATATCCGGTGACCTCGGTGAAGGCGGCGTTTACGGTATGGATCACGCCCTTGGCATCAGTGACCATCACGGCATCGGCTGTGGACTTGATAATATCCGACGCAAACTCCAGCTTGTTGCTGAAAAATACCCACAGAACAAGTATCAGGCTGGCCAGCGAGGCCTCGGACAAGGCCATAAAGCCGATTGCGTAGTGGCCTGTCCACCCAAACAGCAGGGTAAGCAGCAGTGGAGGAAAAAAACCGCCCAGACCGCCCGCGGCAGAGACGATCCCGCTGGCGATGCCCCCTTGCTTTGAAAAGTATAGCGGGACCAGCTTGAACACCGCGCCGTTCCCGATACCGGCGCACACGGCTACCATCAAACAACCCAACGTAAAAAGAGGCATGGTCAATCCGAAAGAGAGTAAAACTCCTGACAAGGTTAGGCCGGCAAACACGAACATAAGAACTACAAAAGGATTGGACTTGTCGGACAGTATCCCGCCTACTGGACGGAGAAAGGTAGCCAAGGCGATAAAACCCGCCGTCCTGAGTCCGGCATCCACCTTGCTTAATTCAAAATAGCTGACCAGAAAACTGGGGAGATAGATTGTAAAAGCTACGAAGGAGCCGAAGGTAATGAAGTAAAATATGCTGAAAAACCACAGCTTTTCGTTGCGATAAACCTGCTTGAGTTGATTCTTCCAGGAGCTTCGTACACGCTCTTCGCGCTTATCCCCTAAAAACAGATTCAGCAGAGCGAAAAGGGCAAGCAAAATCAAAAAAAGCTGAAGGGCTCTTGACCAGCCGATCGCATCAGCCACCCACGGTGCGCCAAAGGTAGAGATGGCCGTACCCAGGTTCCCGATCCCGTATATCCCATTGATGGTGCCCTGCTTTTCTTTGGGATAATATTGAGGCAGTGAAGTCACACCGATCGAGAACGTAGCCCCGCCTATCCCAAGAAAGAAGCCCCCAACCGCCAAATCCAGAAAAGTATTGGCCTGGCTCAAATAGTAGACAGGAACAAGCAAAATCAAGAAACTGACTGTATTCATCAGCCTTGCCCCGAAGCGGTTGGTCAGAATCCCCGCCGGAATTCGCAGCAAAGAGCCCAAGATTACCGGGATCGCGGTAGACCACGCTCTTTGCCCAGGCGTCAGCGGAATATCCTGACTTATGTAAGAAATCAGGGAAGAGATCAAGACCCAGGCCATAAAGGAGACAACCAGACTAAGGGTTTGCAATGGCAACTGAATTTTTTTTACCATGTATAGCTCCCCTTTGGAGATTATTCGAATTGCAACTATAGGATATAATATCCATTTTTGACAAACTTCTGGCCTTTCAAACATTTGATTTGGGGAGATAACAAATGACGGCTCACTTGCAACCTGTGATGGAAGGATGCTTGCCATGATCGGCTACGATGTGGAAAAATATTTTCGGAAGATGCTGTAGCTGGCGGGCAAAAATCAGGTCAACTTTTTATGTAGAGCAATTGCATTTGTATTTTATGAAGCTCAAGCGATTAATAGTTTTTCCACGTCCATGACCAGTTCTTCGCCTGTCATATTTAAATACTTTTGGCCACATAGAAATTCTAAACCACTGTCTTTTTCTATTGTACAGGATGAAAAACTCCAACTTGACATGGTTAATCAAATTAGTAGGTTTCTATTGATTGTTACGCTGGAAAGATAAGCATCGTTTGCAGAAATGGGCATATACCCAGGTGATTTTCAAAATAAAAAAACGCTCTAGGTTATCCTAAAACGTCTTTTGAAAATAGAAATATTAGCCATAGAGGTCAACATCAAATGATTAAAGTTTGAGCTTGTACCCGATGCTCTCTAACGGGTAACATCAAACTGAAATTAAGATGCATATTGTCAGAATAGTAACTAGCAGCAGTCCATCTTGTTCTGCCCCAATTAAAATATTATTATCGCTGTGTAAATATGGTTGCAATAATGTCTATCACCTTCTATAGACTTGGAGACCTTAGGCCCTTTTTGATCGCTTTAAGCGTGATTATGGCGTAAAGACGAGGCTGAAACTAATGAACGATCGAAATAGATAAACAGACTCATTGATTCATTTATTGGAATAAAGCAAGCAATTTGGCGGTCTTTTTAGACCACCTTTTTTATTCTCAGAAGGTCTTTTAAAACAATTTTTTTGAATGGCTGCTGAAGTCTGAAACTTCAAAGTAGAACCTATAAATCCTTGCGGACAAAGCGGCGCAGCCCGAGTCCAAAGAGCACAGCCGTGTAAAATGCCGCGTATATCAAAAAGGCTGTTGAAGGAATCTCGCCGATACCAAACGGTCCACTTGTGCTTACCGGGATGAGTCCATTAATATTCTCGAAGCTGAACAACACTGCCTGCATTTTACGCTGCAGTCCATCGGCAGGCATGATCAGGGACAGGACACCCGTTATATTGTTCAGGGTCTGCATGGGACCTGGCTCCAGACCCACAGAGCCGATGATTTTTCCAACCATGCCACCGAGCCAACCAGCCCCATAAAGCATCGTCATGACGACACCATTCGCAACCGATGACAAATAGCCGGATCCGAACATGGACACGGTTACAAGCAGGGGAACGACTGAAGCAAATAGCAAAAAAGACTGCACCAGCACTACCGGATCACGCGGGATCGAAGCATGCACATCGGTGATCCACAAAATCAGGCTGTACAATACCAAGGCATAGATTACACCAAGCGAAACATAGCCGAGCCAGCGGCCCGTATACCATTTCCACCTCGGAATCGGCCGTGGCAGCATCGCCTGCATGACCCCCTGCTCCGCCTCACCCGCAATCGTGGAAAATGAGCTAAAAATCGCTAAAAAGGCGAGTACAAAACTTGCGAAGAAAAAACCGAGCATCAAAATGAACATCCCGAGCGTAAATTCCTGGATCATAGTTTCATTATTCGTACCGCCTGTGATCACCCTAGAGGTAGAATCTCCTGCGATGGCGCCGGCAATAAACCAAAATCCCAGCAGGAATACAACAGTTAATAAAAGTGTCAGCAGGAGGACCCGTTTGCGCAGTAGCTCCTTCCAGGTCATGGTCCAAATAATCCTCATTCCTGTTCCCCCCTATGATTCAGCCCTGCAACAGCCTTCATGAACCACTCTTCAAGCCGTTCTCGAACTTTGGTGACTTCATATAACGTCATCCCCTGTCCGATCAGCAACGTATTGATCCAGCCTGCCTGTTCTTCGCTCTCCAGTTCCGCTTCAAGCCAGACGGTATCATCTATGCCCCTCTCTCCTGTAAATCCGCCTTCGGCTTTTCCATCTGTTATTACTCGAAAGCTGAGCTCTGTCGTATCCATAAGCCAGGACAGCAAAAAAGGCGAAAATCCGCCGACTTTAAAACGCCAGCAGACTCGCTTCTGGAGCATTTCGGCTACCCGCCCATGGCGGAGAACCTGTCCGTTATTCAAGAGTGCCATTCTGTCGCATAATACTTCCACATCCTCAAGCAGATGGGAGTTTAAGAAAATCGTTTTCCCCTGCTGCTTCAGTTCCTCAAGTATATTACGTACATGCATTCGTCCAACCGGGTCCATGGCGG
Source organism: Paenibacillus sp. EKM206P (assembly GCF_011066155.1). Lineage (NCBI taxonomy): Bacteria > Bacillati > Bacillota > Bacilli > Caryophanales > Paenibacillaceae > Paenibacillus > Paenibacillus sp. EKM206P. The sequence goes on along the minus strand of NZ_JAAMNQ010000017.1, from coordinate 42,791 downwards.
AAGAAGGCTCGTCAAGAAAAATCACGGCCGGATCATTCACCAGCGCGCAAGCCAGTCCAAGCCGCTGCTGCATGCCTTTGGAATAATGCTTAACACGGTCTTTCCCCCGCTGACCCACACCTACCATGTGCAATAGCTCAGGAACTCTCTTGTCGATCACCTGCTTGTCCAAACCGCATAATCGCCCATGCAACCGGACGACCTCATCACCTGTAAGCCATTCCTGATACCGGTACAGCTCGGGAAGATACCCGATTTGCCGTTTCGCTTCGAGCGTTCCGATGGGTGCACCCATCAGGGTTGCTCCTCCGGCCGTCGGATGGATGAGCCCGACCAGCATTTTCACAAATGTGCTTTTCCCGGCTCCATTGGGGCCGAGGAAGCCAAAGGCTTCCCCTTTCCCTACGGTGATGGTCACGTTGCGGCAGCCGCGCCCGTTGCTGTATTCCTTGGTTAATCCTTTAGCGTCGATTGTCGGCTTACTCATGCCTCAACCAGCTCCTTAAGCTTGTTCATGAAATCAAACTCTGACTCATAGGCGCTCCCACCTTCAAAGGAAAAGAACTGTCCGTCTTTGATCCAGATAGCGGTACGATTCGTCATTGAGCTGTACTTCATGTTTGTAACCAGAACCTTGGTTCCTCCAACGGTAATCTCAGAAGTTTCAGCACTTTTATTAACCACATATGGCATAGGAATGGAACCTGCCAGAATGCGGCTGCGCTTTACCTTCTCTTTCAGATCGGAAGGCAGAATCGGAAGCTGAAGAACGGCATCCACCGCTTTTTCTGTATCAACGGACGGATCTACCGTAATTTCTGGAGCCTGCATCTGTGTCAGAGTTGCCCAGTGGTCCTGATCGGTACCCAAATCGTAATTTACGCTTTCATGTGTACTAAACGCTATTTCTTTACCGTCCATCGACTCCGGCAGCAGCTTCGTTGCCCCTACACGCTGCATAGCTTTATTGAGCTCATCCACATTCAGCATCATTGTAATTTTTTGCGAAGGAGTAACGTACACACTTTCCTTCGTTCCGGCCACATTTACTGGAAGAAGCTGATATCCGAGCTTAGAGACGGCTTGTTCACGCGTAAAATCCCCCTGTACGTTTCCGCTTTCCGATGTAAACTGGCCAAAGGTGTTTTCTATGTCGGCCGATTTTCCCGGAACCAGCTGATTAAACATACCTTCGAGCGTGCTTTCGTCAACTGTAGCGATATCCTGCACCCGGAATTGATTTAAAAATGCCGCCAGCGCGTTATTTCCCACAGGGGTTGTAAGTACGACGCCAAAGATAACGGCTGCCGCCACCGCTGCGGCCCACTTTCGGCCCTTGCCTGCCCGCCGGCGGAAAGAAGCAACCGGAGCCGGAGCATCAACTTTCAAACTGGATTCCGAATCCTGAATTGCAGCTGAGTCCGCTGGCGGACTAAGGGTATCGGCAAGCCTCAGAACGTCCTCTTTGTTATTTGCGTCCCCGGTCTCCCACTTGGCGTTTACCGGCTCCATGGCCAGCTTCTGTAGCAACCTCTCCCAGGCTTCATGTGTACTTTTGTCAGCTTCTGAATGCTGCAATTTAGTTGTCATATCATTTCAATCCTTTCCGAATATTTGATTAGTCCTGCCTTGCTATAGCCTTGCTGGATGTGGCCTGCAGCTTGCGTGTCGCTCTTTGGAGCAGACTGCCTATTAGCGGCGACCTGACATTAAGCTCTTCCGCGATCTCCGCATAGCTGTAGCCGGAGTAGCGCAGAAGCAGCGCTTGGCGGTCTCGTTCGGGCAGTCTGTCCAGCCAAGCCTGAACCTCTTCCTGATCCAATCGACGCATCAGCGCCTCTTCGCCGGATTCAGAAGCGACTTCCCCTTCATACATTATCTCCTGCTTATTCTGCAGCTTTCTCTCTCTTGCTCTCTTCTCTAAATAATCGTATCCGATTCTTGTCAGTACCCGGTGTAGCCATGCCCCCAGGGTTGCCGGGTTGTCCGGCGGATTTCTGTACAGCCTCAGAAATACTTCCTGCGCCAGATCGTCGGCTGCTGCTTCATCTCGCACAAGCGCAGCCAGTTTTCTGCGTACGGTTGGATAATGCTCATAAAATATGTTGCGGAATGGTGAGGATTCCGGAATACTCATTTTATAATTGCCTCCTTTTAAGCTGCAGCTATTAGGAAGACGAACCTTCTTCCTTTTTTGTATCATGCTCGGGAGATTTTCTTCGAATTTTTTTAGGCTGCACTTAATTGGACAGTCCAATGACATCAGGATTAAGAAATTGTTAGACATTAGAAAACAACTTTATTGTACAAAGAACTATTGTATTTCAGCAAAACCTATGCTCGTCGCTCTAACGAAATTTGTGTATGTACGTCGTACCGACTACATCCATCATTGTATTAATGATTCATTAAACCGGTAAAAAAGCTTTCCATAGCCACCTTTTCGGGTGATTATAAAAAGCTAATCTGCTTTGGAGCGTCTATAACGATCGCTTAAAATTTCCCGGAAAACTGTTTGACAATGCCTTTTGTCAGGTCCGCTAGAACTAAATACTGAACGACACTTAACTTTTCATTATTTAGTATGCATGGGGTTAATTGATATTGAACCTATGACTGGAATAGGAATGGAGGGAATATTATCAGTAACGATTACTAGTCAGTGTTATCACGTTGAGCGCCCTCCATCGTTTTTATTGCAATGTAAAACGCCCAATGTAACCGATATATTTGAATTGACGGCCGAGACATTAAGTCTTTGTGCTGCTGAAATGGCTTTATGAGGGCACGAAGCACCCCCTGCCTCGACACGCCTCTCCTCAATGATAGTGTTCTGTGAATTGAGTGGATATCCTTCAGAAAAATCAGTAGATTTCTAGAAGATTGTTATGATTCTTTGGAACTATTCTACCAAATAAAAACCCCTTCTTTGTAGAAGGGGTTTCAAATATACGAACCTAGCTATTCATGCCATGATTATTAAGTTGTTGGAAGCTATTCATGCCGTGATTGTTAGGTTGGATCGTTGCTGCACCAGTAGGGATGATTACGTTACCTAACAGAAACAATACTACTGCCATCATACCTAATGCCTTTTTCATCTTTTAACACCCTTTCTAGGATAGTTTTGTTCAATACATTATATTCATTCAGCTGTTCTTTAGTTGCATGAACACTAAATGAAACAAATAATGCATTGATTTTTTTATATCCAGTATCATCCTTAAGTTTATCAGACATTCGCAATCCCTTGAGGGATATATTTAATGCATTGTAAATATTACCATTAGTAAAGTGGTAAAGGGACATAAGATATAAATGATCTATATAATAACGAATATTGGCTTCCGTTTCGTACTCTCCATCCAGAGCGTCCAAATTAGGCTCAAATTCTTTTAATGCCCAATCAACGTTACAGTTATGTTTTAAAGCTGACTCCAGTATCGTAATAATCCCCGGCAACAACTCTTCTTCCTCGGCATTGTGTATAAATTGCACATATTCAGGAAGCGTCTCCATATTACCTTCCAGCAAATTCAAAACATATGTATTGGCATTTGCAATCATCCTGAAATGTGCTACATCCTCCTTCCCCTCATCGTCCAATCCAGATATCCATCCCAATTCAGAGTACTTTTCAATACAATCCCTGGCTGCTGAGTAATCGCCCATCTTTTGCAATGCGATACCTTTCGCCACCATAGAATATCCAAAATAAAAAGCAACACTTCGTTTAAGTCTTTTAGTATCAATTCTCGGCTGCCCTTTTGCTTGTCTAAGTTGGTCTTCTTCATAGAATGCGTTGATTGAGTGGTGGAGTTTATCCGCAATATGTACCATAGCATCCCAACCATCTAGTGAAAACTCTGCTTGCAGCATTTCATACAAAAGGTTTATGTCACTTATTGATTCTAAAACTGCCGAGTTAAACATATAGCTGCCTCCTGATTACATTTTTAACCAATAGTATATTATAATTGGGCAATGGTCAATTACGTAGTTAAGTGAGCTATTCACAAGTTGAATCTTCTCTGAATTTTCGCATATGATGTGAGACACTGAATTGGCTTAGCCCAAGTATTTTTGCATACTGTGCCTGTTTAAGTCTTGGACGCAGTTCCATTAAATCTTTCAGTCTGCCCCTTGTTATTTCAGACTTACGTTTCTTTACATTCTAATCTCTGTAGTAGTCAATTCTACCGCTGGCGTGGGGTGCTGCCTCCTTTTAAATCATGTGTACATACGATGCATAGAAAGCTTTCCTGAAAGTGCGTTAGCTGATCGACTGATCCCGAAAAAAGGTAAATACATACATTGGGAAGATCAGTCCGAGAACTAAGTTACCCAGACGGTTCGACTCATGTTTGAAACAACGTTACCATTTTATGATCTTTTACGATGCGTTCAGTGCTGTTATTTGGTGTAAAAACAGAGGATTTGAACGAAGGCAATGGGTCCATTTGGCCTGCTGCCTTCTCGTTATGATTAAGTTATCGTCTCTCGTTAGTCCAATCTAGACTGTTCTGAATCTTGTTCATCCTAAGCCAACCAGAAATTTAAAACAGAGGATTTTCTTCGAGTGGTTGTGTCTCACGTAGATCTCTAGCCTTCCGAACAGAGGGCGAGTAAAAAACGTCACTATGCATATGCTGAATTTTATCCCAGTTGCCAGGATTGGTCGTGTCTGGAGAGCGGTGCTCCAGAATGGCCTGATATAGAGCCGTTTTTTGTTCCAAATGGGCAACGTGCTGTTTGGCTTCTTCGAGCTTAATGAGCGCCGCTTCCTTATGCTCCATCATGAGTGTGTAGCGTTGCGGAATGGTCGAATCCCCTTCGAGACAGAAATCGACGTACATTTTAATGACTTCAATCGGCATCCCGGATTGCTTGAGACATTTGACGCCATGCAACCAGTTGATCGATTCTTCGTCGAACATCCGAATGTTGTTTTGATTGCGCTGTACGCTTGGTACCAGGCCTTTATCCGTGTAAAAGCGTACAGCGTGCTCGGTGAGTCCCGTTATCTGGGCAGCTTCTTTGACTGTATGCATGTGGAATCCTCCTTGGAAAAATAAAAATTTTTGAAGATGGCTTGACTTCGTGTAACACGAAGGCGTTAGGCTTATTGTAATGCAAGTCGACCGTAAGCGGAAGCCCACTGAGGTGCCCGATTTCCGAGTTTTGCGGCCGTTTGCGTTTTACATTTGGACAATGGGAGGAAATACAATGCAAACCGTAACATTAAACAATGGTGTGAAAATGCCGATCATCGGCTTTGGTGTCTACCAAGTTCCAGATGCTGAAGAATGCGAGAACGCTGTATATGAAGCGCTGATGGCTGGTTACCGCCTGATCGACACCGCCTCCGGTTATTTGAATGAGGAAGCGGTCGGTCGTGCGATTAACCGCAGCGGCGTACCGCGTGAGCAGCTGTTCATCACGACCAAGCTCTGGGTTCAGGATGCCGGCTACGAGAGTACCAAGCACGCATTTGCCAAATCCTTGAAGAAGCTTCAACTCGACTATCTCGATCTGTACCTTATTCACCAGCCATTTGGCGATTACTACGGTGCATGGCGTGCGATGGAAGACCTGTACCGCGAAGGCAAGATTAGGGCGATCGGTGTCAGCAACTTCCTACCCGACCGCCTGATGGACCTCATCGTTCATAACGAAATCGTACCCGCCGTCAACCAGATCGAAACGCACCCGTTCTACCAGCAAACAGAGAGCGCAGCTTTTATGAAAGAGCACGGAGTTCAACACCAGTCGTGGGCCCCATTCGCTGAGGGACTTAACAACATGTTCAAAAACGAAGTGTTGCTCTCGATCGCAGAAAAATACAACAAGTCCGTCGCTCAGGTCGTATTGCGCTGGCTTGTTCAGCGTGAAGTCGTTGTAATTCCAAAATCGGTGAGAAAAGAGCGGATCGTCGAAAACTTTGACATTTTCGATTTTGAGTTGAGCGCGGATGATATCGAACAAATCTCGGCCCTCGATACGCGGGAAAGTCTTTTCTTATCGTATCGCGACCCGGAAGTCGCCAAGATGATGGGCAACTGGAGAATCGATCTGTAAACCTTGATCGAACCATAAACTTATCACTCGTTTATCCTCATCTATAAAGAAAGGGCAGAGCGGTTTAAAGTGAACCCTGTCCTTTCTTTACTTGAATTGACCCTTGGATTCGCTTTTCCGCTTTATAAGATGCCACCTTTCGCTTAATCATAATCCCCCCTATTAAAGCAATAATTCTAGTCTGTTTCTAATAGAAGATTTAGACTAATTTATTCAACAAGCATCTCTGTTAGCGCAATTCTCAGCTTGTGTTCGTAACTAGATATTTTCGGTTTTGTCAGTTGGAAGCTGGGACACACAAATATCTACGCGAAGTGCCGAGGATTCCAAGGGAATTTTCCAAGCTTGGTGCACGCTGTTTGAGTTTGGCTAAAATGTCATAGTACTGTCTAATTCCCGCATCCAGATTCCTGCGTGTCTCTGTGCAAATTGTTGGAAGGAGACAGGCGCCTTCCCAGTCACCCTCATTACAGTATCAGTACTTAGATCTTCCGCTCCTTCCTCGCGAATTTTACGGTCGAGTCCGGTCATGATCTCAGCATAATCCTTGCTTATCCCTGCTGCTAACCAGCTGCGGGTGAATTCATCATCTGATATTGATTAATCAAATTGAGAAAGGAAATGCGATGCCCTCTTTTGAGATCATTAGCAAGCTTGCGGAGCGATTAAATTGCTCTATTACTTTTCTCTTAGAAGAAGTGGCCTCGGAAACCGTTTCTCCTCCTCCCTCCATTCCTACTCAATTGGTAAGGGCGGAACAATATCTTGAAAGCAATTTGTTAAATGAGTTTCTAAACATAATAAAGAGTATAGAAATCACAGAGGAAGAAGCTGATTTAAAAGCCCAACTCAATAACAAAAGCAAGCGCACAAAAAAATGAGTGAATTGTATATTCTTATAGCTGAAGCTTATTATCACCAAAAAGATTTTGAGACCGCTTCGTATTACTACAGGCAAGACCTCCCTGCTCAATAACAAAAAACCTCAGGGCTTCTTCCAGATGGATAAGGTCCCTGGGGTTTAACCATTATATTTCCACTTATGGCTCATAGCGCTCCATAATGATGACCGCATTGTGGCCGCCAAAACAAAGGAATTGCCTTAAGTATCAAGGATTGTAATAATGCAACTTATTTGGGTAACGTACATCAGGTGTAACAACAATACATTCCCCCATCATGGTCAAAAAAGAGAAAGAAAAACCAGAAAAAAATCCTGGAATTTTTCCGCTTTTTCTTTAGGCTGTCACATCAAAACGCTTTGGCTGCCAATATGGCTTGCCGGATTGCTGATTCCTTTATGCTCTGCGCTTGGTCCGGCTGCTCACTGATACCTTCAACAAAGATAGCCTGCACATCGTCAATGCCCAGTAAATTCATGATAGCTTTTACATAACTATGGCTGTACTCTACATCTTTGAACTTCCCATGGGAGAGAACCGTGCCGGAAGCCTGAATGTGCATCACTTTTTTGTCCTGCTGCGTCCCAATCAAACCGGACAAACCCCGCAGCCCATTATCGGCTCGCTTAATAGTCTTTCCCGGAACTATAACCGCGTCAATGTACGCTTTCAGAACCGACGGGAAAGAATAATTCCATACCGGATTGACAATGACGATTTTATCCGCAGTCATGAATTGGTCCGCAATCTCGCGCATTCGCACCGCTTTGCCCTTCGATCCCTCGCTCAGTTCATCGAAAGAAAGACCACTTGGTGGCTGCCCCCAGCGTCTTAGAAGATCGGCGTCGATTTGCGGAAGATCCATGCGATACAGGTCCAAATGAATGACCTCATCTCCTGGATTGGCCTCCTGATAGATTTCGATAAACTGTTTGCCGACTGATAAGCTGTATGTACCGTCTTTTAAAGGATGCGCGGTTACGTACAATACAGTTGCCATGATAAATCCACTCCTATGTTATGATTAAAATAATTGAGGATACAATGCTATTAATAGCAATTCTAGCTATGCTGTTCGTGGATATGAAAGAGCTTCCCCTACTCCATGACTTCCACTGTCTGGTAAACATTCAGCAGTGGAACTTTTTCGAGTCCTATTGAAAATCCGCTGAATATTATCATTACTAACTCCTTTTTTAATGTAATCATTATAGTTACAGAAAAAAATGAATGTCAAGAGGGATCTTGAAATGCAGACACCAATTTTTTGACTTTTATTGGTCGTTCATAAACTGCATACCCCACAGGAAGACCGCTTTTCTCAAAGATGTAAAACAAAAAGAAACCGTCTTGGTAAATGGAAGTGCGACCCACCATTTACGAAAGGAACGGTTTCTTTGTACTATCACCTTGTTCGTGTTGTCAATGAGGCTGTCCATCGTTTGGACGATCAGATTTTCAGGGAGGCTTTCACACCTAAGTTTCTAAAGAATATGCGAGAATCTGGTCTTTCGTTAGACTCTTTCCTTTGTTCCAAATATCGCGCATTTCCTGTTCAATTAAAACATGTTGAAGATCAAGAAGCACTACATTATGCTCCACGGGAAAATTCGGAACGGCAGCACCTCCGAAGCTTTCGCGACATTTCTCAGCAGCACTCAGAAGGATGACCGCTTCTGGATAAGCCTTCTTTGCCCATAAAGCTATAGCCAACCCTTCTATTCCGCGAGAGAGAATCCATGTCCCTTTGTAAATTTGGCTGATCGCAATGCTTTTTTTGAAGCATTCAATGGATTGATCGGTCTGCCCAAGTTTCAAGGCAGCATAACCGAGGCTTTCGTACGGACCGGATACTTCCCATTTATCCTGAACCGATTCGAAGAAGTACACGCTCTCTTTTAGAAGCATGGATGCTTCATGATACTCCTTTTGTTCCAGTTTTAGCTTTCCGTAAGCATGCAACGAAGCCGCCAAATTCCACATGTCCTTCGTTTTCCTGGCAATATCAACGCTCTCCTTAACGAGAGGCTCGGCATCTTTCAAAAGTAGCTGGTTGATATAAATAAATGCCATGAGACGAAGAGAAGAGGCTAATTGTGCAGAATGATTCAGATCACGGGCCAGCTCAACGCTGCGTGCAGCTGAAACCGTGGCTTCTTCAACGTTTCCTTGAACCAATTGAATGACGCCCCGCCCATGCAATGCTTTGGAAAAGTCTCCACCAGGCAGTTCTTTATGAACGGTACTTTCCAGAAAACGGTTAAGCCAAAAAATCCCCTCCTTTAATCTGCCTTCATGAAGCCAGAACCAGTAAAGGTTTGAAACCATATGAAATCCGATTGAGTTGGTATGTGCATCATTCTGATAACACCATTGCATGGCTGAGCGCAGGTTTGCATATTCTTGTCTCACTTCATCAAGGCAGGCATCACGCTCTCGAGTCCTGAACTTGGCCTCGACACGATTCAAAATTTGGCTGTAATATTGAGCATGACATTCAAGAAGAACATGTCTGTTACGGCCGTCAGTTTCTTCCCGCATCTTCTCGCCAGCATATTCCTTAATGGCTTCCAGCATGAAATAACGGATGTAGCGGTAGTCATCACTGGTTTCGATTGAGACGAGTGACTTGTTGACCAGTCCGGATAACAGATCAAGCATATCTTCCCGAGCAAGTTTATCATCACGGATGGGCAATGCGGGTTCGCAGCTACAGATCCGCTCCACTGCCTCCAACGTAAACCCTCCCGAAAATACACTGAGCCTTCTCAGAAGCAGTTGCTCCTTGCCGGTTAGTAGATCGTAGCTCCAATCGATTGTAGATTTCAGCGTTTTTTGCCGAGGCACAGCATTTCGTTTTCCAGCAGTCAACAATGTCAGCAGACTCGCCAGACGTTCTTCCATCTGTTCTAATGTCAACATACTCATTCTGGAAGCCGCAAGCTCAATGGCTAACGGAATCCCTTCTAATTTTTTGCATATGGCACCTGCAAGTTTGCCAGTGTGGGTTGAAGCTTAGGAGCAACCAAAAGCGCACGTTCCATAAACAGTTGCACGGCTTCAAATTCCTTGATTTCTTCTTCGGAAAGCACCTCCAGCGAATACTCCTCACCTGGAAAGGATAACGGGGGAATCCGATAGACGTATTCCCCCGAAATGTTCAAGGCTTCTCGGCTCGTGACCATGATGCTTAGTGTTGGCGCAGCCATCAGGAGTGATTCAGCTAAAGCCGCGCATGCATCAATGATGTGTTCGCAGTTGTCGAAAATAAACATCATTCTTTTCTCGGAGATTACATCTAATATGGTTTGGAGATCAGTTCGATTCCCTTGATTTTGCAGTCCCATAGTGGATAACAGATACTGGCCCAAAAAATGATGATCCTTTACGGCGCCGAATTCGAACATCCAAATACCGTCCGGATACGTTTCAGCAAGCGTTGAAGCGACTCGAACAGCAAGTGATGTTTTCCCTATCCCTCCGGGTCCTACGATTGACACAAGGGAATGGAACTTCAGCTGTTCTTTCAGGTCAGCCATGGATTGGTTTCTTCCTATAAAGAGAGAATGAGGCTTCGGTAACTGACTTTGCCTTGCAAGTGAAACGGCTTGCGTGGCAACCCGACCTTCCTGCGCGGAACCTTCGAACGAAGCAACGGTTTCAAACCAAGTGACATCAAAATCCGGAAACTCCCGTTTTGTTGCAGAGCGCACTTCCGAAATTAGTCAATATCGTGGCAATGGTTTGTTACACACATTAATCTGAATAAACCCGGCACCGCCGATTTGACCAAGGGGGAAGAAAAATGAAAGTATCTTATCATGGACATTCCGTTGTAAAAATCGAAACCCATGGCACAATTATTCTTATTGATCCTTTTATTACAGGCAACTCCAACACCGATCTGGAAGCAACCGACGTGCAGGCTGATGTAATCCTTCTGACCCATGGCCACGGGGATCATGTTGGAGATACTGTGGAAATTGCAAAACGAAATGACGCGCTGGTAATCGCATCGGCAGAGCTAGCGGATGTTCTCAGTTGGCAAGGTGTACGAACCCACGCCATGAGCATTGGGGGAGCTTATCAATTCGAATTTGGAAAAGTGAAATTAACCCAGGCTTTTCATAGCTCAAGCCTCGTTAATCTGGAGACTAAAACAATCATCTATACGGGAATGCCTACAGGGATTCTGTTCACAGCAGAGGGCAGAACGATTTACCACGCAGGAGACACAGGTTTGTTCTACGATATGAAGGTGATTGGAGAACTCAGCAATATCGATTTGGCATTTCTGCCGATCGGAGACAACCATACTATGGGTCCAGAAGATGCTGCGCTGGCAACTGAATGGCTTCAAGCGAAACAAGTTGTGCCGATCCATTTCAATACGTTCCCTCATATCAAACAAGACCCTCACTACTTCGCCTCGCTTCTAAAGGAAGGGGTAGGGAAAGTGTTGGAACCGGGAGAAGGGCTCGAGTTGATTCCCTGACCTGCTAGTTGAATTTAGTTATTTCCAAAAAATCAAAAGCGGGCGCTCTCCTCTGTTGGACGGCGCCCGCTTTTGATTTTTTGGATTTTAATGGTTAACTTTGGAATCAACTGCTCTTAAGAAGTATATTTTAGGTCTTAGAGGATAAAATATGCTTTATCAATAAAGCAAGGGGGTTAACTTGTGTTGTTAGGTTGGTTTAGAAACGTTCTGAGACCTGAAAGAAGGCGTAGACAAGATAGTGAAAAGTCCAATCAGCAAACAACTGACCCCATTAATCCGTCATTGCCCCAAACTCTGTCTTTACTCAAATCGAAACTCGGACAAGGTCCTGATTTTATCATTCGTAATTTTTCCGAAAATCCTGCCCATGCCGGTCATCTCGCAGTATGTTATATCGAGGGATTAATTGATCAAAACTTACTTTCCGATTTAATGGAAGGTTTAATTACAGAAAAACTCTCTGAATCTTCCTCTAAGCTTGGTGAAAATAGCACGGTCTCTCTATTAAAGAAGACAATTCCAGCAGGAAATATTCAAATGATACATTCGCAAAATGAGGTATATCAAGCCATTCTCTCCGGGAATGCTGTCATTGTCATCAACGGAAACAACTATGCTTTGGCAGTTTCCATCGCAGGCGGAGTAAGACGGGCTATTCAGGAACCCAGTACTCAGACCGTAGTACGGGGTCCTAAAGAAGGATTTACAGAGGATGTCTCAACTAACATTACACTGATCAGAAGAAAATTGCGGACACCTGACCTTAAATTTGAAAGTCACGTTATTGGACGATATACACAAACTAAAGTCATATTAGCTTACATTGAAAATGTCGCTAATCCAGAAGTAATACGGGAAATTACAAAACGGCTTCAATCCATTGATACAGACAGCATACTTGAAAGTGGCTATATCGAAGAATTCATACAGGATGAACCACTTAGTCTCTTTCCCACCATGCTAAACTCAGAGCGTCCGGATACTGTCGCAGGTAGCCTTTTAGACGGACAAGTAGCTGTTCTGGTTGATGGGACGCCATTCGCTCTGATTGCACCTGTAACTTTCTTCAATTTCTTTCAAACGGCCGAAGACTACTACCAGAGATATGACATTTCAACTTTTTTAAGGGCTCTTCGTGTGGTATCTTTTCTAGTCTCATTGTTGCTTCCCTCTCTATTTATAGCCTTGACGACTTTCCAACAGGAAATGATCCCCACCACGCTGTTAATTACGCTGATGGCTCAACGGGAAGGAACTCCTTTTCCTGCATTAATTGAAGCATTAATGATGGAATTGATGTTTGAAGTGATTCGTGAAGCAGGTGTGCGAATGCCACGGGTCATCGGACCAGCCGTTTCCATTGTAGGAGCTCTGGTTATCGGGCAGGCAGCGGTGCAAGCCGGACTGGTCTCAGGTGCAATGGTTATCGTTGTTGCCTTCACTGCTATATCGAACTTTGTCATCCCGTATTTTGGTATGGCTTCAGCAGTCAGGTTGTTGCGTTTTGCACTTATGCTACTGGCGGGGGCTCTGGGCTTATTCGGTATTCTGATAGGAATTATCCCCCTTCTTGTTCATCTTGTATCTCTCAAATCATTCGGAGTTGATTATTTTGTGCCCTACAGCCCCACCTTTAAATCTAATATGAAGGACCTTATCATCAGAGCTCCGTGGTGGGCTATGAAAACCAGACCTAGCGAAAAATCAGGCCATAACCAGACAAGACAGGCAGCTCACCAATACCCTGCTAGTTCGGATGAAATCAAAAATAATGACAAGTCTGATACCCAAAAATAGGAGAGATCAATGGTGCGGCAATTAAGAGTTAGTTATGTTCTGTTTATTGCAGGGTTATTACTTACAGGGTGCGTAGATCGTACAGAATTGAACGAATTAGCCATCACAACAGCAACTGGAATTGATGGCCATAAGGGCGACTGGATCAATACCTATCAAATCATAATTCCATCAGCTATGACGACTGGATCAGGTGGTTCTTCCACCGGGGCATCGCAAAGCGCTGTACATACCTTTTCTACACATGGAAAAACATTGAGAGAAACCGTTACGAAGAGTAGCCTGGAATACCCGCGTAAACTATATTTTGCCCAAAATAATATACTCGTTATTGGAAAAAAAGCAGCAGAACAAGGCATTGAAGAGATTATTGATATTTACCTCCGCAACCTTGATTCACGAGAAACTGTAAAAGTATTCATTGCCAACGGAGAGGCTCGTGATTTTTTAAAAAAGCTTGTACCACCAGAGAAAATTCCTGGTCAAGCTTTAGAAAAGATTATAGAAAGAGATAGCAAATTAGGATCAATCTACCCCGCAATATCCATGTATGAATTTATTTCGAAAATTAGCTCCGATAGTGGCGCAGCCGGAGTTCCAGAAATATCTCTTGAGGGTTCAGAGCCGGAGAAACTAGACTCTGTTGATGTTTTCAAGGAAACCTCCGCCAAAAATAAACTCAAGTTATCGGGTTTAAGCATTTTTCAGAAAGACAAGAGAGTCGGCTTTCTAAATGAAAAGGAAAGTATGGGGGTTTCATGGTTAAACAACCAGATTAAAAACACTACTGTAAACTATGTAGATGGGAATGTTACGTCCGCTTTCCTCATCCGGAAAGCCAAGATTAAGGTTACGCCAATCAAGAATTTAAATCATTATTACCTAAACGTTGACGTTAAAGCTACCGGTGATCTTCTGTCAGCCTCTTCCCAAAGAGAAATGAAAAATATGCAAAGTACACATCAATTGCAGATGCAAGCAGCAGAAACGATCAAATTGCAAATTCAGGAAGGCTGGAAAGCCTTACAGCAAAAGAATATCGACCTTATCGGTATTGGAAATAAAATCCATCACAAGTATCCAAAAGACTGGAAAAAAATAAAAGAGACGTGGCCTGGAGAGTTAGCAAACATGGATATAAAAATAGATGTAAAAATGAAGCTTGCACGTCCAGGATTATTCGAAAAATCTTTTAACGAACTGTTGAAATAAGATAAACAGGGAGAGGTGAATTGAAGCCATGCGTCAAAATACAATCCGACTATCCGAGTTGATCATTTGTATGTCTTTATTTGAAGTTGGAAGTACAACTTTGTTTTTAATGGGGGCTGAAGCAAATCAAGATGCTTGGTTAGTCATGTTGATAGGAGCTTTAGCAGGACTACTTCTGCTAAAGCTCCATCTTGTTATTCACCATCAAGATCCTGAATTAGATTTGTTCATGTTGTTTCGCCGTTACACTGGGAAATATGTGGGCACACTCATCAATTTACTTTTTGTGCTGTATTTTACATATGAAGCTTCTCGGAACATACGCGATTTAGGCGAGGTGACAGTAATGACATTGCTCCGCCAAACCCCTTTGTGGATCATCATCTTGATCACAATCGTGGTTGTATCCAACACGGTTCGTTACGGCTACAAAGCATTTTTCTTATTTTGCTTGTTCCTTTTCCCTTTTTTTGTACTTGGATACGCCATAATTAGTATATTAATTCCGGCAACTGGTCTCTTTCACTTGGAAAATTCCCTTCCAGTTTTAGAGGAAGGATGGAAACCCATATTTAAAGCCGCTATTCCTGAGCTTATCTCCTTTCCATTCGGACAAACTGTGTTATTTCTTGTATTTTATCCGCTCGTACATAAAGGCCGGAATCTCACAAAACCCGTTTTCTTTGCCTATATAGTGACCGCACTTGCTCTAACATTTATTAATCAATTGGATATTTTTGTTCTCGGACCTAAGATCGCCGCTAATAGCACACTTCCACTTTTGGAAACCGTTCAGTTGATTGAATTAGCAGATCTGTTCGAACGAATGGATGCCCTTTTCACCTTGCTTCTTTTTCTTGGCTTGATCATCAAAATGTCTTTATTTTTTAACGGTGCAGTGATAGGACTTGAAAAAATAACTGGAGTCGGATTTAAAAAATGGATTCTTCCCCTTGCTGCACTTATTTATGGGCTTTCTTTTTTGTCGCCTAACTATACTCATCACATGGTAATCGGTCGGAAATTTGTTCTTAATTCCTGGTTTCCTATTTTTCAAATTCTCCTCCCTTTGTTACTATTTGTGGTTATTGTCATCAAAAAAAGAAATCTAAAAAGCTGAGACCTTTTCATTTATGGAGTGTATCGATAAGGTACATCCTCGCTTCATAAGGACGCATTTCTATTTCAGACATGTTATTTGGATAATTGGATATTAGCAACTGCTTAGTCTCTGCCAGCTCTTTCTGAAGTGGGAGATGGGTTGTGTATTTTTGAAAATTACATACTACAAGTAGTTTGGCTCCTTTCAGCGTTCGAGTGTAAGCGAACAAATCTTTATTCTCGGGATACATCAGCTCATAATCCCCATATATGATCACTTCATGATCTTTCCTTAATCGGATTAGTTTCCGATAATAATGGAATATGGATTCAGGGTTATTTAAACTTTCTTGTGCATGGATATCCTTATAATTCGGGTTTATTTTAATCCAAGGGTTCCCTAATGTAAAACCAGCGTTGTCGGAAGCGTCCCACTGCATTGGTGTTCGAGCGTTATCACGCCCCTTTGCAAAGACTGACTCCATAACTTTATCTTCAGGGTATCCTTTCTCAATTCTATCTTTGTAGAAATTTAGTAACTCAATATCCCGATAGTCTTCAATTGGATATTGAACATTCGTCATTCCTAATTCTTCCCCCTGATAAATGTATGGTGTGCCTCGCATGCCATGAAGAAGGGTTGCCAACATTTTAGCCGATTCTATCCTGTATTCTCCGTCATCTCCCCAACGAGAAACGATTCGGGGTAAGTCGTGATTATTCCAAAACAAACTGTTCCAGGCATCCCCCTTCAGCTCTGTCTGCCATTTAGACAACACTTTTTTTAATTCTAGAAAATCTAGAGGCTTAAGATCCCACTTCCCTTTCCCCGCTTGTTCGTCCAAACTAATATGTTCAAATTGAAATACCATTGAGAACTCACTGCCGTCCGGGTTGCTATACAATTTGGCGATCTCTGGCGTAGCGCCCCATGTTTCTCCAACCGTCAGCAGGTCTCCAGCTTTTTGAAACGTCTCCTTGCTGAGTTCCCTGATATACTTATGCAGATTCGGCCCGTTGCTGGTAATTTTCAAATCTGGCTCTTTTCCGATTAAGTCAATTACGTCAAGTCGAAAACCGCCTACACCCTTGCTTATCCACCAATTGATCATTTCGTAAATCTCTTGTCGGACTTTTGGGTTTTCCCAGTTGAGATCCGGCTGTTTTACAGAAAAAAGATGTAAATAATATTGTCCTATCTCGGGTACCCATTCCCATGCTGAACCACCAAAGATGGAACCCAAATCGTTTGGTGGCATTCCTTCAACGCCATCTCTCCAGACATAGTAGTCATGGTACGGATTTTCTTTACTTTTTTTTGCTTCTTGAAACCATGGATGCTCATCGGAAGTATGGTTTAACACCAAATCCATTATGATTCGAATGTCACGTTTCCCAGCCTCATGAATTAACATCCCCATATCATCCAAAGACCCGAACATCGGATCAATATCCCGATAGTCCAAAATATCATAACCAAAATCATCCTGAGGGGATTTACAAACTGGTGATAGCCAAATTGCACCGACACCGAGTTGCTGCAAATAGTCTAGACGGGAAACAATTCCTTTCAAATCGCCGATTCCATCACCATTACTATCTTGAAAACTCCGTGGATATATCTGGTATACAACGATTTCTTTCCACCAATTTTTATTTTCCATTGTTCATTACAACCCTTCCAATACACAAATAGTATTTTTATCTTAAGCAAGTCACAGCATATAATTACTCTTTTACCGATCCTACAACAATTCCAGTCACAAAATATTTTTGAAGCAGCGGATAAATCAGCAGCAGCGGGATGACAGCGACTACGATTTTGGCCGCATTTAAATTTTTGTTTGAAATTTCAGTCAAGTTGCTGAGTTGTGCTGAGTTGGTGCCGGATTGAAGAAGTTCCGCAATGTTCACATTAAGGGACTGAATATAAGTCATTAGCGGATAATTGCTAACTTGGGTCATATAGATCAAACCGCTGAAGAAATCATTCCACGTTCCCACGATACTGAATAGTGCTACCGTCGCCAGCGCAGGGATGGACACGGGAACATACACTTTAAACAGGACCTGGAGCGGATTCGCCCCATCGATGAATGCTGCTTCTTCTAGCGCCTTAGGTACAGCAGAGAAGAAGTTCATGACAAGGATGACACTGAATATAGGGACCGCACCCGGCAGAACAAGCGACCAAATTGTATTAAGCATATCGAGGTTTTTGATCAGTAGATAACTCGGGATCATCCCGCCGCTGAACAGCATGGCAAAAATCATGACATTCATATAAATGTTTCTGCCTCTAAATTCCCTTTTCGACTTGGAGAGCGGGTATGCCATTAAAATAATAAGAATCATGTTGAGAATAAGTGTAAGCACAACACGTAGAACAGATATGCCAAAGGAACGCCAGAACTGAGCATCATCAATAATTTTCGTATACGCTGCTGTTGTAAAATTGACCGGTACGAGACCTACAGCATTAGCTGACACGGCCTCGCTGCTGCTGAATGAAATCGCAACGATATTCCATAAAGGAAGAAGGCAGATCAATGCCAGCAATATGACGATGGTATTGATGACAAACCGGCCAATTCGATCTTTTAGGCTTACAGAATACGGCATAGGCTTTGCCTCCTTAGAATATTTTTCGGTCGGTGTATTTCTTGGCCAAATGGTTGGCGGATAATAGCAAAACAATACCGATCACTGACTTAAACAGACCAACAGCCGTACCGAAGCTATACTGTCGCCCAACGAGTCCAATCCGATATACATAAGTATCCAGAATATCCCCCGATTCATAGACAACCGGATTATACAGATTATAAATTTGATCGAAGCCGGCACTCAAAATATTGGTCAGACTCATCACTCCCATGAGCAGGATAATAGGCAGCATACCTGGCAATGTAATATGCCATACTTTTCTCCACCAGCTGGCTCCATCCATTCCTGCCGCTTCATACAGACCCGGATCAATCGAAGTAATTGCAGCCAAATAGACGATGGAACTGTAACCGAACTCCTTCCACACGTCTGTCCCAATAATCAGCGGCTGGAACCAGGTGTTGCTGCCGAGAAAATTAATATTCTCCAGACCGAAAAAAGCCAAAATTTGATTCACTATTCCATCCAAACTGAACATGTTAACAACCACGGATGCTAGAACTACCCAGGATAAAAAGTGTGGCAAATAAACAATTGTCTGTACAGATTTTTTAACGAATTTGATGCGGATCTCATTTAACAAGATGGAAAAAATGATAGCCATCATTGTTCCCAATAGAATCTTGGCAATGGCAATCACCAACGTATTACTAAAAACCTGTGCGATGTCCGGCAGCTTAAACATATAAATAAAATGCTTCAGCCCTACAAATTTGGAGCCAAACATCCCCTTGGCTGGTATATAATCCTGAAACGCCGTAATGACACCGACCATCGGAACATAGCTGAATACCAGTAAAAATAAAATCCCCGGAAGCATCATCAAATGATACATGGCACCCGTGCCCAACCGACCTTTTGCTCTATCATTTCCCTGTTTCATGGATGGACCCCTTTCCTGAAGAAAGGCTGCTTATCGCAGCCCTTCTAGCAGTTCATGATTGTTTATTTTTCGGATGCAGCTTCGTCTTCAATTTCCTGAATTACCTGGTCACCACCTTGTTTCTTCCAATTGCTAACGAAAGTATCGAAGTAATCCAGAGATTCTGCACCAGTCACGATTTTGATGAAAGATTCCTGCTCCATCTTGGTCAGATTAGCCCATGTCTGTTTCATGCTTGGTGTAGTGCCAGAGAAGGCGGGTGTCATCCAAACGAATTTGTTTTCCCGTGTCAGTTTGTCGATGAGTCCCACTCCGTTGATACGCGAGTGATATTTCGCCCAGGATGTTACGTTATCCGTATCCATATCGCTCAAGTAGGTTTGAATACTTTTAATATTGTTCTTTGATTCTGTTGTCCGGACCTGATCCAAACTAATCTCCCCTTTAATTCCGCGAACAATGTCAGAGTAATCATCCAGCAGCGAGGTAGCCGAGTTGACTTCAATATTAAAAGGTCTGGTAGAACCGTCTACGCCGTTCTCTTGATACTTGGCGGCTTCTGGCATAGATGTTTCCACATTTTTATCATTTGCCAATTTATCGTAGAAAAGGTTTACTATTTTAACGGCGAGTTCCGGGTGTTCATATCCTTTTCTCACAACGATAAACTGATTAGCTGGATTGGCGTGTGCCACGTTTACCTTTCCGTCTGCATCCTCCAAAGTGTAAGCCGTGAATTTCGCATTCTTATCCATCTGCTTCACGCTGCTCAGACCCCAGTCAGGAATATGCCATGGTCCAAAAGCAATACCACTTTGGCCGTTGGTGTACAGTGCCGTAATATCATCAAATGTGCGTGTTCCAAATTGCGGGTCGATGAGGCCTCTCTTGAACCAATCTGCCATGACGCCTAACATCTGCTTGGTTTCCTTTGTTGTCGAGCCATAAATAATGCTGCCGTCCTTCCCCTTCATCCAGTATTGAGGGAATGCACCCTTGGTGGAGGCAACTCCCAGCATGGTATAGGCAGAAGCATTATAGTCACTTGTATTCAGGGTGTTCACAAAGGGAATACCTACCGGTTTCCCGGATTGGCCAGGATCTCTTTTCAGGAATTCCTCAGCCGTTTTCTCCACATCATCCAGCTTGATGGCCCCGTCTCCGTCTGCGTCAAGTTGGATTCCCAGTAGATCCAGCCAATCCTGACGAACCCAGACCATGGTTGGCGCGGAATCTAGGGAAGTAGCCGGAAGTCCCATTAAACGTCCATCTATCGTTGCACTGTCTAATGCACGGCCCTCATAAGAGTCGTAAATGTTCTTGATGTTATCTGTGGCATATTGTTTGTAAATTTCCGTCATATCTTCAATCAGATCATTATCAACCAGTTCTTTGAGTTCATCCTTGGAATCAACACGCATCATGTCAGGCAGTTCCCCAGAGGCGATGGCGAGAGAAACCTGACGGCTGTAATCTTCTCCGTTGGCTTCAAATTGGTCTTTAATCTTAGCGTTAAACGTTTCTTTAACTAGCCGAGTATACGCGTTGTTCTCATACGTATCTCCAGCCGGCAGTTTCGGGTTGGCTGTAGTTACACGACCCATCGTTACGGTTATTTCGTCTTTATAGGCACTGAATGGGTCTCCCGGTGTTGCCTCATACTTGCCCGCTTCCTCCGCAGTGGGAGGGTTGGAAGAGCCCCCACAGGCTGCAAGGGTTGAAATCACCAGGGCAGACATCGACAGCGCAGCCAGACGTCTCGTCAACAATTTGCTTTTTATGAACCATTTAGTTCTCATCACATTCGATTCCCCTTCGTTCTGAATATTTCTCTATCATTGTTGTTTGCGCTTTCATTATAAAGCTCGGAGAAGACAAATCGAGATAGGGATTGAACGTCTGTTTGGATAGAGAAATGTATGCGGTTTCATTCGGGATCAAAAAGCCAAAGTTGGCTTGTAAGCATTTATCCTACCTACCGACATACATTTGTCTATCCTTACTTACTAATCAAAGTGAAGAACAAAAAAAACCGGCAGCTCCTGAAATAGGAATCGTCGGCTTGATTAATGGAATTATAAAAGTGTCTTATAGAATTTATCGTATCACATTCATGATGGTCTTCAGCGATGGTTATGGAGTGCAGTCACCTCCACAGTCACTTGATCGCCCCCTTGTTCCTTCCATTCCTCGACAAATTGATCAAATGAATCGGTCGGTTCAGCGCCTAAAATAATTTTTAAAAATGTATCATGTTCCAGTTTTGATAGTTCACCCCAAGTCTTCTCCATCGTTGGAGTTCGTATATAGGTAAGGCTTCGAACTTTATGGATGTTTGGATCGAAAAAATTTCTTCCGCCTACTAGAAGCGAATAACCCCGCATAAAGCTGTTGCTGTGTTCATTCCAATAGGAAATACCATATTGATCATAAGGCTTCAATTTGGTTTGTTTTATTGTCGAAACCAAATTTTCCAGCAATTTGTATTCAGACTTGTCCTTGAAATCGGCGGGTGTTTTGGTTCCCATCAGAATATCCTGCGCAGCCTTTGATTCAAATCGTGCTTCATCTGCCGGAGCTAAGAAATTGCGGCCCAGCATAAAACGCGTACCGTACTTGAACTCATCACGAAGGTACAGATTGTTAATTTTTATGATCGCTTCGGGATGAGCATATCCTTTTCGTACCACCAAGAATGAACTTGACGGATTATCCACCTTTACATGGTATGCACCGTTTGCATCCAGTGGGAGTGCGTATGCTTGCCAGTTCGCCTCCGGCTCGTTCTGCCAAGCGCTCGGAAGGGGCCAGTACCCAGCATAGAAACCTTGAAAGAACATCCCCGCCTGACCGTTAATAACTGTTTCTTCCGCTTCTTTGCGGAGACCCAGTTCTGGATCGAGAAGGCCTTTGGCGTACATTTCACGCAGTTTGACCAAGGCGTCCTTCGTTTCCGGTAGAACCGAACCGTATACAGGTTTTCCATCTTTGCTCAGCCAATATCCCGGAAAAGATCCATATGCTGCGAAGATTGGCGTTAGATCAAAAGAAAAAGCACTGTTGTTGAAATCGTTATACAGTCCAGTGCTTGAAGCAAGGCCAATCGTATCCCGCTTACTGTTTCCATCTGGGTCATTCTCCACAAAGGCCTTGGCGATAGCTTCCAGATCATCTACCGTTTTCGGCGGTTTCAGTCCAAGACGGTCCAGCCAATCCTGTCGAATCCAGAGCATGCTGAAGTCTTCCGCTGTCACAGAAGGAACAGCCATTATCTTGCCAGCGAAGGTCACTTGTTCCATAGCCAATCCGTTTGTGCTATCAATAATTTTTTTTATTTCCGGTGATGCGCTGCTATTGTATGCCTCGGTTAGATCTTCAATTTCACCAGCCTTGATCATCTCGTTCAGCTGCAGCTGATTTACAATCATGGCATCCGGCAGATCATTGCTGGCGATAGCCAGGTCGATTTTCTGACTCAGATTTTCCTTCGATACCTGCCATAATACCTGGACATCAATGTTAAGGTTTTGTTTAATCACCGTTTTCCATATATTCTTCTCAAGTGTTTCTCCTCCAGAGAGATCCGCGCCTGTTGGGTCTACCGCATATCCCAGTCGGATGGAAACGGGATGTTCATATTTCCCAAATGGATCGGCAGCGGCAGTGTCCGAGATTGTTTTCGTTGGTCCCATTGGCGATTCCCGGAAGTATGGTTTGCTGAAATATACGGTCACTGCAATTAAGCTGACGACAAGAACACATGCAGCCATCTTCTTAATCATCGCTTTCCCCTCTTTCGCCCGGTTTATTGGTCATCTGGGAGAGTACGCTATTTATCCCCTCTGCCGAGGTGTCGATATTCGCTTGGTAGCAGACCTGTCAATTCGCGAAAAATTCGGCTGAAATATTTTTCATCCGTATAACCCACTCGCTCCGCAATCCAGAAAATCGTGTTGTTTGTATTCAATAAATACTCTTTAGACTTCTCTATTCGTATAAATCGGGAGTACTCATTAAAGGTTTTCCCCATCAGATCCTTGAAGCATTGACTGAAATAGCTTCGGCTGATGTTCAGTTGCTGGGACAGACCTGAAGCTGTAAAAGCTTGGTCCAAATCATTGTGCATGATCATAATCGCTTTTTTCACGGCGTCTACAATTTCCTGTGAATACGAAGTCTGTTCATCTGACTTACGAATGCCCTCAGAGGTCTGCTTGATCCACTCTTCTACCTCGTACCAGGATTGAAAAGAATGGATCATTGAGATTCTACCCAGCGTAGTCTGGGCAAAAAGGTGATTCCATTCCATAACTATAGAGTATAGCAATCCCATCAGCTGGCCTTTATGCAGTCTTAGTGATTTGAGCTGTTCAATCAGTTGGTTGTAGTAACTATCGTTGTGGGTCCATGGTGATAGGAACCAACTTTGCTTAATACGATCCATGTCTTCATCCTTCGGTTCTATTGGAAAAGAGTCCTCCACATCCATCGAAACGGCAATGACAGGATCATAAGGGTTGTATGCATAGAATAAGGACGTTTCTGTATAATTCATAATCCAGTTTTGGATTTGCGACCATGTTCGGTCTTGTACATCGGATATAACCAGCAAGGCGCCTTGGGGAACTTGATCCAGGGATTCCTTCAGTTTATGGAACAGCTGATCCTCTACGTCCATGGGTGCCGTCCACATCCAACAGTTCCGTTCAACCTCCCATCGGATCTCGTCTACATTGGATGTCAGTTCAATCGGCCAGCTCTGTCCTGACTTGCGATCCAGTGAAACAAGTGCATACACATGGCGATAATGGACATTGGTCTCACTTAGCAGAGGCAGCTTTCGTCTTGTATTCGCCAGCTCGTCAATCCGAGCATGTATTCGATGCAGCACGTGTTCGAATTGCTCCTTCTCGAGCTGAACTTTGGCTATATAGTCGATGGCTCCAAGTCTGAGCGCTTCCTGGATATAATCGAAATCTTGATGCAGTGTTAATACGACAATATGTAGTTCTGGATAGAGCTGCCTTGCAGCTCGCATCAGTTCAATACCTGACATCACCGGCATCGCGAGATCCGTCAACATCAGATCGACCGGTTGGGCTTTCAGAAAATCCAGTGCTTTCAACCCGTTACTTGCTTCTCCTACAACCTCCATATTGAACTCGTTCCACGGCATCGCAGAGCTTATTCCTTTTCGTACTAATTTATCGTCATCCACTATCAATACCTTAATCATCCTCAGACATCTTCTCCTTTGATAGGAAGTATGAGCAGTATACTTGTCCCTGTACCCAATTCACTTTCGATCACCAGTTGTGCTTGATCTCCGTACTGTGCCCTCAACATGCGGTGGACATAATTGAGTCCAATGCCCATCCCTACTTTTTTATGTTCAGTTATACGATTATTCAGAAGTCTTTGAATCGCTTCCTCGGTCATGCCTGCTCCATTATCCTGTATTAAAATATTCAGCGTTTTGGCAAGTGTAACTTCAATTTGAATAAAACCTTCGTCACTCAGTCCATGATAAAGTGAATTTTCAACCAACGGTTGCAAAATAAAACGAGGCACAGGTATTTGAAGCACTTGATCATCCGCTGAAATACGTACGTCAAATTCAAAGTCATATCGAATTTGCTGCAAGATTAGGTACTGTCTTAGCGCATCAATTTCCTCTTCCATCGTGGATACTTGCCCTAATTTACCCAAATTGTAATACAACAGCTTGTTTAAGGATTGCACCAACTTGTCAATCTCCCCTTGTCCGTTCATGACGGCCAGCCAGTGCACAGTATCCAGCGTATTCATCAGAAAGTGAGGATTGATCTGATATAACAATTTTTCCACTTCCAAATCTGCACGAATCTTCTCTTTCTGCTGCACTTCCTTGAACAGGTCGCCGATTTGATGCTGCATATTTGAGAATTCCCCCAACAGAAAATCAAACTCGGGAATTTGAGTGCGGGTCTGGCTGCCTGCCTTTTGTGGATTCTGAGACATTCCGTTAATTTCCGAATGGAACAGACCGAGTGGTTTGTAAACCATCTTCCACAGAAGCCAAGCCAGAAATACGGTAAAGCCGAGAAAAAATAAAGCGACCAGTAATATTTGAAGCAACCACTGGTTTTTCTCCTGTTGATACTTAGCCTGCGAAATTACCGATATGACGCTCCAATTCTGACTGGAGTCCTCCTTAAACCAATGGTAATCACGGGATATTCCATCTTTTGCAGTACCTTTCGATATGCTGGAAAAATTCTCTCCGACCTTCATCGCTTCTGGAATTTCACTGTAAACAATGTTGCCCTCACCATTCAGGATTAAATGCGATAAAGCTCCTTTGTATTGATTGTAACCCAGTATATCCTGTGTAAGACGAAAGCCGGATTCGATGTAAATATATACATCGTCCCTTTGAGGCAGCTGTACCTTTCGCATAGCAGATAAAACAAGCTGATCATCAAATCGGTTCATACTCATATGGGGACCATAGTACGCAATGCCATATGATTTGGAAAGCACAGGCAAAGACTCGGGAGAAAAACGATCTTTGATGGGAAAGTTAGCGAACTGTGTAGTGCCTTCTTTCTGGAAATAGTATAAGGTCAGACCTATATTCGGATTAGTAAACGTTACGACATTTAACTCATTCTTTAATTCATCTCTAGCCTCAATCAATTCAAATATATTGGAGGAAGGCTTCAAGACTTCATCCAGTTTTTTGCCTAATGTACCACTATAGGATAATTGCTGAGTAACATGATTCAGGTTGGTAATTGAATTTTCCAGTGATGAAGTTACCTGCTGTAGATTGCTCCTAATTCCATCATTGATTTTATTCGCAAAAATGGAATCAATGGTATAGTAAGAAATTGCAAATATACTGATAAAGGGAATAAATGCGCTGAGAAAAAACAATAAAAAGATTCTTTTTTTAAGTGTCATTCCGACCCATTCTCCTTAGGTAAATGAAAGAGCAAGCCCCTGGTTATGAGCTTGCTGTTTATGAATAACAGCTCTATCAATTATCGTCTTCCTCATAGGCAGCGACCTATTTGAAAATTGGCGACATCTTAATCCGATTCAGATTGAAAAAATCAGGATACCTCCATCTCGGGGAGGTCCAATTCTGTTCATAATTATAGATTGATATTCAAATATGTCAAACGCTTTCATGGAATTCATAGAACTTATTCTCTCTTCCTCTTTGCATACATCGACTTGCCGTTTTTAATTGCTTATTGTAGTTGAATTTTCTGCATGTAAAAAAGACTCACTCCGTCTTCAACAAGTGGAATAAGCCTTCTAAGCTTTCAATAACATTTTCTACTCCTAATTCTTACAAATGTTGTTGTTGATCAGGATTGGATGCCAAAGCAACAAATAATTTCTCTCCTTCACTCAGCACTTGTAGAAATTGTTCTCTGGCCAAGTTGGGAGCAAACACCAGTAACGCGGCCTAACGATTCATATTTTTCCTTCTTACTAACGTTTAGCTGTAAACCTCTTGTTCCAGCACCCGATTTACAGCCTTGATAAAGGCAAGATAACCACCATCTGTATCGTGCCGATGAGGAAGAGCCAAAAGCATTGTCTCTTCAACCTGGTTATCGTCTAACTCATAGCTGTTTGTCAGGATTTCTCTGATCTCATCGACGGGTGTACCGAGAGCAAACTTCTGAGCTGCTTTATAGATATCATAGTTCTCATAGATATCCTTCCGTGTCACCTTCTGCAAATCGATAAAATCATATATTTTTTTAACGAAATACAGCACCGCCAGCACAATTGAGATCAGACCCGCAATTGTTAAAATTTCATTCATTCCCCATACCTCTTTCCCTTTCCACTCAGTTGACAGCTTAGCCGATGAAACAGACGAACATGGGAGTGCCCATCTCACATGCCAAACCTCCTTATCCTCTCTACTTCCGAATTCAGCGTAACATTTTCACCATTAGTTTAGGATTAGGGTTTTCATATAGGTATAAAGATCACCTTAAGATTTAGATGACAGATGAAAAATAAAGAGACCATGCTCCAAAAGAGCATGATCTCTAATTACATCATTATAATATGATTACCTAGCCATCATCTCCAACCTGAAGCATACGATAACCAACTCCGATATGTGTTTGAATAAACTTAGTTTGTGATGATGTTTTTTCTATTTTTTTTCTCAGCGTTGCCATAAACACACGCAGGGCAGGAATGTCATAGCTGTGGCTGCCCCAGATTTCATGCAGAATAAAATTATGGGTCAGTACTTTGCCTACATGTTTTGCCAGCAGGCAAAGCAGTTTATATTCGCTTGGGGTCAGGTGAATTTCTTCTTCACCAATCCATACGCATCCTGCTGCATAATCAATTCTCAAATTTCCATTAATAAAGCTGGAAGCATCCTTCAGGAGCTTATCACTGTCATTTCGAATTCTTCGTAAACTGACTCGAAGTCTGGCCAGCAGTTCTTCTACACTGAAGGGCTTTGTTAGATAATCGTCCGCTCCAGCATCCAGCGCATCTATTTTATCCCGATCTTCGCTGCGTGCGCTGACCACGATAATAGGCATATTCGACCATGCACGAAGCTTTTTTATGATATCTACACCGTCCATATCCGGCAGCCCCAAATCCAGAATCATTAGGTCCGGCTGCTTGGATACTGCTTCTAAAATCGATGCTTCCCCTGTTTCAGCCGTATGGTATTTATAACCCTGTGTCTCCAGGGTTGTCGTAATCAGCTTGCGGATGGGTTTATCGTCCTCCACAACAAGGATAAAAGGTTTATTCATGAACATTCACTTCCTCAGCTTGCAGGGTAAAATAAAAAATCGTCCCTTTAGGGACATTGTCCTTAACACCAATAGTACCTCCATGAGCATTCACAATTGATTTGCACAGAGAAAGCCCCAGCCCTAATCCACGGCGTCCGTCCCCATGAATGTTGTCTGCCGTATAAAACATCTCAAACAGTCTGACCTTGACTTCTTCTGAAGAAATACCGGGGCCATCATCTGAGATTTCTACAACGACTATATGTCTTTCGTGTCTTGCGGAAATCGTGATGTGAGAGCCATCTTGGGTATACTTGATTGCATTATCAATCATATTGATCAATACCTGAACAATAAGTCGGGAGTCCATTCGAGCCATCATCAATTCATCATCCAATTCCGTCTGAATGACATGCTTCACACTGTTGCGATTCACATGAAGCAGAGCCTCCGAAATGACTTCCTCCATTAATTCTGCCTGAAAATTAAGATTTAGAGTACCACCTTCGATTCGACTAATGGACAGCAAATTTTCTACTAAATTGATCAGCCACATGGAATCGTCATATATATCCGTATATAGACCTTTTTTTTGTTCCTCGTTTAGTACCTCTGAGTTTCCAAGAAGAATCCCCGCATTGCCTGAGATGCTGGTAAGAGGAGTGCGTAAATCATGAGAAATGGACCGAAGCAGACTGGCACGGAGTTGCTCCTGCTGGATTTGCATGGAGATCTCTTGTTGTCTTTGGTTCAGTTTTTCTTTCTCCAGCGCCAGCGCGCATTCTCCCAGCATGGCAAGCATTAGGCTATTTTCAAAAACTTCTAAAGGTTCTTCCTCATCCATTACAATAGCTGCCACCGCAAGAACCTGATCTCCTCCACGCACCGCATGATATAGACACTTAGCGCCAAAAAAAGTATCCGTCGTAGCTCCTGCACGCTTGTTGTTTTTATACACCCACTCTGCAACTGCACGTTCGTTGCCTCCTGTGTAGACCCCTGGATCAACTGCAGATTCTTTCTTTGGAAAAAACTGCGGCGCCGACAGTTCCCCTTGGTCAACTGAATAGAAAATGACCATTCTGTCCAACAACTTCACCATTTGATGCGCCATTTCATTAATAATAGCCGGAGAGTCTTTGGCCTGTTGCAATTTCCGGCTTGTTTCCAGAAGCACCTCGGTACGGTAAGCTTTTTGCGCGGACTGCCGAGCCTGCTCTCTAACTCGCATAGTTAGTGTACTCGTCATGAAAGAAGCAGCCAGCATGACCAGAAAGGTGACCGGATAGCCTGAATCATAAGCCTGTAAAGAATAATAAGGCTCGGTAAAGAAATAATTAAACACAAGTACACTCATAACCGAAGAAATGGCGCTATACATTCTGCCCTTGGTCACAATTGCATTTAACAAAACCCCTAGAATGTACACGGTGATAATGTTAGCTTCTCGGAATTCCAAATACTTAAACCACAAGCCAATAATTGTGCACACAGTCAAGATAACAATGGTCTTGATAGTATCTGCCAACGACAGCATTGGGTATTTTTCGTAAAAAGGCAATCTTTTATATAAGGAGGACTGAGTATAGGGGATAATATAGATTTCAATATTAGGAAGCAAGGCCGTTAGTTTATCCATTACATTGGATTTTGCAAGCCCTCTTCTCTTGTAAGGGGAGCGTCCTAGGACAATTTTCGATACGTGGCTTGTTTTGACATATTCGGAAATCTGTCCTGGAATATCGTCTCCATACATCGTTGCGATTTGTGCACCCATTTGCTCAGCCAGCCTAAGGTTTTCCCTTAACTCCGCTTTATTTTTTGATGTCAATTCTCTCGCTTCTGGTGTTTCCACAAACAACGCGGTGAAATGACCATGAAAAGCTGCCGCCATTCTTGCTGCTGTTCGGATCACTTTCTTATTGGAAGCAGCCGAAGACAGGCAGACCAGAATATGTTCTTTCGTATCAGATTCATTTGTTATCGCCTGCTCACTGATTTGCTCCGCAATTCGGTTTAACTGACTTGCTGTATTACGCAAAGCAATTTCACGTAGAGCCGTCAGCTTCTCCTTGGTAAATAAATGAGCCTGTGTATTCTCCCCCTCAGGATAAATCTTTCCCCTATTCAAACGTCCTATTAAATCATCCGGTTCAATATCGACTAATTCCACCTGATCAGCACTGTCAAATACACTGTCCGGTATGCGTTCGTCAACGGAAATGCCAGTAATGGAGTAAACAATATCCGTTAGGCTTTCGAGCTGTTGAACATTCATCGTCGTATATACATGAATTCCTGCGCGAAGAAGCTCCTCGACATCTTGATATCTTTTTTTATGTCGGCATCCTGCCGCGTTGGTATGGGCCAAATCGTCCAATAATATAAGGTCAGGGCTTCTCTGGAGCGCTTGGTCCAGATCAAATTCCTTAGTTGAGGATTCTTTATTTGAAATTTTGATGTAAGGAAGAAGTTCAAGTCCTTCCAACAGCGCCGCAGTGTATGGCCGGGCATAATGTTCAATATATCCAACTACGATATCTATACCCTCTTTTTGCTCTTCGTGGGCGTCGCTAAGCATCGCACAGGTCTTCCCAACACCTGGTGCATATCCAACATAAACCTTCAATCTTCCTCTTCTTTTCCTTACCGGCAAGTCAGTAATTTGATCAAATATGGACTCGGCATCGTTCTGTTTTGCTGCCATCCTGTGCCCACCCTCTATTATATATCTCTCAATCCTTAGTATATCATGGGCAAAATCAGTACCGTATTACGAATTTGCCTACAGCATTAAGATTGTATTAAGATCCGTTCTTATGTAATAACATCCTTAAAGAAGCCTCAAAATCCTGATTCTATACTAGCTTTCTCAGTGGAAGGATAGCAGCAAAATAATATAAAAAACTTTCTAAAGCTGGCTAAGTGCGAACTTAAATAAGTTTCAGTTTTTTTGAAAAGCCTATACAACAAAAAAAGCCGCCAAAATAGCGACTTTTAATAGGACTATGTTCTTGTCCCTCGACAAATGCTGATCTAAACCGCCAAGCTCAATATTGCATTGCAAAACGACCGAGCCGCAACCTTGCATTAGCGGGTAAAAGAATTCATGCAATGAGATAGGTTTCCCAAAAGCCATTCATACAAGCCGCTCCCCTGGACCTCCCGACCCAGCTGTATTTTCTTTCTTGGAAGTCAACATCTTCTCGCTTGGGCTTTGTGCTTTGGCGAAAGTATAGCTATTGTTCGTTTTCCCTATAGCGTTGCTAGCTGTCACTTCCAGCGTATAGCGGGCACCGGGCAGATCACCCGTGCCTATCGTTAGTTTGTGGTCGGTAGTAAAAAACCGCCGTTCAGTCTCTAAGTACCACTGTCGACATCGGTGTAATTGAGCGTGATCTCCTGACTATCCCCTTGGAATGTTCCTTCCGGTTTATCGATCGTAACCGTCGGTTTTGTCCCATCGGGATTTTGCGGAGTAATCCGTCCTTCCTTGATCCATCTCTCGCCACTTACGGCATATCCAGGCATTTGCGATCCGGGTATCTGATTTCCATTTGAGTTGAATATGACCTTCGCCTGCGTCCAGTCCGGGGCTCTATACACATACCAGCCGTTGCCTTCATTCTGCATGGCCACGCCCGGCCAAGCTGAGCCTTCCCTGAGCGGAGTCACGGAATCATCGTAGTAGTAGATGTTCGGTACTCCCCAGCCGGAAGGCTTGTAGAAATGAACGGTCATGCCCGAGCTCGGTTCCTCCTTCGTATATCTGAACATCTTCTCTGTTTGACCAGACAAATTCGCGGCGACTATTTTCAGAACAAACGTCGATCCGATTGGAGTTCCAGCGCCAATGCTGACCATATCTCCCGAACTGAACGGAGTCACCGGCCCCCCGTTCAAAGTGTACGTTGCCGAGTCTGCATTGGAATAGTTCATTCTCACGTTAACAGAATCTGTGAAAAAGGCTCCTTCCCCAGGATCGACGGATACTGACGGAGTTTGTTGCGCTGCGCTATACAGTACGGCGATCCTGCCTCCGTCCAGATGGCCGGTAATTCTGCCGTTCGACACCGTAAACGATCCACCGCCATTGGCCTTGTTCTGGTAAACGCCGTCCTCCAGTCTGGTAGGGGAGTTGATTTGAGCATTGCCTCCAAGATTCACAATCGTCATGCCTTTGGTACCGCGTTCAACCTGCATAATTTGATTCCCTTGCGTCCTAATGTATTCGTCTTGACCTACCATGGCATTGTGGAACTTGTTAATGGCAACGACGTCCGGGTCCTTCCAGAGCGTATTCCCCGCATCGCCGAGCCGATTCGCAAATTTCCCACCTCCTGTCGGTCTGTTGAAGAACAGAGAGGTCGTCTCCGCCCGGGAGGCGATGATTGCCCAGCCCATTTTGATTTGCCAATCGTTCAACCCCGTCGATTCGCTGTTGTCGTTGGCATAAGTGTCATGCGATTCGACCCAGGTAACTAATTTGGAGGGGCTTACATTATTAGCGTTAAAAGATTTGGCCGCATCAACATTGATGCCACCGTGATAACCAACGGCGCTTCTGACACTGTCCCCATAGCTGGAGGCGGCCAAGCTGAGGTAATTGGCATAGCCGGCAAAGTTGTCAGCTCCACCTTGAAGCACTTCTCCGTAATTAAACAGTCTATCTTTATTGTTTAACGAACCCAGTACCCGGGGCCAGAAGTTGGAGCCCCCCGGATCGTTGGGCAACTCAATATGCTTGGCGGCGTCGAATCTGAAGCCGTCGGCGCCCAAGGAAATGGCGTCATTCAGGAAGCCGATAATGATATCTTGCAATTCCTGGTTAGACGTGTTGAGGTCGGGCAGACCAATTCCCCACTGTGTGACTTGCCAACGGTCATTCCAGTTTTCCACACCTCTGGCCTCATGCCAGAAATAGCTGTTATTCTTGATTGCCGAATCAACATTATGCGCCGGCTGATACTGCTGATTTCCACCGCCCGCATTCCCCGTATGATTGGCGACAACATCAACAATGATACTTATGCCGTATTTATCCGCTTCCTGGCAAAGCTGTCTGAAATCATCCCTGCTTCCCAATTGAGAGTTGCCGATTTTAAAGTTGATGGGCTGGTACAAAATCCACCACTTGCTGCCTTCTGTCAACCCTTCCTTGCTGGCTTGGATTGGCGAAGTTTGCACCGCTTTAAATCCCGCCTGAGCCAGTTCCGGAAGGTTCCTGGTGATGTTGTCAAAAGACCAGTTCCACGCATGAAAAATAAGACCATCCTTCGTTCTTTCCGGGAGTTCGTAGTTTGCGACAGCCGATAGCTTCGCATCCGAACCTCCTAACTGCCGAACATCGGCATTCGCCTGTGCTTCGGGAGTAAAGCCATTCGTTTGCAACAACAATACGACAAAGAGAACGATACTCCAGGTACGCCTCAAGATGGGGCTTGTCTTCCTCCTCATACTAAACTCTCCTTTTAAATTTTATTTTACAACCAACCTCTCTTGAGAGATTAGGAGTAAATAAAAGAGGGCAAAACAACATGTATACGCTTCCAAAAAGGGCAATCGTTTGCACATAATTGAGCTCAACGACATGATTTCATTTATTTGACAATTTGTCAATGCTTATATTAAAGATAAATTTCCAACGGCCTTTTTTCCCCCTCATTATTATTCACTGTGCCTTCAAGACTTTTTGGACGTTGACTTCAATTACGAACTGGTTTTCTTAGATTTGAATAATGTCCCTGCAATTGCATTGACTAGTAAAAGTATGGTTGATATAATCATAAAAGGAAAAATCATTGGCATAGTGCCCTGTGGATGTTTTTTTCATATTTTCTTTTGTAAGCGCGTACAATGATTTATTTCCCTACATACCATGGAGGAGGCGATCAATGAATCTATTTTATCCAAATAAATGCCTTTCTTTTTTTTACTTTTAATGCAACCGGTTGCAAAATCCATTCCACTAAATATTATCAGGAGGTTGTTAACTTGCTAAGAAAAAAAACTGGGAGTTTTATTTCTTGGTTGATTATTTTATCGCTTTGCTTCAACTTCTTCGGCTTACCCGGCGTAGCTTCGAGTAACAACGATTATACAGCCACCTACACGAATTCCACAGCGACTGCTCTTCCATCGACAACCGCTTCGATCACGTCTACCGTTACCGCAACGTATACACC
Source organism: Paenibacillus sp. EKM206P (assembly GCF_011066155.1). Classification (NCBI taxonomy): domain Bacteria; kingdom Bacillati; phylum Bacillota; class Bacilli; order Caryophanales; family Paenibacillaceae; genus Paenibacillus; species Paenibacillus sp. EKM206P. The sequence continues at coordinate 8,694 of NZ_JAAMNQ010000017.1, read as the reverse complement.
TACCACAACAACTAAATCAACTCAAACTGGGTTAACGGTTCACTTTAAGAAACCTTCAAGCTGGAATTCAGCGATTCGAATCCATTACTGGAACCTGAATCCGGCAAGCGTTCCGATAAGCGGGGCGTGGCCGGGAATCCTGATGAAGTCGGATGGAAATGACTGGTACAGCTACACCATTGCCGATGCCACAGGCTCAAGCCTCATTTTCAATGACAGTAGCGGCAAACAAACGGCCGACTTGTCCCGCAGTGTGAAAGAGGGCTGGTATTACACAGATAACACATGGTATGATGTCAGCCCGGAAATGCCTAAAATTCCGGCGATTTCCGCCTCTCCTGTACCCAAAACATATGATTCGTCCCAAACGGTGACGCTTTCCAGCACCAACAGTGATGATAAGATTTACTATACGATAGATGGTTCGACACCTACGACATCCTCGACCTTGTATACCTCTCCAATCCAAGTTGCTTCCTCTTTGACCATTAAGGCCTTCGGTATCAACTCAATCGGTCAAACTGGAAATGCATCCTCTTTTGATTATGTAATTGACCTGAATGCAGATCTGCAAGCTCCGACAATCACAGCGAATTTGCCTGCCGGGCATTCTGATTCCTCGGTGACTGTATCCTTTAACCTGAAAGATAACAAGGCGGCAACGACCAAGGCATACTATACGGAGGATGGTACAGAACCAACCACAAGCTCAAAAGTCTATATTCTCGGCAACGCGCTGACCGGATTGACTGGACCGTCTATTCTTATCTCCAAGACTACGACATTAAAATTTCTCGTTATAGACGGCGCTGGTAATCAAACCAAGCAGAGCTTTGTTTATAATATTGGAAATAAGAAGGATTTTCGGGAAGACACCATCTATTTCGTGATTACTTCTCGGTTCTATGACGGTGATCCGAGCAACAACGTGCACGCATGGGATGATGGAAAGGCGCGCAATCCAGATTCGGACCCGGCTTGGAGAGGAGACTTTAAGGGGCTGATTCAAAAGCTCGATTATATCAAAGCCCTCGGATTCAGCGCCATCTGGATTACACCTGTTGTGCAAAATGCCAGCGGTTATGATTACCATGGTTACCATGCTTTAAATTTTGCCAAAGTAGACCCACGGTATGAATCGGCGGGAGCTTCTTATCAGGATTTGATCAATGCAGCCCATGCCAAAGGGCTGAAGGTTATTCAGGACATCGTCGTCAATCATACGGGTAATTTCGGTGAAGAGAATCTGTACCCCATGTTCAAGAAAGATCCGGCTAAACCGGATACTGCTAACAACTTGGTGAAAACTACGGATAAGCTGCCACCAAACTATGATACTATGACACCCGATCAGCAGTATCAGGCAAGGCTCGCCTTAATGAAGAACGAGGGAACGAACAATAACATTTACCATACAGAGAAAAGTCTTTCCTGGGAATCCTATACGGTTCAGACTGGTCAGATAGCGGGAGATTGCGTGGATTTGAACACGGAAAACCCTGCAGTTAACAAATATTTAATTGATACCTACAATCACTATATTGACATGGGTGTTGACGCTTTCCGTGTCGATACGGTGAAGCATGTGAGCCGGTATATTTTCAATAAATACTATATTCCTGCCTGGAAAACAAGAGGCGGCTCGGATTTCTATATTTTTGGAGAAGTAGCCACACGTTACAGAGATGTTTGGAACAGTGGAATTCCGGCGATCTCGACGCCATTCTATACTTGGAAAAGCTCGAAATCGTATCCAGGCGATGGAAAGAATGACTACGCCTCCAATAAAGCGTCAGTTGAACAAGAGTGGACGGACAACTCTACTACAGCAGGACAGCCAACCTCGAACAATGCTCTCTTAAACGGAAATACCTATCATACGCCTGACTATTCGATGAAATCGGGCATGGATGTGATTGATTTTCCAATGCATTGGGCATTCAAGACCGCGCATGAAGCATTCAATATGAGAAGTGGCGACCAATACTATAATGATGCTACGTGGAATGTAACCTATGTCGACTCGCATGACTATGCTCCTGACCAGGCTCCGGAAAATCAAAGATTCGCGGGCACACAGGACACTTGGGCTGAGAATCTCGATCTGATGTTCACCTTCCGCGGAATACCCGCTATCTTCTACGGCTCCGAAATCGAGTTTCAAAAAGGGGCAACTATTGATACAGGTCCAAACGCACCGCTAAGCAAAACGGGACGAGCATATTTCGGCGATCACGTGGAAGGCAATGTTACGGTACAAGATTACGGCAAATACACAAATGCTACTGGCACGCTTGCGGAATCGCTCAACCATCCTCTGGCGAAACATATCAGACAGCTTAATTTAATCAGAAGAGCTGTTCCCGCCTTGCAAAAAGGCCAGTATTCCACAGAGAATGTGTCGGGCAATCTGGCGTTTAAGAGAAGATATACCGACAGTGCCAAAGGCATTGACAGCTTTGCATTGGTCACGATTTCAGGAAACGCCACGTTTACCGGAATTCCGAACGGAACCTATGTGGATGCGGTGACCGGTGATTCCAAAACCGTTACTGATGGCAAGATTACCCTGACATGCTCCGGCAAAGGAAATGCAAGGGTATATGTATTGAATGGTAGAGGTGGAATTGGAGAAACGGGAACCTATCTGAAGTAAACGGTAGTATGTCTTAGATAACTGAAGCAACCTCAGTTCGGTATTGCACTGTGCTAAGGTTGCTTCCAATTAAAAAGTATATCTAAGAGAGAGAGTCAGGATATTGCTCTGAACTAAATTTTTAACGGATGGGAGTGAACCAAGATGCCCCAACGACAGCTTCTATGTGCGTAAATTCTTCCGTATATTTAATGACCAACAACCATCAAGTATTAGCGGTTATCCCGCCCCTAGAACTGATAAAGCGTGAGCACGTACCCTGCTCTCTTGTCCATTCCGTTGTTGTTTATCCCCCCTGCATTGCTCCCCGAAGGATAGAGGCTATCAGACGCTTAATGTATGAAAAAAATGATTTAGATGGTCGGCAAACAATTTAGGATTTTCCATAGCGGCGAAATGACCGCCTTTATTCGCTTTCTCCCAGTACGTAATATTATAGACGCGTTCTACCCAGCTTCGGGGAGGCGTGGGCAGCTCCTTGGGAAATAAGGAAACCCCTGTTGGAACAGTAACGCGCTGACCTTCGGTGAAATGCAGTGGCATTTGAGTACCTTCAGTATATATTCGTATGGAAGAAGCAAGCGAATTGGTAAACCAGTAAATCGATATGTTGGTGAGGATATGATCAAGTGAAAAAGACCTCTTCATATCTCCGTCACAGTCACTCCAACCTCGAAATTTTTCTACGATCCAGCTGGCAAGACCGGTCGGGGAATCACTTAATGCAAAAGCCAGGGTTTCCGGCTTCGTTCTATGAAGGGCGCTATAAGCACCTTCTCGCTCCAACCACTCATTGAGAGCATGAAGAAATCCATTCTGTACGAACTCACCCGTATGGCTCTTATTCCTTATTATTCACGCGATCCCGAGACCAACGACTGTTGGATAACAGCTTTGGTGTACGGGAAAGTTCAGTTAGTTGCACAGCATATGATCCAATTGCTACCGGATAGCCGCTGGATCGTATATCAGGGACGCATTGTATTTCTCATTTCCCTCGTTGATTCATCCTGTAAAATCATTGCTGAAGACAAACGATTTCTAGAATTTCTCCAAGTAAACGGTCTAACTGCTTCGCTGAGTAACTGCTTTAGTCATTTAACTTTTTTGCGAAAATATTATAAGCAATGCCTAACCGCCGTCGAGATTGATTTCCAACTTAATTCAAACAAGCCAGTGTATATGTATGAGGACTATCTCTGCGAGCATATTGGAAAGATCATATCGGAACAGAACGATCTCGCTGACTTCTGCCATCCAGTTATCCAAAAGTTAATTGCTTATGACAATGGCCACAAAACAAGTTTACTGCCCACCCTTGAAGCCTATCTTCAATATGTGGACACTCCAAATCTTGCTGCTAAAACACTTTTTATTCATAGAAATACTTTGTTCTATCGAATCAACAGGATACGTGAGCTTTTCGAGGTTGATCTAAGCGATGGTGATATTCGCCTGAAGCTTCAAATGACTCTTCATTTTCTAAAACTGAAAACACAACGCGGCGATCCTGAAGATCAGAGATAGAAGGCTAAGAGTATGCAAAAAAACATGCAGACAAAATTTCTTATCGATACTTTGTCTGCACGCTGGTCTTTTCTAGCTACCATAAGCATTCAGATAGTTCGCTGCTGTTCTAAGATGAGCAGCAGTTTTTCTAATTCCATCATTATTCAGCTTACCAGCTTTAGGCCAACTGCTGAACCGAGTACCATCGCGATGAACAGAATCCTCGCGGTATTACGCGGTTCACTGTAGAAGATCATGCCCAATATGGCTCCGCCAGAAGCTCCAATACCGGTCCAGACAGCGTAGGCCGTTCCCATTGGTAGTGTTTCCATGGCCAGGGATAGAAACAAAAAGCTCAATCCAAAGCCTGCAAGCAAGTAAAAAGCAGACAGGAAATTCCGGTCTTTATGGAGCTTATTAATCATGAGAACTCCCATCATCTCAAATACGCCTGCCAAAATAAGAAATACCCAGTTCATACGTCAGTGCACCTCTTTTCCTTGTTTCTTCTCTTTGCTCTGTATTTTGAGTCCTACAACTCCGAGCAGAAGCACCCCGATTAGCAACAATTTAGATCCCTTTACCTCAGCACCAAACAACAAAATTTCTGCTAATACAGTGCCGGCCGTTCCCAATCCGACAAATACTGCATACACCGTACCTACCGGAAGCGTACGGGAAGTCATAATCATGAGTATGAAACTTACTAAAATGGCAACTAAAGTGCCCCCCCACTCTAACCAGCCGCTGGCATGTTTCAGGCCGATGACCCATCCAACTTCGAATAATGCCGCAACTACAACAGATAACCATGTCTTGTTCATTCTGTGCTTCCTCCTTTTAGATAATGCTGCAAATGTAGTATGAATTTATAGCAGCAATAAAAAAAAGCCTGAGAGAATACTGCATACAGCAGTTTTTCTCCCAGGCTTTTATCCCTCCGTGGCACAGTACGACGACTGTGAGTTTTCTCTCGGACCAGCCGATATTATCGCGGAACCCTAGAAAACATTTTTGAATTCAATTTTATAGTTAACATTATACATATTAGTGAATAAAACACAATATAAAATCAATAAAAATTCGTATATCTCCCTAAACTTATATCATTGTTTTGGTCATTATGAAATCAATTTGTTCTTCATCACCCATATAAAAAGAGTGTGCGCCAGTTTGAACAAACCCCATTTTCTTATAAAAAGCAATGGCGTTTTCATTTTTTTCCCATACACCGAGCCAGATTTTCTTTTTATTATGTTCCATTGCAATTTCCATAGCTTTATTTAGCAGATATTTACCAAGCCCATGTTTTTGAGATCTGTTTTTTATATAAACCCTCTCAATTTCGAGCGACTCATTACCCATTTTTTCGGATTGGGCATTGTTCATATTTACCTTTAAATATCCAGCAAGTTCTTCATTGAAATAGATGAAAAAGAATTCTGAAGAGACGTTGGACAATTCCTTCTCCAACTGTTTAAAGTTAAATGCTCTTTCCAGATAGGCCTTCATATTTTCAGGTGAATTCAGATCCTTAAAAGTATCGTTGAATGTTTCAATACTTATTTCTTGGAGTATTTGTAGATCTTCACGGCTGCACTTTATTATTTTTACAGTCACTTTAAATTATCGCTCCTTCATGTAAATCAATAATTTCTCTTGTTCCCTTTTTTTACAAATTCCCATTCATCACCTATATTTTTTCTTACTCTTTGAAGAAGATTAAAAATGGTGTTTACTTCACTTTCCGAAAATCCCGCTAATGCAACATTATCCGAATAATCATGTTCTCTTTTTATAAAAGGATAGACTTTATTCCCTTTTTCTGTTGGAAAGAGTTTATTAATTTTTTTGTTATGCTGATCCTCTTCCTTTTCAATAAATCCGTTGATAACAAGTTTTTTTATAGCACGAGATGCGGTTGTTCGATCTACTTTTATCATCTCAGCTAACTTTTCTTGAATGATTCCTGGGTTTTCACATATTCGTACAAGGTATAAATATTGTCCTTTTGTAAGGTCATATTCTTTGAATTCAATATTGCTTATAGAATCTAATGCTCTTGCGATCATTCCAATTTCACGAAGTACTTCCTTCATAATGGACTCCTTTACCCCTATTTTGTTGCAAATGCAATAAAAATGATATATATTGAATTTACCTTATTTTTATTGCATTTGCAACATAAAATTATATTAAAGAGGTCGAGTAAATTGAAATATATTTTTTTCGTATTAGGAATTTTTATATTATCCCTTGGAATTTCGTTCACTATACAATCAGACCTTGGGGCTTCACCTTTTGATGCACTTTTAGTAGGACTGTCTATAAATGTGGGGCTTACTGTGGGAAGTTGGGAAATCATAATAGCTATAATATTGATAGGTTGTAATTCGCTTTTAAAAAGACAAACACCAGAAGTTTTGGGGTTGTTAACAGCATTTATAACGGGTATTGGTATTGATATGTGGCTTTTTTTATTACACAATTTGATAACACCTGAACTATGGTACAGCAAAGTTGTTTGTTTTGGAATTGGTTTAGTTGTTGTAGGATTAGGAACTGCAACATATTTACAGACAAATTTTGCACCCATTCCAGTTGACCGATTAACATTAATCATACAAGAATTTACTAGAACAAATCTATTTTTTTCGAGAACATTCATCTACCTTATATTCTTGATCATAGCAGTCCTTTTAAACGGACCCATTGGCATTGGAACCTTGTTAACCGTTTGTTTAGGGGGGCTAATACTCAATTACTTTATGCCATTTACTAAAAAAATACTTGACCGCATATTAACACACTCTGCTACATCACCAAATCATGAGAAAGATAAAAGAGACTGAAGCTTGATGCTCATATCTCTTTGTTTCGATCTTAAGTTTGTCTTGGTCGAGCTTCAGTCATAGCATTTTTTTCGGGACTAACGCCTGCGCTTGTTATCCTGCTAGCTCCTTTGCTTTGGGAAGAGACGCCGTTTTAGTGCAGCTAGTCGGATTCTGTAATTATCCTCTCTCTTATCGTTGTTAGATACAAGCGAGATCTGCAAGTAGGACAGTATCAAGACTGGCAATGGGGCATACTGGCCATCTTGTTTTATAGCCTTTGTAATTAAGATTAGACAAGTTCCTTCTTCAACAGATGTAACTTTTAATGAGCAAAACAAAAAAATCAAAAAAATGAAGGGACACTTTTAGAACGTGTCTCAATTCTATCTAAAAGAAAAAATGAGTCGTCAAGAGATATTCGGCTTAATTCTTGCATTGATTGGAATTATCGTAATTAAAATGATGGTTTAATCAAATTGGTCTTTAAACTGCATATGAATCAAACCAGCAATTTCTAACAAAAGAAGACCCGCGTTATTGAAACGCGGGTCTTCTTTTGTTAGAGTTCATTGAGCTTACTCAAAGTGGTACCTTTTATATAATCTAAACAATTCGGAATATAAAATGGAGCTAATCCATCTTATACTCTTCCCCTAATATATAATGTGCATAATCAACCTAAACTCGACGAATTGTTTATAATACTTAAATTTTCAAAGGGAATTGTATTTTTTTTAATGTTAGTACATGAGCGTTGTGTCGGAAAAAGAATACTTTGCAGGCAAGGGCAGTCGGACAAGCCGCCACCCTCTGCACACGCAAAGTGAAATCATTGCATTTTAGAAAACGGATTTAGAAAACAAAGTCGATGGAATCCGGTGAGAAGCCTTCCGGCTGCTCGTCCGAGTTCACCTGAATATCGCTTAACAGCAAATCTGGATCGATTCCAATCTGGGACAGGATCGCTATCAAATCTCTGGTTAATCTCTCAATAGCGTCAGCCCCAAATAGCTTCGTGCAATATTCAAAGGAACCCTTCATCTCCCCATCTTCATCACTCATAGACAAAGTCAAATCGAATTTGGAAATACGATGCTCCCGAACATACGGGCTGAAGGACAGTGTTTCAAGCTTCGCTTCCGGCGACTCTGTGTTTTCCAGTACAAACATGGTGTCGAATAACGGGTTACGGCTTGCATCCCGTGTTACATCCAGCTTTTCCACCAACTCTTCCAGTGGATAATCCTGATGCTCGAAGGCTTGCAGCGTACGATCTCTGGCTTCCTGCAAGTAGCTGTGGAACGTTTGGTTGCCCTTCGGCTGATGCCGAATGGCTAGCGTATTGACGAACATTCCGATCAGTGGCTCCAGCTCAGGCAACAAGCGGCCTGCTACCGGCGTACCGATGATCAAATCGTCCTGACCGCTGTATTTGGACAGCAGAACGGTGTAGGCGCTCAACAGTACCATGTACAGTGTACTTCCGGTCTGTGCCGCAATTCGGTGCAGTTGCTCGGATACATTCGCGTCCACTGTAAATTCATACATCGCACCCTCGAAGCTGCGAACAGCAGGTCTAGGATAAGCAATTGGCAAATCCAGTACCGGCAATTCTCCGGCTAAATGCTCCAGCCAGAAGTGTTCCCGGCGTTGGTATGATTCACGCTGCATCTCCTGCTGCTGCCACACGGCGTA
>NZ_JAAMNQ010000155.1:0-200 GCF_011066155.1 Paenibacillus sp. EKM206P | reverse complement strand
ACCAGCGTCGTTGCCCGCAGGGAGTGCCCACCCACGTCAAAGAATGAGTCGGTGACTCCTACGCTGGACAGCTTCAAAACATCCTGCCAGATTTGGGCTAGCTTGGCTTCCAGCGGCGTCCGTGGTGCAACGTACTCCAGGCCTCCTTCGAGGCGTGCTTCCGGCGCCGGCAGCGCCTTGCGGTCGATTTTCCCGTTCGG
>NZ_JAAMNQ010000154.1:0-202 GCF_011066155.1 Paenibacillus sp. EKM206P | reverse complement strand
TCCCCGAACAGGACTCGAACCTGTGACAACTCGATTAACAGTCGAGTGCTCTACCAACTGAGCTATCAGGGAATATTAAGCATTTGTTTCAAGGTTACACCCTGAAAACTGGATCCGAAACTCATTTGCGTTTTATCTTTAGGATAAGCCCTCGACCGATTAGTATTGGTCAGCTCCATGCATTACTGCACTTCCACCCCCA
>NZ_JAAMNQ010000153.1:0-203 GCF_011066155.1 Paenibacillus sp. EKM206P | reverse complement strand
AAGCTTCGCTCAATCGTCTCTTTTCGTTTGCGGTACAGCTTTTTACCAGATGGGCTCAGCCGGTTGCTCCGTACCCACTCTTTGCTGTCTTCCCAGACATGCCGAGTCACCACTTTGCGGTGGTTTCGAGACTGGGTACACTGACTTAGCAGTGGGCAATGCTGGCACTGAGCTGGGTCAGAGGCATACTGCCGGTATCCCTT
>NZ_JAAMNQ010000016.1:0-108488 GCF_011066155.1 Paenibacillus sp. EKM206P | reverse complement strand
GACTCCTCGCCTGTACGTAAAATAGACACCCGCATCAGCTCGCCTGAGCTGAAATGAAAGCCTTCGGCTTTGTCGCGCTCAGCAAAATCAGCAATATATGCGTCCTGCTCACCTTGTTCCATCGAACGTACATCTTCAAAACGGAACCCGGCGTGCTTGTGACGGTACACCACCTGTAAAGGCTGCTCATTCCATCCGCTATAAAAATTCGTTCTGAATATTTGATGGCGATCCACCAGCTGATTTAGGCTTTCGGCAAAAGCCTCCACTTGAAAGCTGCCTTGCAGATCAAATGTCGCCTGCTCAAAGTACGCCCCGGATTTCGGCTCCATTAGGCCGTGGAACAGGATGCCTTTTTGCATGGGTGTGAGCGAATAAATGTTTTCCAGTTCTCCCGCAGCAGCCGTCTGCTCTACAATATGATCCAGCTCTCCAGCCGTCAGTCCTTGGAAGGACAAGTCGCTTGGTGTCAGCTCCGGCAACTCTTTGCCCACACAGTGAGCCAATACCTCACGCAAGCTCTCTTGAAGCAGATCAGCCAGCTTTTTGATTGATTTTTTCATAAACATTTTGTTGCTGTAGCTGATCGTCAGCTCCAGTGCACCGTCCGTGATCATGCCGTTGATATCCAGAGCATACCGCTTGGTCAACGTGTCACTCATGGAAGCTCCGATGGAATAAGGAGACATGCGGAAGGCATTATTCTTTAAATCCTGATCGAATTGTCCGAGATAGTTAAAGCTGATTTCTGGCTCGGCAACAAAAGCTGCTTCTCCTTCACCGCTAGCAAGATATCTCAAAATCCCGTATCCAATCCCTTTATGCGGCAAACGGCGCAGCCCTTCTTTGACGTTCTTGACACGCCGTCCTACATTCCGATCCTCGCCCATATTGAGTACAACCGGGAATTGACTGGTAAACCAACCGACTGTGCGCGTAATATCCATATCCGGCAAAATGGCTTCCCGTCCATGACCCTCCAGATTTACAAGCACCTGACGGATGCCCGCCCACTCCTGAATTGCAGTGCCCAGAGCTGTCAGCAGCAGATCGTTTGCTTCCGTATTGTAGGCCCGATGAGCTTGTTTCAAGAATTGTTCTGTTTCTTCTACCGTCCACGCTACGGTCAGCGTCCGATCATCCTGATGCTGTCGCTTGGCCTGAGATTTACGAGTGTAATCTTTAGGCAAGGATGCCTGGCTCTTCCCTACTTGCTCAATTTGCTCCCAATACGCACGCTCCTTCTCCAACGCTGCACTGCTCACATAAGCGGATAGCTGGTCTGCCCACAGACGGAAGGAATCCGTCTTATTCGGCAACCGGACAGACTCGCCCCGTAAAGCCTGCTCATAGCCGGTTGCCAAATCCTCCAGCAAAATACGCCATGATACGCTGTCGACCACCAAATGGTGGGTCGCCACCAGCAAATGGTCTCCATCGTTGCAACGGAACAGACCCAGCTTTACCAGCGGTCCTTCGGATAGATTCATTTTGTTTTGAATTTCAGTTGCTTTCGCCTCAATCGTCGCGCTCAGAATGGCTTCATCCGTCAAAGCCCTAAAGTCTAGCACGTCCAGATGATACAGCTCGCCTTCCTGTATTCCGCGGTTCCACGCTTGGTAGCCTTGCTCGGTCTTCCTGAATACCATCCGTAGTGCATCGTGATGCTCGGTCAACTGGATTAGCGCCTGATGCAAAGCAGCTTCGTCAAAGCCCTGCTCCCGGTGCAGCATAACCGCCTGATTAAAGTGATGCGCGTCTACATGCTCCTGTTCAAAGAACCAATGATGGATCGGAAGCAATGCCGTTTCCCCGCTCACTTCTCCCTGATCTGCCATACGACTTACCATAAACGGTGCCAATGCTGCGATGGTTGGACAGCGAAGCAGATCCTTCATATCCAGCTTGTAGCCTGCCTGGAACGCACGGGATACGATTTGAATCGCCTTGATGGAATCGCCGCCCAGATCAAAGAAATTGTCCAAAATACCTACAGTTGGCACGCCCAAGGCAGACTGCCAGATCGCCACGAGTGCCCGTTCCGGCGCGGTATGGGGCGCTTCATAATCCGCTCCGCTTTGCTGACTGCCTTCCGGTGCTGGCAGGGACTTGCGGTCGATTTTACCGTTCGGTGTCAACGGTATCTGCTCTAACTGAATGAAATACGACGGCACCATATAGCTTGGTAGCTCCCGCCCCAGCTCACTTCTCAGTTCACTGGCTTCCATTTCTTGACTGGCCACATAGTACGCCACCATTTGTTTTTGACCCGTTGTTTCGTCCGCACGGGCCACGACAGCCGCTTCTCGTACCGACTCCACCTGCAATAGCTGCGATTCGATCTCGCCCAGTTCGATCCGGTAGCCACGGATTTTAACCTGGTGATCCATTCGTCCCAAATATTCAATATTGCCATCCAGTGTCCATCTCGCCAAATCGCCTGTACGGTACATCCGTTCATAGCCCTCTTTGCCTCCGGCAAACGGATTTTCCACAAATTTCTCTGCCGTCAGATCTTCGAGATTCCAATACCCACGGGCCAATCCTTCCCCCGCAATACATAACTCGCCCGGCATACCGACTGGCTGCAATTCCCCGCTCGCATTCATGATATAGATTTGGGTATTCGCGATCGGACGTCCTATATTAATTTCTTGAGCATGAGTCAGTTCCTGTACGGTCGACCAAACCGTCGTTTCTGTAGGTCCGTACATGTTATAAATACGGGGACCTTTTATTTCTTGCAGTGCTGCGAGCAGCTTGGACGGAAGGGCTTCACCTCCCACCATGATTTCCTTCACGCCTCGCAGCGCGTGGGAACCAGCTTCATGATCCAGCAGCATCTGTAGCCGGGATGGTGTCATTTGCAACATGTCTATAGAATGATGAGCAATCAACTCACCCAGCGCCTGAGGGTCCACCTGATGCTGATGGTCGCCAAGCACAACCGTCATTCCAGCCAACAGTGGCAAGATGGTTTCCAAGACGAAAATATCGAATGAAATGGTCGTGAGTGACAAAATGGTTTTGCCAGCTTCAAAGTCAATGATTTCATGCATCCCGGTAATAAAGTTCAGTACCGAACGATGCTGGAGCATAACTCCTTTTGGATTTCCGGTCGATCCAGAGGTATAGATGACGTAAGCCAAATGCTCTGGGCGAGCAATCGTCTCCAGGTTGTTGCTTTCTCCCTGATACAATGCTGCATCCTCAAGAAATATTGCATTGGCATTGCAATGATGTTCTTCCAACAGATCACGACTGGTCAGAAGCACTGCAGCCTTGCTGTCTTCCAGCATGTATTGAATACGAGATGACGGAAATTCAGGATCGATCGGCACATAAGCACCGCCTGCTTTTAGAACAGCCAGCAGGCCTACGATCATTTCCACGGAGCGCTGCATCATCAGGCCGACCAGCTTGTCAGGTCCTACTCCCTGTGCTTGAAGCATTCGTGCCAATGAGTTCGACCGTTCATTCAGTTCCCGATAAGTCAGACTCTGACTTCCAAACATAACCGCTGTCTGATCTGGTGTGCATTCTGCCTGTTTCTCGAATAACTCATGAATCCCCACATCGTCTGGAAAGGGAACTGTGGTCGCATTAAATACATTCATAATTTGTGCCCGCTCTTTGTCACTCATCAGTGACAACTCCTGAATCCGCTGCTGTGGCCCTTTCACCATATGCTCAACCACACTCAAGAATTGACGAATAATTCGGGCGATTTCCTGCTCGCTGAACAGCTCGGTCCGATAATCCAGTTGCAATACAAGTTTATCGTCATCCAGCATATCAATCATGGCAATATCAAAGTCACTCACTGTATCTCCGCAGAAATCGGTATGCACCTGCTGAACAGCTTCATCAAAACGAGAGAAGCTCAGCGTACGGTACTGAATGGTAACGCCAAACAGGCGGCCAATATCCGTGCCGCTTTGTTGTTCACGCAAATCCTGTATGATTTTGTTATACGGATAACGCTGATGCCGCAAAATGGACGACTGCTCCTTGCCAACACCCTGTAGGAAAGTAAGCAGCTCGGATTCCGGCTCAACTTGCAAACGTGTAGCCACAGTGCTGACGAACATGCCCATTGTATTTTTTTCCTTCTTCAACGTACGGTTAGCATACAATGTACCAACCGTTAAATCTTGTTCACCTGTCGTTTTATGTAAATAAATATACAGAGCAGCCAGGAAAAATGTAAAAATACTGATGTTATGCGCCTCGCAAAAAGCCGTGACACCACGATATAATTCGTGCTCCAGTGTATAGGTCTCCCGGCGTGCAGCCGTGCTTACTGTGAGCGGATTGTACGATTTTAAACCTGTAACCTCCGGCAAATTGGCAAATTTCTCCGTCCAGTACATCTTATCCTTTTGATAGCGGTCCGATTGCTCATAGCTTTGCTCCGTCTGAATAAAATCGAGATATGAGTTCGCTGGGGCCGGCGCATCTGAACCTGTACCATGCACAATATTCATATAATTCCCCGTAATTTCATTAATGGCCTGCTCCATGGTAACGCCATCCGAAATAATATGATGCATCTTGAAACTAAACCAGGTGTCTTCTGCCCCCAGCTGCAAAATAGTAAACCGATACAGCTGCGAATCCAGTAAGGGGAACGGCTGTGCGTTGTGATGGCTGACCCATAGCTCAGCTTCCTCCGGGGTAACCTGAAGCGTTTCTATGCTTTGAGCAGCAAACGGTTCCACATATTGATAGGGGATGCCATCCCGAGCCGTGATTTTGATACGAAAAGAATCGTTTTGTGCAATCACCCGGTTCATTGCCTGCTGCAATGCATTTATTCGAACCGTTCCCTTGATTTTAACAGTGGTAATAATCGTGGACGTGTTGCGATTGGGATACACAAGCTCCGTGTACCAAATACGTTGCTGTGGTTGGCTTAATGCAAACAGTTGAACATTGTGCTGAGTCATACGTATCTCTCCTCGCGAAATAGATAGAGGTAAAGTAACTCCTCATAAATGACCGCCCTTGTCAAGGAACTAGTCATGCGTGTCTTTTCTCCGGCATTAAATTGCCAATGGTAGTCGGCAAAAGCGATCACTCCTGATATACCATTGAGATATGGGTGCCTTCAAAGAGCTGAATTTGAATCGAAACAAGCGCATCTTCTTTTTCATCGCTCACACTTTCGCAGTGCAAGCTTTTTTAGTTGTGCGGACATAGCAAATAACTCTGACTCTGGATGTATGAAAATGTGCATGGAATGAGAATATTTTTGAATTATGCTGAGAGTACATCTTGGTGGTGGGTTGTAGAATGGTTGCCACAATATTAACAACGTAGTGTATCATGATGTGTGCTGTCGAATCTTGGCTGGAGGGTATCGATGCTGTGAGATACATGAGCTGCTGCAGCGTGGTTAGGAGCGTGATTCACGACTGCGCTTATGACTTCCTGATTTTGTACATGGATGAAAAATGATGGTCATCGGACGGGCCAACGGGGTTCCCAGGCTGCTAAGGATACGTTTCACATACCTTAAAAATAATGAAGTTGTCTTTTGCAATACGGGAGATGTGGGACGGATTTACTGGATATGATGCTATGGACAGGGAATCTTACAGTTTGGCCTATACAACTGCCATGCTGTTTCAATTACAATCAGTGCCCCCATACATTGTCTAAAAAAGAGAACAGCTTATGTACTTATGAAGCCATTTCGGGAAGCAGTGAGGGCATGTTGTCCTGCTTGATGTCCATGGAGCTTCTGTTGAACAACTTCTATGTTCTGCAAGCCATTAAGCAAAGTCCTCATATCGGGCGAAAATAACTGGATCTTCTCAGTCAGATAGATCACGATTTTTAAAAACTAAGACATGATCGGAGTCGCCATATAAATTTCTCAAATCCTCTTATTGCCCAAAATTTCACAATAAATCCTTATATCCCTTTTTTCCTCCCAATACTTTCTAGCTATTTTAAATATACAAACTTTAAAACCGATTAGCATGGGACAAAAGTTCCAAATTGATAGATTTCATGAAATCCATAAATAACCCATATTATTCTATTATTTTTATATCTTCAAATACAAGAATTTCACTTTTTTATTAAATTGAATACCGATCATGACCCGTTAACGTGATTTAAGACAAAATTTTTGATTTTATAAATTGATAAAATCAAAATGACGTAGACTTGCAAAAAAGTCCAAAACCCTTGTATCAAAACAAATTTTACGTTACACATCATTAACACAAATGTAACAAATCAATTCTGACATCATCCGACAAATTTCAACTTTTTCAGCAATATTCTTTAATCACCTATATAATGGAATTTATTCACATCAAGCTGAAGTGATTCAAAATTAATAACTCTTCATTTTTTAAATAGATAGTGACTTTTCATAGCTCTTTTGAACTAATTCACATGCAAAATTTTCTTTAATTTTCTTCTGAAATTTCAGTTCAGATTAAATTTTTCTCTAATTTTAGCTAGAAACTTTGCTTTTTATTTAATAGAAACGTTTTGATCTTCCTTTAAAAGTATAAATTTTTAGAAAAATCATAACTATGGAACTATTTTTTTCGCAAAATTCAATGAACCGAAAACATAAAAATAGCAAGTCTCCATGTTGCAAGAGACTTGCTATTTTTATGTTTTGGCGACTTGACCCTTAAGAATGAAGTGAATACTGCCACAGCGAACGTACCAGAAACATTTGTTGTGTGACGTATACTGTGTACGAATCGAATCGTTTTTGTTGCCGAGCTCATCACAACCGATTGAGCTTCTGCCCTGTGATCAGACATGGAACAAATCCTTTGCAACCACTCACCAGATATCCAGACAAGCAATCGTATATCACGTCTTTTAGATGACAAGGGATTCCCGCGGCTGTCCACATTAACCGATTCAAACTGGTGCGAGAACTGAACCGGATAATCAGAGCTTGGCTTCTACGCCTACTTTGCTGCAATAAGAATCGTTCTTCACCCATCCACTACATCTGCTTGTAAATCTGTTGCAATTTCAATCATCTTAGGCACGACAGCCTCATTGGAAATAGCCACGTACACATCCCCCATGTAATGACGAAAAGGTATTTCTACGTCAGCATACTTCCACATGAAAAAATCTCCCTCGATCGACATGGTGCTCTCAGCACCTTGTATGATAAGCTCCCGTGAATACGAAAAGTCTGGCTGGGATGCAAAGTAATCTTTGCACTCCTCCAGGGAAATGGATTGCTCCACAGGATTTTCCTGCATGGAACGGGTGATTCGAAAACGCTGGTTCATTGATCTGCCTCCACAATTATGATTAAGAAATTCTGGCTCTTATACCTTATAATGTCCACATGATGATGTTAATTAAGTTGGAACTATATGGATATTCATTATACTTTCAAGCAGTTACTTTTTAGGACGCATGTTCAAACTGACTGTTGTATAGATCGGCATAGAAGCCGCCTTTTGCTAGCAATTCCTCATGGTTACCCATTTCGATAATGTCACCGTCCTTCATGACCAGAATCAGATCCGCATTCTTGATCGTCGAAAGTCGGTGAGCAATCACAAAGGAGGTTTTCCCCACAGTCAGCTGATCCATCGCTTGTTGAATCAGCAATTCCGTACGCGTATCGACCGAGCTTGTGGCCTCATCCAGAATGAGCATAGGTGAATCTTCAATCATCGCCCTTGCAATGGTAATCAATTGCTTTTGACCCGCAGAGAGATTGGCTTTGTCATCCAGAACTGTATCATATCCCTGCGGCAGTGTTTTAATGAAACTGTGCAGTCCCACCGCTCTACATGCAGCTTCTACCTGCTCATCAGTAACATGATCTTTGGAAAAGACGATATTGTCACGAATCGTTCCTTCGAACAGCCAGGTATCCTGAAGCACCATACAGAATAATTCATGAATATTCTCACGCGTTAATTGGCTGATCGGGGTTCCGTCAATGTAGATTTCTCCATCGTTCAGCTCATAAAACCGCATGAGTAAATTCACGAGCGTGGTCTTACCAGCGCCTGTCGGACCGACAATGGCGACTTTCTGACCAGCTTCAGCTTTCATAGAGAAGTCTTTGATAATCATATGGTCTTCGTTATAACCGAAACGAACATGTTTGAATTCAACATCCCCTTTGGCGTTATCCAGCTTCATAGTCTTGTCACTTTCATCCGCCAATTCTTCTTCACCCAAAAATTCGAATACACGTTCACTGGCAGCAGCAGCCGATTGCAAATTGGTTGCTGCCTGCGCCAACTGTGACAAGGGCTGTGTAAATAGACGAATATACACCATGAAGGCGACAATAGTTCCGATGGTTATAGTCTGTTGGTTGACCAGCAAAGCTCCCACAACACAGACCGCGACATAACCAAAATTTCCAATGAACATCATGACTGGCATCATCAGACCAGACATGAACTGGGACTTCCATGCATTTGTATATAAGCGGCTGTTAATGCCATGAAACACCTCCTTGGCTGCTTGTTCCCCGTTATAGACCTTGACTACGTTATGACCAGCATAGGTTTCTTCGATATGACCGTTGATCTGGCCAAGCTCCGCTTGCTGTGCTACAAAGTATTTCTGTGAATGCTTCATAATCACGCTCATCAGGCTAAAGCCGATCAGCGTAGCTACAATTCCGGTAACGGTCATGATCCAGTTCGTATAAAGCATCATAATCAAGGCTCCCACGAAAGTGGCCAGCGCACTAACAAGCGTGCCGAGACTGTTGTTTAGCGTTTGTCCGATGGTATCGACATCGTTGGTTACGCGGCTAAGCACATTACCGTAACTCGTAGAGTCAAAATACTTCAAAGGCATATGATCGATTTTTCGAGACAGCTCTGTTCGCATCTTCTTTGTAAGACGCTGTGAGACGGTTGCTGTAATGAAGCCCTGAAAATAGTTAAAAATAAGACCAAATCCATATAAAAGCGCTAATACAAAAACAATCTTCTGAACAGCACTTACATCAATCCCGGTTACGATTCCTTCCTGAATCAGGTTGGCAATATCACTGAGCTTATCTGGGCCAATCACGTTGAGGGTAGAGCCGACCAGGGCCAGTACCATAGCGAGTATAATCATAGGCACATAGGCCTTGCTGTAGGATGCAAGCTGGCTGATGGTCTTTTTAAAATTATTTGCTTTTTCACCACCACCCCTGCCCCCCGCGGGACCTTTGCCCATGGGACCTGGCTGATTCATTTTCATTTGCTGGCTGTCGACGGTGTGTTCATTCTTATCCATGTATGAGTTCCTCCTTCGAAAGCTGCGAATATGCGATCTCCTGATAGGTGCTGCAGTTCGTCATCAGCTCTTCATGCGTGCCACTCCCTACAATCTCCCCCTGGTCCAGCACGATAATTCGGTCAGCGTCTTTGATAGTGCCTATGCGCTGACCAACAATAAGTGTCGTAGCGTGGCCGGTTTCTTTTTTGAGAGCGGAGCGCAGAATCCGATCTGTTCTGTAATCTAGTGCCGAGAAGGAATCATCGAAAATATAAATTTCCGGCTGTCGGTAGATGGCACGCGCAATCGACAGCCGTTGCTTTTGACCACCGGACACGTTCGCTCCACCTTGCGAAATTCTACCCTGATACTGACCATCCATTTTTTCAACAAACTCCGTTCCTTGAGCAATACCAACGGCTTCTTTGACGAGTTTCTCTGAAGCTCCTGCTCTTCCGTTAACACCATACGAAACGTTGGATACCACCGTACCGTTGAACAGTACAGCTCTCTGGGGAACATATCCGATTTTGTTATGGAGTGCCTGCTGATTATAGTTCCTGACATTCACACCGTCCACGAGTACCTCTCCCTCGGTCACATCATAGAAGCGGGGAATTAGATTGATCACGCTGGTTTTGCCGCTGCCTGTAGCGCCAATAAAGGCAACCGTCTCGCCTCGTTTCGCCGTAAAGCTAATATTGCGAAGCACGGCCTCCTCCGCGTCCGGATATTTGAAGCTGACATTACGGAATTCCACTTGCCCCATAACGCTTTCTTCTCCAGTCGTCTCATGCCCGTTAACGATACTGGATTCGGTATTCAAAACCTCCATGATCCGTTTGGCAGAAATCGAAGCTCGAGGCATCAGGAAGAAAATCATACTTACCATCATAAAGGCCATGACCACCTGCACCGCATAAGAGGAGAATACGACCATATTAGAGAATAGCGTAATGCGGTCCGGCACGGCCGCTCCGTTAATCAGGTAAGTGCCAACCCAATAGATCGAGACACTCAGACCCGACATAATAAAGGTCATACCCGGGCCAACCATTGCCATTAACCGGTTCGCAAACAGGTTTGTATTCGTCAATTCGGCATTAGCCTGCCCGAACTTCTCCTCCTGATACTGATCTGCATTATAAGCGCGCACCACCCGAAGCCCGGTCAGATGCTCACGTGTTACTCTGTTCAGATTATCGGTGAGACGTTGGATTTTTTGGAAACTCGGAAGAGCGAAAATAACAATGACACTCAGCATCAGGATCAGGACAGCCACAGCCACTCCTGTAGAGGCGGTCCACTGCCAGTTTTTATCCGCAATTTTTGCAATGGCCCACACGGCCAGAATCGGCGCCTTGATGATCACCTGCAGCCCCAGCGCAACCACCGTTTGAATTTGGGTAACATCGTTCGTGGAGCGGGTGATAAGGCTGGCTGTTGAAAAGTTGTTCATCTCTTCCATGGAAAAAGATAAGGCCTTGTCAAAGACCATCGCACGCAGACGCATGGCCAGCCCTGCCGCGACCTTTGCCGCAAAATAGCCGACAATAATAGATGCAATCATACTGCCGACGGCACAAAACAACATGTAACTGCCGGGAATCAGCAGTTCGGACATAGGTGTTCCTTCTGTTTGCAGCTTGGTCGTAATTTCCGCCATATAATCAGGTAGCTTCAGATCAAGCCATACCTGCACAACGATGAAAGCCAGGCTGCAAAGCACGAGCATCCATTCATTTTTTTTGAGATATTTGAATATCTTTAGCATTCCGTTGCTCTCCTTTTATCTGATAGTCTTTGATGTCTGGTGAAGTATGGTGCTCCTGCGTCTGCATAGAAATTCAGCTTCTAGAGACAATAAGCTTAATGAGCCGGATCAGTTCTTTGGCATCCTGTTCGTCTAACTTTCGAAGAACATTCTCGGTCCATGTGATTCCTTCCTTATGCCTATCAATCATAAATTGCTTACCTGAATCCGTAATGAATACAATCACCTTACGTTTGTCATTGACATCAGTACGCCGTACAACTAGTCCTTTCTTCTCAAGGCTCTTCAGTGCCGTTGCTACTCGTCCCGTACTGACGGACAAGTATTCGCTCAAGTGGCCAGAGGTAACCCCGTCCTTATTGAAATTCAGACAAATGAGAATCCCCATTTCGCCACGTGAGAAGTGCCCTCGTTCCTCTAATGCTGGTTTCCGCGATTTGACGATATACTCGAATAGTTCTGTCGCTAATGCTTTATAATCCAATGGTCACAACACCTTCTCGCTAATACCTTATAGTATGAGATAATTAATCTTATAGTATAAGATAATAATAATGTTGGGTTACAAAGTCAATTAGAGAAAATATGGAATACAAAAAATCCTCCGTAACCAGCTTGTATTTTCACCAAATTTTCCACACAAAAAGTTCAATGGAAATGCCAAAAACTCGAGGAGTGGTTTGCAAGGCTTTTACCAACCTTCACTTCTAACATTGGAAGCTACATTGCATTGTAACGTCCATGGTATGAATAACCATCTTATAGTGCCACATATCACAACACCTAAGAGCTAAAACCGAATCTCATCTTATGTATCTTCCTCTGACATGCTCTCTGTGGTCGCATAGTTCATTGAATTAGACCTTCTGTAGAGTACCTTGATAGAGTACTTTACAAAAGGTCTAAAGGACGTACTTTTTTCGCTTAATCGACCATTTCCATTTCAAAGTCTTTTATCGTTGCATTCGGTCTTAAAATCTTTTCCTGGTCAAATATAGCTAGCGGTTCACCACCATTTTAACTTTGACAGGCCAATTATGATTAGCAAGAGCTCAGTCTTAGAACCCTGTAGTATACTGTGTAGGGATTGCAGTTTCTTTTTTCAATTTTGATGCGGCTTCCAGTGACCAATAAGGATTTCTCAACATCCCTCTACCCACAGCAACCAGATCGGCCTCTTCATTTCCGATAACTGCATTCGCCAATATTGGATCTTCTAGTCTTCCAACGGCCATCACCGGAATATCCAAAGCTTCTTTGATCTCTTTTGCTAAGGGGACTTGATACGCTGCGTGAGTTCCTGGTCTGCCCCATGCAGCTATAGGTCCCTCACCGCCAGATGAAATATCAAACATATCTACTCCTGCCTTTTGATATTCCTTGGCAAAAGCAATGCTTTCCTTAATACCATATCCACCTTCTACGTATTCTTTGGCAGAAATACGCATCAAGAGCGGCATATCTTCTGGCATTTCACCCTTCGCTGCCTGGATGATTTCCCGACCAAAAAGGGTAAGGTCTTTACCATATTCATCTTCCCGTTTGTTCGTAAGCGGCGAATGAAATTGATGAATCAAATAGCCATGTGCACCATGAATTTCAATGCTGTCGAATCCAGCCTTGACAGCGCGAGCTACAGCAGCACGAAATTTCTCAACCAGGCCTTTAACCTCTTTTGTTGTAAGCGCGCGAGGTTGTTTTGAATTTTCATCAAATGCAATAGCAGATGGTGCTACAGGAACTTCAGCATCTTCCGCCTTGCGTCCGGCATGCGCGATCTGGATTCCCACTTTGGCACCGTAGCTATGACAAGCATCTACAATCCGTTTGAGAGCAGGAATCTGCTCATCTGACCATAAACCAAGATCAAAATCGGAGATACGACCATCCGGCTCTACATCTGTCATTTCAATTATGATAAAACCAGCTCCGCCTACTGCACGGCTAACATAGTGCATATAATGCCAATCTGTGGCAACCCCGTCCTTTTTGTCAACCGAGTATTGGCACATTGGAGGCATAACTACGCGATTTTTCAATTCCAAACCTTTAATTGTATAGGGGCTAAATAAATCTTTCATGTGAAAAAGACTCCTCTCTGAGTTATATTAGGAAATACAACAACAAAATGCATGCACACGCATATATACTAACATGTTTGTTTCATTTGTCAACTCTAAGCATGATTTCAAAACTTCAAAGTAAGATTACGTCATTTACTCGTTTGTTGTAGTAAGCCACTTCTTCGTCTATATCGTAAAACCGGCATTGCCTGACCACGTAGTCATGGGAGCCATACGCTATTCTTCATAGTGATCCCGCTTTTCAAATTAATTAATGCACATTTTGATTGCTTATTTTTCAAAAAAATACGTGGATGATTTGAATAAACTGTGAGCGCTTCTGGTTTCCACTAGGAAGCGCTCGTACTGTATATTAATTTTTGATGTGGAGGAAAATCTACATTCTCATGCTCTCCATAAAAAAGCTCAATGCGTTGGACACCCACTTCTTGGGATGAAGAACAAGCTGAATTTCCAGCTTGAGTTCGGCATGCTCAAAGGGTAACACCTTCAGCTCTTCCCGTTCAATCTCCTCCAGCGCAGCCATTAGAGGTAGTATGGATATACCCTCTCCAGTCTTGATGCTCCGTTTGATCGCTTCCGGATTACCCAGCTCCAGGCTTACGCGATAGGTGATTCCATTTGCTCGAAGCACTCTCTCCAGCAGTTGTCTGTAGTTGCACGTATGCTCGGGCATAATCCACTCCGCATCCACCAGATCATCCAGGCCGATTCGCTCTTTAGCGATAAGCGGATGGTTCGGATGGACAATCAGCACAAGCGGTTCTTCTCGAATCGTAATCCACTGCAAGGCCGGATTGCTTGAATCGTCCGCGAGGATCAGTCCAACATCGGCATCCCCTTCCCTGACCTGGTGCAAAATCATCTCTTCGCGATCCGTATGCAATCGTATGTTCAAATCAGGGTATTCTTTGCGAGTCGCCTGCATAAACGGCGGCAGAAAATACGAAGCGATGGAATCCATAGTACCGATCGTCATAGAGCCCCCGCCCTGCTTGGCCAATTTTTCTTTCGATTGCTCGAAAAGCTCCAGCATTTGTCCAGCAAGCTTGAACAGTTCTTCCCCGGCAGAGGTAAGACGAATCTTGTTGTTGCTGTAGCGTTCGAACAATTTGACTTGATACGTTTTCTCCAGCTTCTGAATCTGGGTCGTGACGCTGGATTGTGCGTAACCGAGCACTTCTGCTGCTCTCGTAAAGCTTTCACGAAAAGCAACTTCCCGAAATGTCTGAAGATAAATGAAATCCATTCTGGCCACCCCATCAAAAATTTTGATTAGAATCATCGCTTATTATAGATAACTCCGATGCTGTCTCCTATGTTACATTAGATTTAATTCAACGGGAAGGGATAACTGATGATGATGATGAACGAACAACATATTCATGGGATTTTCATACCGCTGATTACACCTTTTACGCGTGACTATAAGTTGGACATCAATTCGTACCGGAAGTATGTTACCTATCTTGCAGGTCATGACATTCAGGGACTGGTTGTTAACGGTACGACAGGAGAGTCG
Source organism: Paenibacillus sp. EKM206P (assembly GCF_011066155.1). Taxonomy (NCBI): domain Bacteria; kingdom Bacillati; phylum Bacillota; class Bacilli; order Caryophanales; family Paenibacillaceae; genus Paenibacillus; species Paenibacillus sp. EKM206P. The sequence goes on along the minus strand of NZ_JAAMNQ010000016.1, from coordinate 93,871 downwards.
CCAACCGTATCCTGGGATGAAGTGAAGCAAATGGTACAGGTGACGCAGGATGTTCTGAAGAGCATGAACAAAACCATTCCGATCGTCATTGGCACTGGAACGAACGATACCTATTCAACGGTGCATCGGACGGAAATGGCGGCTGAATTAGGAGCGGATGCAGCCATGGTGGTCACTCCGTATTACAACCGACCGACGCAGGAAGGGATCTTGGAGCATTTCCGTGTCGTATCTCGTGTAGGCCTGCCTGTGCTTGTATATGAGATTCCGGTTCGCACGGGCAGTCGCATGACAATAGATACCATACGCAAGGTGCTGGACCTGGATGGCGTAATTGGGCTCAAGGACAGCACGGGCGGTCTTGATCTGCTCTTAAAATTGACCCAGTACGAGACCAAGCCTGTCCTCTGCGGAGAGGATGCCTATTTCCATGCCATGCTATGTCAGGGAGCTGCCGGCGGTATGCTTGCATCCGCTCATCTCAATATCCAGAAGTATGTGGATACGTACCAACGTTTTGCAGCTGGCGACATGAACGGGTCGCGAGACAGTTTTAAGCTACTGGAACCGCTGATCCAGCATGTATTTGCAGAGCCAGCCCCGGCCGCGATCAAGTGGTGGCTTACCCAGCAAGAGATTATTGCTGCCGAGCAATTGCGCCTGCCACTTATGCCACTGTCGGATCAGGTGAAGCAAGGTCTCCTGAATTCAATCGTATCCTGATAAATCAGCTTATCTCAGACTACCCAATCATAACGTAGAAGAAGCATCTCCTAGTCAGGAGATGCTCAGAGTGTCGAGAAAGTCCAGAGGACTTTTCGACACTTCTATTTTTATATGGGTAGACGCATCTTTTAAAACAAAAATCGATTTAAAACGATCTGAGGACTCTAGTTTTTAGACCACTAAGACAGTTTTAAACCCCCTGCAAAAAAACAGGGGGTTTCTCGACAGCCTGAGCATCTCCTAGTCAGGAGATGCTTCAATTTTTAGCCGGAACTGGCACCCTTCTGAAAAACGAATTTAAGAAGATACCTTCTATACTAGAACGCTATAAGTTACTGGTCTAAAATTGGTGAAGATGAATGTAGCACATAGCAATTTGATGTTTGAAGACGTGTCTTCTATTGAGCTTAAAATGTCCGAAAGATCATTGCGTTGCTTGATCCCCACCCAACCCTAACTGTCTGTCATCAAGATACATTTTTTGCAAGTCCCTCAATCTGAAAAGCTCACAAGCAATAGCTGGATGGTTGCTAGTAAATCCAGTTGCAGCATTAAGGGAATTCTTTGTGTACGCGAAATCATTGCAAAAAGAAGCTGCCGATGAATTTCATCGACAGCTCTTCTCTTTTACGCAGTATACTCCTCAATCCTATTCGCTGGACAACTCCTTGAGCGATTTGACTTTACCATGGGGATGCTGTTCTTGCTTTCGTGACTTCCAGGCTGCTTCTTTCCTTTTCTTCTGGTGAGCCATAACAGATATCCTCCTTTGGAAATTGTGATGTATACTACTTTCTTAAGTTGTCATTTCTCAGCTCTGTTCATTCATAAAACTAAATTCGTTGGATTTTTCTAATAACTCAGGGTGCAATCTGGATAAGCCAACTAGCCTTCTTGGAGGCGAGAAATGTAGCTGCATGTGGAATCGGCCTTTACCTTGCGATAAGAGGATTTAGTACATATAACTGCGCCCGCAAGATTGGAAGGAGCGGAAGAAGGCTATTTGTCGGCTGAACCGCTATAAACTGTGCTTAATTTCGATGTCGCCCTAATACCATTGGGACCTTCAATAATAATACGACCTTGTTCCGTAAAACTTGTTCCTTCCCAGTCAGTAGCCATATCCAAATAATCGAGACCCGCGCTGTTTCCTTTCCAAGACCATGCTAGATAACCTACTCCCTTTTGCTCAGCGTAACTCATAATGGTAGCCTCATCAACATCACCGCTCGTATGCTTGATGCCGAATTCGCCAATCACGAGAGCCAGATTTTTATTCAGTACATTATCCATGTTGCTTTTTACTGTAGCAGCATTTCCACCGGCATATTCGTACAAATGAATAGAAAACATCGTATTTTTAAGCGGATCTGCATTAAAGACTTCTGTTCCGTAGTCAAAAATAGATTGCGGATACTGTCCCCATCCTGCACCGTCAACCATGATTGTGTTTTTGATGCCAGCATTTCTAAGCTTGGGTATAACAGACTTGTAGCCTTGCGCCCAGCCTCCGCCATCCCATGTTCCATACCATTCGTTCGCAATATTGAGGATAACGGTGCTTTCTTTTCCAATGAGTGCACCTTTCATTTCAATCCAGTAATTCGCAATATTATTCAATACAGTAGCGCTATCAGACCCTGTACCATCATGTACTTCAAGGACAACAACCAATTTGTTTTGCTCTGATAAAGTGATTAAATTCTGTAGCTCAGACAGATTGTCTTTTGTCCATTGCTGACCATCCGACAGTACGATTCTGATGGTGTTCGCTCCCGTTCTCGCAATGGCAGGGATCGCTGCTGACTCTTGACCCTTATACCATGTATAAGCGTGATTGATTCCTCTCATTACGAACGGATTTCCGTTGGCATCGTACAGCGTTGTTCCGTTAATATAAAAGCCTGTATTCTCAGAGGTAGCATTTGTCGTCACATTTATGATATTGCTTGCTGTTGAAACATTCCCTGTTGCATCCCTGGCTTTTACGGTGAAGCTATACGTTGTATCGGCGGTAAGTCCTGTCACCGTATAACTTGTCGTGTCGGTTGAATCGACCAAGATTGTTCCATTATACACATCGTAGCTGGTAACACCTACATCGTCTGTTGAAGCATCCCATACAAGACTTACCGAAGTGTTTGTTTTGGAAAAGCTTTTCAGGTTCGCTGGTGCCGTTGGTGCTGTAGTATCAGCGGTTGATTCGACAAGCGTAAACTTCCATTTCTGCTGATCATTTCCGTTATCCACCCATTGCTGTACATTTGCCCCATCATTAGTATAACCCCCGATTACATCCAGCGCTTTACCGCTAGATTTAACGAGCAACTTATAATATCCGCCGCCGACGCTAATAATCTTCCACTTTTGATTAGATAAGTCGTTGTCTGTCCATTGCTGCACATTAGCACCATCTTCGAGAGAACCTCCAGCTACTGTTAATGCTTTACCGCTGGATTGCACAATCAGTTTATAGTATCCATCGCCAACGTCGATCACTTTCCATTTCTGCTGGGGTCTGCCGCTGTCCGTCCACTGCTGCACCTTGGCTCCATCGGCAGTGGAGTTTCCTGCTACCTCTAGGTTTTTTCCGCTATGTTGTGCTGTTAGTTTATAAATTTCACCTGAAACAATACTTGTGTCGGACGCGCTAGTGTTCACATCAATCACATTGCTTGCAGCCGACGCGTTCCCAGCAGCATCTCTGGCTTTCACACAAAAGCTGTACGCCATGTTAGCTGTTAAGCCAGTAACGATAAAGGACGTTGACGCACTGGAGCCTATTAGCTTTGATCCGTTGTAGATGTCGTATTCGGCAACCCCTACATTGTCTGTAGATTCCGTCCACTCTAAGCTTACCGTCGTATCAGATATAGAGGAACTAGTCAGACCGGAGGGCGCTGTTGGAGGTGTGTTATCCTCCGGTTCGTCGGCAGAATGCACTTCGAATTCCCAGAGAGAATATCCGTAGCTAGTAGCCCTTTCGATGCCGTTCATTCTTACATACCTTGCGTTTGTTGCTTCGAAAGATATCTTCTCTATTCCTCCCTCTCCAGTCGTAGTGGAATAGACGGTAGTCCAATGATCATTATCCGTTGATGTTTGAACTTGGAAGGACTTCGCATAAGCGGCTTCCCAGTTAAGCGTAACCCCATTGATTTCGGTAGTATTGCCGAGATCTACACTTATCCACTGTGGATCTGAATATTGTGAAGACCACCTAGTTAGTGAATTCCCGTCAATCGCAAAATCAGCCGCCTTAGTCGAATCTTCGACGGAGCTTGCAGTTGCCGATTTGGTCAGAACAAGGTTTTCGGAAGCGCTCACATTTTTGATCGGCAACAGACTAATAAGCAGACCAAACAAAACCAAACATGTTATGGTTTTTTTCATCTCAAAACCTCCAATTCATATAAATAAACAACTGATTGATTAGTCCTGCATTATTCATCTTGAAGTTCACTAATTTACCTAAATTGTCTTTTCTGGGGCGCCTCCTCTCTTCATAGCTTTCTATTCAAATCTTCATACCAGAGGCTTAATAAAGACTCCTCCTTTAACCGCTTTCATTTAGAGTTACATCACTTATTTCGCTTCGATTGATTTTCTATATCGTCCTCCAGAGATAAAATTCATCAAAGCGACCTAAAGCATATATATTTTTGTCCTCCAGCACTATTCCTTGATTAATAAAAAGTTTTAAAATCTATTTGAAAAACTCATAACAATGCGCCTGAATCATGTAAATTATTTAATTAGCTGTTATTGTAACTCCCTAAAAGAAACGTTTTTTAAAGAGACTATGAGCTGATGATCAATTATTCAGCAATGATGCAAGTGAACCGCCTTCCCACATTTCCCACTAATTCAGTGTCAAACCATCATTATAAAGATTATAGACACCTTTGAAGGCTTACTATAAATTTTTATCCAAAACAAAAAAGCCGCCAAAATGGCGACTTCTTATGCGTATATATTGTTGTCTCTCCTTGCAGTGCTGATTTTGTTAACCAAGCCATAGTGAACAAAATAGCCTATACTTAACACACTCCGTTCCAGTCATCCCCTTTGTCCAAACGCTCTCTAGGCTCTAACCTCACTTCTGGCAATCCTGGATAAACAGGCATTTCTTCATATATTGGGTAACCGATTTCAACGTACTTTTACATAATAAGACTCTTCTGTAATTATTTTTAAGATCCATTATAGGGGATATTCGCCTAATGTGCAGCTTCCGAAAAGTACAAGCGGAATAGAACCAGACAAACTGTAAGCAGATCATTGTTCTCTTATAATCCGTGTATGAACTTAGTTATTTAATATAGGTATCTCTCCAAGCAGATTTTTTAAATTAATAGAATCCCACGGCATATGCTCCGTTATACCTAAGCCAACTACATCTGTTTCTTCAGATAGTTCTCTAATCAGATTAAGTAGTTGGAGCATTTGCATTGTTCCCGCAGGAGAATAATTATAAGGTGCTTCAGGGTTGGCGAATAATAAAGAACGAAATGCTTTTGGGTCAAGCACATCTAAATCAAGGTGAATAGCCAGATGCTTAATGCCACTTTCTTTAATCCACTCTTTTATAGATTCAGTACTGTTTGTTAACTCTTGAGCTTCTGCAGTTTTAATCCCTAGTCTTTGAATCACTTCTGTATCTGGTTCTGTTGGTGCTATACCTAGTCTTTGAAACGCTTCTGAAATCACTTCTATTTCTTGCTCTGTAGGAGTTGCTAATCCTGCGATAAAAACATTTTCTGGTTTTAGAGGGATTTTCACATGCTTTGCGAATTCCTCATCTCCTTCTCCCAACAGATTTCCGAGCGGTAATGTATGTCCGTTATCATAGCCTACATATCTAACTAAATCACTGTGAGCATCGATCCAAATTAAACCTAATTCCCCACCATATCGTTCGTTTAAATAGGCAAATGGAGCTTGTTCCACTAAGCAGTCACCACCAAACATTACAATGCGATCTGGCTTATGAGCATCAATGATATGCTGAGCAGCCTCTAATTGTTCAAGTAGCTGTGTTCTCCCATTCATACCGTTTTCGTTTTCAAGTGGAGTTCCATCATAAGCTTGAACTGGAACATGAATAAGGGGTTGATCATTATCCGGAGCTAGCCAAGCAAGCAGTTCGGCTCCAAAAGAGTAATTAGGATTGTTTCCCCCTTGCCATTGTGGCATTAACAGGCGTATTGTTTTTTTAGTCATGTTATTCTCTCCTTTACTTCAAAAGTAAGGTTAGTATAAACTGAACACAAATAAAAACGTAGTACGCACTATTTTGATAGGTACTACCCGAAAGGATATTGTAACCATGAGTATGGCTGAATTTAAAGGTAAAGTTAAAAATATTCAAGATACACCTTTTGGTTATACAGTTTCATTGATTGGTGGTAAATGGAAAATGGTTATTATTTATCTCCTAGCCGAAAACCGGACCGTTCGCTTTAATGATCTGAAAAGACAGATAGGGGCTATTACTTATAAAACATTGAGTTCACAACTAAAAGAATTGGAAGCGGATGGTCTGGTAAATCGAAAAGAATATCCTCAAATTCCTCCTAAAGTCGAGTACAGTCTCACAGATAAAGCAGAAACGCTATTACCTGTTTTGGAAGGGTTATGTGAGTGGGGAACAAAAAATCAAAATAGTTAAATCCAGTTTTCTACTAAAAAGCCTATATGCGAAAAGTATGCTGAAGATGCCGTATTCCTTATTCTTCACGGAGGAGACAGCATACAGCCGGTCTGCAAATTCTATTATATTAATTATCACTTCAAGCCAGATTTATCTCCCGAATCACTTCAAGCGGAACCTTCGGTTTTCGGTCTTCCGTCAACAATCCGTTGACTTCCTGCTGTACATCGGTTACCTGTGTATAGCAATAGCCCGAGAGATAGGGGGTCGCTTTAATTGCTCCGGTGATTGCACGGAAACGTTCGATAAAAGCTTCGACTTAATAAAGGAAATGCTGTTGTTTACGATGCTTTCTTTGTCCTGATATCGCTCCAAAAACTCTTCGCCCGTTTCCACATAATCATGAAGAGTTAAAATATCCGAGACCGTTTGCGTGAACTGCTGCTGGCTTACATCATGTCCAATGGTCGATATGCCCCACGATTCATTGAACGGGACCCAAGTTGTGATGCTTGGATGATTGTACTGCTGCGGTACGATTTCCAGCCATTCCTTCGTAAAGCGGCTAACCGCTGATCATTGAACTCAAAGGTCGACGCCTTTTCCGACCAGACGAGCATGCCTTTCACATCACACCAATATAAAAAAAGAGTCAATAATATTGTATTAAATTATTAATTTTGTATTAAATACCGATCACGTTCGATTTCTCTGGTTCAAGAACCCATAGGAAAGACAGCGATTATTGAGCTGAACCCTATACAAAAAAGCAACACGTTATTCCCTTGCTTTATGTAATAAAAAGCCACTGATCTCTGGATTAAAATCAGCGGCTGATGCTCTCTTCATTTTAAACTTTCTTTAATACCCATACTCCATACGGTTCCAAGGATACGATACCAGTCAGCCTGCTACCGGAAAGGAGTTCCTCCGTCTCAACACTCAGTTTAACCTGAGCCGTTTCTTCGCTGTAATTCAGTAGAAATACCAGCTCTTCTTGTGCATCCGCACGAATAGCGACTTCTACCGTTGAAGGAGCTTGGCACCAGCCCGCAAGCGGGGATGTCACTGGCAGCTGTCTTAGAAGCTCAACCGCTATCGGTAAGTCAAAAGCTGCACCCCAATAGTAAACTAGTCCCTCGCCAACACGGTTGACGGTCAAGGCCGGTTTCCCTTCATAGTAGCTTGATGCGTACTCCGCGAGTACTTCTACCGTGTCAGCATGAACACTCAATATATCGTTGAAGCCTGGAGCACAAAAATCAAGAGCTTGATCCTTAAATCGCACCAATACAGGTGATGCCGTCCCATTTATCATCGTAAATTCCTCTACGTGAACGCCGCTCATTGCGGCTGCAGGGCCTGGGAGTGGCTGCATACGGCAGTGACCGAACTCGTTCTTATAACCGGTGCGGCAACCGAAGATCAGGATGCCCCCATCCTCTACATATTTTTGTAACATAGCTGCCGTACTGTCTCGTAGGATCGCCGGATGCGTGTATACCAGCACCTTGTAATTGGCCAGTTCCCGCAACTGTTCTGATTCCTTACCCGGACGGATTGTAACCATATCCGAAGGTATATGTCCATACTGCAGTGCCTTGTACCAGCCGAGCTCACTTTGCTTTGTCAAGGGACCATACCATTTATCCAACTCGCCATCCCACTCGTTATCATAATCGCGAAGTAGAGCAACCTCTGCCGCGTAGCGTTTGCTAAGAATCCGCCCTCCAACCTTTTGCAGCTCCTTACCGACGCGACCTGCTTCTGCGACCCGACGATTCGACTGATTGTGATAATCATTAATTCCATGCCAGTACATTTCCGTACCAAACGTTGCCGTTCTCCAGCGGAAATACAAAACCATGTCTGCCCCGTGAGCAATGCTTTGGTAGGTCCACAATCGCATCTGCCCCGGGCGTGGAGATGGCATCTCCATTCTGTTCACCCATCCTCCCGGACCGGATTGCTGCTCCATCACGCAGAAATTTGGTGACATCCCTCTGACGTTACTTAAAGAAAGCCCCCACTTGCGATCCAGCAATGGCTTCTCCCCTTGGTCTGGATAAATGGTACTGAATTGAGGGTAAGAATCGTACGAGAAAAAATCAAGTAGTTGATCCGTCATCCTATGGCTATCCAAATGCCCGAATACACCGTTGGTTGTCACCCACTGATTAGGCGCCACTGACCGAAGGATGTCCACTTGTAGCTTGGCAAACGAAATGGTGTTATCGGATATAAATCGTTTCTCGTCCAAAGCCTGATGAGGATTTGTTGACCCGGATACGGTTGGACGAGTTAGATGAACCTGCTTCCAGCTGTCATAAGTTTGATTCCAGAATACAGCACCCCAAGCCTTGTTGAGCTGCTCCAATGTACCGTATTTTGCCTCTAGCCAGCGCCGGAAAGCCTGATGATCTGCCTCGGCATAGAAGACGTTTATCTCGCAGTTCAGCTCATTATCAATTTGCCACCCAATGATGGCCGGATGATCTTTGTAATGTTGTGCCATCTCTCTTGTAATACGTGCACAAAGCTCCAAATAAATGGGACTGCTATAGTTATAATGCCGACGCTGACCATGTTGGAACGTGACCCCCTCCATGGATACGTTCAGCACCTCGGGATACTTATAAGTAAGCCATGCTGGTGGCGTAGCTGTTGGTGTGCCCATGATCACTTGAATCCCGTTCGCGTCTGCCTGCTCCAAGAAACGGTCAAACAGCGTGAATTCGAACTTTCCTTCCTCCGGCTCGAAGATCGACCAAGCAAATTCTCCAATCCGAATGATGCTGAAGCCCAGTTCCTTCATTCTTATGAGATCGTCCGACCACAACGATTCGTCCCAGTGTTCAGGATAATAACAAGCTCCCAAATGAAAGCGATCTAAAGATAAGGATTTCGGCATGCTCCAATTCTCCTTCAGTAGAAGTAATAGTACAAAAATGTTATTCTCTGATAATCGTATCTATTGTAATATAGGAAAAAATGGATTAGAATAACTCGATTTTGCTAATTGAATTACTTTTTTGCTAACTTAGTCAAGGAGATGGATACATGATTAAAATAGATTGTTATCTTCCTTCGCCCATTCTAAATAAAGGTATGCTGTTTCCCGAATCGTTAGGGCGTTACAAGAACTTCCCCAATCATGGGGAGCGAAGGAATGCAGGATTACTGAAAGAATACAATTTACATATCATTTTTGCAGGCAAAGGCGCTATTGTGCATGATGGGAAGGAAATCGAGCTTACCCCTGGCATGGGCTTTCTTTTCGGCAAGCATACGACGCAGCAATATCGAACTAAACCCGAGGATCCCTGGGATGTCCGATGGATTCATTTTGACGGGCAAGATGTAGATTCGCTATTACAAGGCCGAAGCATGCACGGACCGTATCTGTTCTCGCTCCATCGGCCAGAACGTTTAAAACCGCTGATGGAAGAAATGTTGCAACTTGCCCAAGCTTACCGTCACGACTATGATGTACGGATCTCTTCCCTGCTTTATGAAATTCTTCTGGAGATCGTCCACCATTCCAACCAAATTTTCGGCACCTTCCCCGGCGGTACCGTCCACGAGAGGATTCGTCATACGGCGGAATATATTCGTATGCATTGTCAGAACTTGCTCGATTTGAAGACAATGGCTGCGACGTCAGGTTATAGCTCCTTTCATTTTAGCCGGCTCTTCCATCAGATCATGGGCAGTACCCCAGCTCAATATTTACTCCAATGCCGAATAACGTTGGCCAAGCATCTCCTTGTATCCACGGCACTCACTGTAAAGCAGATTGCACTGGAAACTGGCTTTCATCAAAGCAGCTATTTTATCAAGAGGTTTCGGGAGCAAACAGGTATCACACCGGAGCAGTTTCGTCAGCTAAGAAGGATGGGTTAGTACAATCCAAAAACTTCTTCAATAGCTGGGCGTGTGTGTATGGTAGCATACAAATTGAAATTACAAATTTTACAGTTGAATAAAAGAATAAGCGGCCGCTTAGGACGTTTGGTTAAAATGTCCTACGCTACCGCTTCTGTTAATGTTTTTATTTCGCTTATATTTGGGATTAAATTGTCTGTTGGGATATCGCTCCGAAATATTCTACAACTACCTCACGGAATTCCAGAGCAGCCCGCGAAATATACCGACTCCTATGCCATAATAAAGCGATCTCCCGTACCAATTCGTGATTTTCTACTCGGAGATATCTAAGATGTTCCCGTGAATTCCTTGCCGTGCTTGGTATGAAGGCTATGCCAATTTCAGCTTCCACAAGCGTACTAAGCCTTGCAGGTTCATCCCCCTCATACACATATCTAGGTACAAATCCTTCCGATTTGCATACAGAGTCCACTAAATCGCGAGTACCGTAGCCTTTCTTTACACCGACAAACCATTCATCCCTTAGATCTGTCAACGTTACACTGCTTCGATCTGCCAGCCGATGCCCCTTTGGAACAGCTACAAGGATTGGGTCGATAAACACGATCTGGCATTCGATGTTATCCCCCTCTATTGGAGGTGAGGACAAGCAAAAATCGACCTCGCCTCTATGAAGAAGCGTTACCATTTCCTGTGTGGTCAGCATTTGCACATGAAAATGAATATAAGGTCGCTTTTTCCGAAACTCTCGCAGGATATTGGGTAATGTGCTTGCGGTGGTCACCGCCAATTCGAGAGTGCCATATTCCGGGCTGGAAAAATCGCTAAGCTCCTGCTTCCCCTGCTCCAATTCAAATAAAGCCCTCTCTGCACGGTGAAGGAATCTGCTTCCGAACTCATTCAATCGCAGTTTCCTCCCTGTTCGATCGAATAGAGGAACCCCCAGATCTTCCTCCAGACGCTGAATCGTTTTGCTCAGCGACGATTGAGTAACGTGCAGACTTCGTGCAGCTTCGGTCACATGTTCCAAACGAGCTACCGTCAGAAAATATTGCAGTTGAAGAAGTTCCATTATGCCCTCCATTCATTCCCTCAAGTCAATGAGATTATAACATCAAATGCGTTGGAATAAATAATCGATTTCAAGTACGATGACATTAATTCGCTATGGGGGGACCAGAAATGAGCGTTCGCAGCTGGTGGTTAATGATTTCAGTTGGTCTAGGGATACTATTGAACCCATTAAATTCTTCGATGGTTTCAGTTGCTATTCCAAGTCTACAAAATGTGTTCCATCTTGACTTTACAGGTGTTTCCTGGATTATTTTTTCTTTCTACATTGCAAGTAGCATCGCTCAACCTGTCATGGGTAAGGCCAGCGATTTATTTGGTCGTAGGAAGATATTCCTTACCGGGCTTGTTGTAACCTTCATTGCATCATTATTAGCTCCATTATCACTAAATTTCGGGTGGCTCATCATGTTCCGCATTGTGCAATCCATCGGAACAAGCATGATGGTTGGAGTTGGAATGGCTATTGTTCGAATTCATATTACAGAGAAACAAGCAACTGCGTTGTCTGTTTTGTCCATATTCCTATCTGGAGCAGCAGCAATTGGCCCCTTTATTGGCGGGGTCTTGATTCATTGGTGGAATTGGCCTGCTATCTTTTTCATCAATATTCCGTTTGTGGTGGCCAGCTTTGTATTGGCTTGGAGGAATATTCCTAAGGACGAACTGCCAACATCCGTAGCACGCAACATGTCTTTTCGTAAATGGTTTGATTTGATTGATGCAACAGGGATTCTGCTCTTCACATTGGGTCTGGTTGCCCTGCTAGTTGGGTTACTCTCGGCAAAATCATCTGGGCATATCTCATTAGGAAATGTCATTGTCGGGCTGATAGGCTTCGTTGCGCTGGGGGCATTCGTACGACATGAGTTAAAAGCGACATCACCCTTTATTCCTTTACGCACATTCGCCAGTTACCCTGCAATGATTTGGATTAATGTCGAATTCATGCTCGTTAACGTACTATATTACTCGCTCTTTTTCGGGCTTCCGTCCTACTTGCAAATGGTACGTCATGTCAGCGAGTTCCAAACAGGCATTCTCATGCTAAGCTTAGGCTTGTGCTCGCTAATTACTTCTCCCATTGCAGGACAATGGATCGATAAATCAGGACCCAGACCGGCATTGCTGGTGTCCGCAATTCTGATGACATTGGGGTCAGTGTGGCTCGTGACATTGAATCCAAATTCACCGGTTATCAGCGTGTGTTTGGCTTTAGCTGCATTCGGTATTAGCAACGGTTTGAACAATGTAGGTATGCAAGCAGCCCTGTTCCAAAGTTCTCCAAAAGAAATAATCGGTGTAGCATCCGGATTATTTAGCACATCAAGATATCTGGGAACCATTATCTCTTCATTATTGATAGCTATCGTAATGGGAGGTACATTTAGCTTCAAGGGATTTCAAATGCTTGGGATTATCCTCACGGTAATTGCATTGTCTTTGGTATTCATAAGTCGGCGGCACCAGAAGCCAGCGCAATTGCATGAGTCATAGGTTCACCAAGTTCATAATTCAAACCACAAAAGCCGTAAATCTCCGAGGTTAATGGAGACTTGCGACTTTTGTGGTTTGTTCAGATTACCCCAAAGCCATTTGAAAGCTTTGGGGCAGTTTCCCTATTTTGAACTCGGAGCCTGTTATTAATGTCTAATGTGAAGATTAGGTGGACATTATCCCATCTCCGTCTGTTACTAGTAAGTTCGCTAGCTCTGTTTCCAACATCGCTTTAACGGTTTCTGGATTTTCTTCAAAAGGAAGTTCTAACGAGATTTGCAATACGTTCTCCACATGCTGAACAGTAAAGAAAATGATTGAATCCCGATAGATGTCCCTCTCTTCTGGCTCGATATTTTTAAACAGCTGATATTTATCCGACGCTTCGCCAAGGTAATTGAACACAATAGGCAGCTTATTCAGGCTATGCTTCAGATACTGGTTAGACTGCGGATACAACGATGCCATTTCATCATTGTATATGAGATTTAGAAAATTCAAATTATGCGATACGGCCAACTGCATACTATTTCTGATCTCATGTCCATGTTCATCCGCATCTGTAAGCAGTACAGGGATTTGGTCTATAAATTCACCTATAATATCAAAATACTGCTTGTCCTCGTATGCCCGGCCATAATTAGTGAGAAGAATAGGAATCTCGTCCACTTGTAAATATCTGCGGAAAAAGCGGTTAGCCAGGCATATAGCCAAGTCCCACATGTGTCCGACCGCGTTGGAGTCATTCCAATTTGCAAGTTCTACTGTCACATCTGTACCCGTTGTATGGTTGCGCTCATCAATTGCGAGAACTACAGCATCCGAAGCAGCAGCAAATGCGGACAAGCGAAATTTGTCGACAATCTCTTGATCACCTATGCCCTGAGGTCCTTTGCGGACCTGACTCACATAATCACGGTAGCTTCCTGCTAGTTGCCCTTTTACATTGCTCATGTCATCATATGCACGGTACAACTCACTCTTAACGACCTCTCCGCTCATGCCATCATAGATGAGATGTGAACAAGGGAGCAGCAGCAAATGATCCCGTAAATTGAGGCGAACAAGCGCAATACGATATAACAAGTTTCCGGTTGTTTCATAAGGGTTCATAAAGAATGCAGGCAATATATGTGAGAGTATACGATTTTGCATCTCTGCACCGTAGTTCGATAAATCTATCATTGGAATATCCATGCGCTTCTTCATGGACAACATTTCCCATTCCCATCCGACATCCGTTTGGACCAACACACTTCTAAAGAGTTCATGGCGCTCTATCAGGCGTTGTATGATTGCAGATAACCGTTCTACGTCCAGCAGGTAACTATCAAAAGGAATGACACCTCCTGAGGATTGCGGATGCTCCAAATGATAATGTTGAGCGGGAGCAAGCGCATAGCGTTGTAAAGGCTCTCCTACCAGCATCGTGCTGTTCCATTGATCATTCATCCGCAGCAGATGTTCCAGCCACTCCTCAGCATGCCGCTTCACAGCTTCATCGTCTACCATCGTATCTGTGTATAGCTTTTCACAGTCAGATACTTGAGCAGCTGCTTCAAAAGGAAGCAAATGATGTGGATGAAGGTCAGGATGAAGGCGTGCCAAAATGACTTTCTTCAGGGCCTCTGCTTGTATAGAATCGAAAGGATCTATGTGCAAAGTTAATTGATCTCGCCCTTCAACAGCTGTTGATTGGAAATGAGCATGTACGTCATAAGCCTCTTCGATGATGTCGATTGCCTCGGCAATATCACGTGTTAACATACCCAACATCGAAGTGTCTTCTCGCAAATACTCTGATATTTGGCGAATAGTCTGATATTGAAACACCTGATTAATCCCTATTTCAATGCCAACAGCCTGAGCCTGTGAAACCAATTGAATGGCTTTCAGGGAGTGTCCGCCTAAATCAAAATAGTTATCATCAATGCCAACAATACTGACACCCAGATTTCGCTTCCAAATATCTACCATATGCTGTTCCATGCCGTTTCGCGGGGCTGCATATTCAACACCTGTTTGAATGTCTCCGTCCGGCGCAGGAAGCGATTTACGATCAATTTTTCCGTTAGTGGTCAACGGCATCTTCTCCAATTGAACAAAATAGCTTGGCAGCATGTACATCGGAAGATTTGGAACCAACGCTGTTTTAAGTTCCTGAATGGTCAGATCGCTATCAGCCACAAAATAAGCACATAAATCTTTTTGTCCTGATTCATTCTCACGAGCAATAACCACCGCTTTACGGATCGCAGGCAGGTTCATTATTTGCGCTTCCACTTCTCCAAGTTCAATTCGGTAACCCCGAATTTTTACCTGATGATCCATCCTGCCTAAATATTCAATATTTCCGTCTGCCATCCATCGCGCCAAATCTCCTGTGCGGTACATACGTTTTCCTGGTTTGAAGGGGTCTGCTATAAATTTCTCATCTGTCAGCTCACGATTTCCCATATAACCTCGCCCTACTCCATCACCACCGATGTAGATCTCGCCTGCAATTCCTATCGGAACCAACTTCCGATTCATATCCATAATATATACGTGCTGGTTAGCCATTGGCTTGCCAATCGGCACCGTATGTGTCCAAGCTGTCATCGTTTCCCCGTCAATGTCGTATGCAGTTGTGTCTACACAGCACTCGGTAGGACCATAAACATTAGTTATTTGCGGACGATATCCGGGTCGGGTGCTCAAAAATGTTTTAACGAGATGACCTGGCAGCGCCTCTGCTCCAAAAATAAAATGCTGTACATTCAGGTCTGCAACGGAGTCTTGCATTTCCGTCAACATATGCATGTGTGCCGGTGTACCATCAGTAAAATCAATCCGTTGGGATCTGAAATAGTCAGCCAAACGATGACCATTGGTGCTAATCTCTCTCGGCACCACGTGAAGCGCATGCCCGAGAAGCAGGCATGGGAAAATTTGTTTCACTGATGCATCAAATACATACGGCGATAGCCATGCCATCCGCATTGGCGATTTGTATTTCTTATATACTTGTTCTCTAAATGCGGTTGTCATATTAACGACATTAGAGTGTTGAATCATCACTCCTTTGGGTTTGCCCGTCGTACCTGAGGTATACATCACATAAGCCAAATGGCCAGGGTCACAAACTTCAGCCAAGTTGGAACAGTCTTCTGCGGATAGCCTGTGACTATCAGGTGAAATGACCAGCACATCCGACGGTACCTTCGCGGCCATTTCTGGCATGGCAACCATAAGCTTAATATGGCTGTCTTGTAACATATAGAGCATACGTTCCTGCGGAAACTCAGGGTCGATAGGTACATATCCCCCACCAGCTTTTAAAATACCAAAAATCCCTACAATCATTTCGATAGAACGTTCCATAATCATTCCGACCAAATGATCTGCCTGGACCCCCTCCGCTCTTAGCACTCGAGCCAGTTGGTTTGCACGAACATTTAATTCGTTATATGTGATCTGGCTATCTCCAAAAACTACAGCTACTTGATCTGGAGTCTTCTCTACCTGTTCTTCAAATAATTGATGAATGGTTTTTTCACATGGGTATTTCACCGCGGTATTTCCCCAGACATCTAATATCATTTCGATTTCCTGTGGCGTAATGATCTCAATTTCAGATAGCTTTGTCTGTGGTTCATCTACAACAGCTTTAATCAACTGGATGAAGTGATCGGCCATTCGTTTAATCGTGCTTCTCTTGTACAGGCTGTCGGCATATGTGAAGCTGAAAACCAAACCTTCAGAGCTTTCCATGGCCGTAAGTGTCAAATCGAATTTTGCCATATTCTGTTCGCCTGGGCACAGAGTAACCTGCAAGTCTTGGAATTCCGTCGTACCAGAGTCCATGTTATCTAGCTCAAAAAGAGTGTCGAATAACGGATTTCGGCTCAGGTCCCTTTGTACATTCAGCTTCTCCACCAGCAATTCAAACGGATAATCCTGATGCTCAAAGGCATCAAGCACCTGGTCCTTTACTTCCTGAACATATTCGTAAAATGACTTGTCCCCTTCAGGAAAGCTCCGCAATGCAAGCGTGTTGACAAACATGCCGACGACAGGCTGCAAATCGTGATGCTGTCTACCTGCAATAGGTGTTCCAACAACGATATCCTCCTGACCGCTGTACTTGAACAATAGGGTCTTGTAGGCCGCAAGTAATACCATAAATAAAGTAGCTCCCGCCTGCAAACTGATTTGTTTCAAACCACTCACGTCCTGAGGTGAAATGGCAAAGGAAACGGTGCTGCCCGAAGTGCTACGTGTTGCAGGTCTTTCAAAGTCGACTGGGATACCCAAAATCGGAATGTCGCCGCTCATTTGCTTAAGCCAGTATTCTTCTTGTTTTTCCATCCATGAGCTACCAATGTCTCCTTGCTGCCATACCGCATAATCCTTGTATTGAATTCGCAAGGCCGGCAACGTTTTTTCTTCATACAGTGCGGGCAGCTCGTTCAGCAATAAACTCATGGATACACCATCTGAAATCACATGATGCATGTCAAACATAAACCAATGGCGCTGTGGAGATTCTTGCAACAGAGCAGCTCGAAGTAACGGTGCCTTCCCAAGATCAAAAGGTCTGATAAATTGTCTCATCATTGCTCTTGCTTCGTTCTCACCATGTCCCTGCATAACCTCCAAATTGAAATCGACATGGTCGTGAATCCGTTGTACCAATTTATCATCTACGAATTCAAAAGAGGTTCGCAATGTATCATGTCGCTGAATTAATTGCTTAAGCGCTCTTTCTAATCTTAAAAAATTCAGTTCTCCTTCCATCAAAAGCATGGCAGACATATTGTAGTTATTCATGCTGCTCAAAACGTATAGTCTATTTTGAGTTATAGATGCCGGATAACTGTCTCTCAATTCGGCAACTGGAATCGCTGCGAATGGATTTGGAGACAATTCATGAACAGCCTGCGCCATTTGCTCAATTGTTGGAAAGTCAAATACATAACGCAATGGTAACTCAATATTCAGTTCTTTGTGAATTTTTGCGGCCAATGCAGTCGCACGAAGTGAATGTCCGCCAATGGCAAAGAAATTATGATGAATTCCAACGGACGGAATGTCGAGTATCTCTCTCCAGATTTGTGCTAACTTCACCTCCATGGCTGTGCGCGGCGCTGCATATTCTGCAGTCAAATCAGCGTGTTCCTCGAATGCCGATAGTGCCTTGCGATCAATTTTTCCGTTCGGTGTCAGCGGCATGTTCTGCAGTTGTATAAAATACGACGGTACCATATAGTTCGGCAATTTCTCATTCAGCAAATTCAACATCATACTGCCGCTGATTTCTTTTTCAGCTACGTAGTAAGCGGCCAAATGATAGTCTCCCTGCTGATCTGCACGAGCCATGACAATAGATTCTTTAACACCGTCCACCTTGATAATTTGCGCTTCAATCTCACCGAGTTCAATCCGATACCCGCGGATTTTGACCTGATGGTCAATCCTACCCAAATATTCAATGTTCCCATCTGGCAACCATCGTGCCAAGTCACCTGTACGGTACATTCGCTCATAGCCAACTTCCTCTGCTGCAAACAGATTGGCTACGAATTTTTCTTTTGTCAGCTCTGGACGGTGCAGATAGCCGCGTGCCAGCCCCGGGCCGGATACACACAGCTCACCAGGGACTCCTGCAGGTGAAAGATTTCCGTGTGTGTCTACCATATACACGCGGTGATTAGATACTGGCCGTCCGATGGATATGATTCCACCTAGCTCAGAATTTTCTTCCGATACCGGCCAAAGAGACGTTGCAACGGAATTTTCGGTAGGACCATACGCATTGTAATAAGCCACCCGGTCCTTCCATTTGGACACCAGTTCTGCGGTAGAGGCCGATCCTGCTGTGAGCAGAACACGCAAATCAGGCATGCGATCCGGGTTCAGGTATACAGCATAGTTTGGCGGCAGCGTTGCAATTGTAATTCTGCAGGCAGCCATGTATTGCTCGAAACGTTCATAATTCAAAATAGTCTCGGAGGAAGGTATATACAATATCGCTCCACATAGTAAAGACTGGATTATTTCCGAGCATGACGTATCAAACGAGTAACTGGCAAACATGACCACCCGATCGGACAAGCCAATACTCAACTTTTGCTCGAAGTAGGTTTTAAGATTACTAAGACCGCGATGCTCAAGCATTACTCCCTTAGGCTGACCCGTCGTCCCGGACGTATAGATGACATATGCCAGATCGTTTGGACCAGATACAGCCTCCAGATTCGAACCGTTCTGATGATATACGGACAGCATTTCCCCTCGTACATCCTCTTTTCTTGTATCGGAAGCGACTCCGTCCTGTTCATCGTCAAGCACCAGCACCTTGCCTCCAAACAGCACCTTTTCCGTCAGGTGCTGTTGCGTTAACAACAGTTCCGTACCTGAGTCGTCCAGCATGTAGCGGATGCGTTCCTCCGGATAGGTTGGGTCTATCGGGATATATGCTCCCCCCGCCTTCAAAATTCCCAATATGCCCACAATCATATCTACGGAACGCTCTGTCATCAGACTAACCAGACTATCGGCTTTCACACCATAGCTGCGTAAAGTACGGGCCAGACGGTTTGCGCGCTCGTTCAATTCATGGTAGGTCAATTGTTGACCTTCAAAATATACCGCTGTCTGATCCGAAGTCTGCAAAACCTGTTCCTCGAACAGTCCGTGAATTGTTTGTTCACGCGAATATTCTGCCGTGGTATTTCCCCACACCTGGATGATGTGCTCCCGTTCCTGCTTAGTCAACAGATCCATTGACTCAATTAAACTATCCGGATTCGCTATAATTTGATCCAGCAACTGCAGTAAATGTCCTTGAATCTGCGACACACTCTGATGATTAAATACCTGGGCATTGTAGGCAAAATCAATTCGTAGCGTATCTCCCTGAATTACTATGATGCTTAAATCGTAGCTTTCTTGCTCAGTATTGGCCTCTTCCAAAGTAGTCTCAAAGACCATTCTATGGCCAAAAAGTGCCAGTTGTTGCACGTTCGTTGTAACCATTTCAGACATTGGCAAATGTTCATATACCGCAGATTCATCGGTTTGCTGCTGCACATTTCTCATTAACCCGATAAAGTTAGCTCCTGCTTCGGTTTGAATACAAACGGGTAAGGTGTGGTTACCCAGTCCAATTGAATGCTTCGATTCCAATATATCTGTCAAAGGACTTGATATGGAGCAAGCGAACACCACATCATCTGTACCGTTATACTTTTGCAATAAAATTCCCCAGGCTGTCTGCAGCAGCGTATTTGTCGTCACCTGCTCATTCAGTGCAATTCGCTGCAGTGCCACCGTTCGTTCAACATCCAAATTAATCTCCAGATGCTCTGTCTGATATGGACTGCGCCCCATCAGATTGGCATATGGCAATTGAGGTGCTTCTTCATAACCCTCGAGCAGAGTACTCCAGTAGCGAGAAGCCTTTAGGGTGTCCCTATGTTTTTTTAGAATCCCTTTATCTTCTTCCGAAATCAGCGTCAATTCGCCCAGCTTAGTATTGGGATTGGCTACAACGGTTTTAACCAACTGTACAAAATGCCTTGCCATGCTTTCTACCGTTTCCCGTTTAAACAAAGATGTAGCGTACAGAAATTGGAGCTGAATAGATGCTTCCTCCTCACTGACTTCAAGCGTCAGGTCGAATTTCGCAGAAACCTGCTCTATCCCAAAAGAGCGGAAGAACAACTTGTCCAACTTCACTTCCTTTTTCTCCACATTCTGCAATACAAACATCGTGTCGAACAACGGATTACGGCTCATATCTCGTTTCAGGTCGAGCTTTTCCACCAGCTCCTCAAACGGATAATCCTGATGCGCATATGCTTGCAGTGCACACGTCTTGGCGTCCTCAATGCAGTTATAAAACGTCTGTTCAGCGTGAGGATGATTGCGTAATGCGAGCGTGCCGACAAACATACCGAGCATAGGCTCCAGGTCAGCATGCGGTCTACCTGCAATCGGAGTACCGACAATGATGTCTTCCTGCCCTGTGTAATAATGCAGCAATGCTGTGTATGCAGCCATAAGTACCATGTACAGCGTAGAATCCGTATGCACCGCCAGTTCTTTTAAACACTGAGTCAATTCCTGTCCCATTACAAATTCAACAGCGTCACCTTTCGTACATCGTGTTACCGGACGCTCAAAATCAGTTGGCAAATCCAGTTGAGGCAAATCACCACTAAATCTATTCAGCCAGTACTCTCCCTGACTCTTTATTCGCTCCTGCTGAGTTTTGCTATGCTGCCACACAGTATAGTCCGTATATTGAATACGCAGCGGAGATAATACTTCACCGCTATATAAGCGGGCAAAATCACCAGCTAATATTTCAATGGATACCCCGTCTGAAACGATGTGGTGCATATCAAGCATCAATAAGTGCTGCGGCTCCTGTCCTTCTTCGTCCAATCCCAATTTGACCAGCTTTACACGTAGCAACGGAGCGATCCTCAAGTCAAATGAGCGCACAAAGGAACGGGCATGTTCTTTTGCTAAATTTTCAAGCATAAGTTCATTGGATTCTGTCCGCAGTTCTGATATTGTGGCATATTCCAACTCAAAGTGAATCGTTTCGTGAACCCGCTGCATCGGCACACCATTTACCAGTTCAAAGCTTGTCCGGAGGGCCACGTGACGTGAAATTAATTGATGGAATGCCTCTTCCACCTGCTTCACATCTATCGGACCGATTATTCTCAGTGCTGATGTGGTGTTATAGCTTATCCCTTCCGGGTCCAGCTGGTGAAGCACATACATCCGTGTCTGTGCGAAAGAAAGCGGGTAAATGTCACGTTCTTCCGCCACCGGAATGGATGCATATGTGATTTGATCCTGTTCTTCAAGCAAGACCGCCAATTGCTCGATCGTCGGTGCCTCAAATATGTTTTGCAAATCCATAGGTTTGTTTAAATCTTTGCGAACTCTAGAAGTCAGTGTCGTCGCCCGCAGCGAATGACCACCAATTTCAAAGAAATTTTCGTTGATGCCTACTTGCGGTAGATCCAGTACATCCTGCCAGATATCTGCCAATTTTATTTCCATCCATGTTCGCGGTGCAACATGGTCGGCCAAACGACCTTCTGGTATCGGCAGCGCCTTACGGTCAATTTTACCGTTTGGTGTAAGAGGTACGTTCTGCAACTGAATGAAATGTGAAGGGACCATATAATTCGGGAGTTCTTCATTTAACATCTTGCGAAGCTCGCTCCCCGTCACTTCCCGTTCCGCCACATAATAGGCAACGAGTTCGTGTTGGTTTTGGCTATTCGCATGTGCCAGTACGATGACCTCTTGCATGCGATCTGCCTTCAGCATAGCCGCCTCAACTTCGCCCAGTTCAATCCGGTAACCGCGAATTTTGACCTGATGGTCAATCCGACCCAGATACTCAATGTTGCCATCAGGCAACCATCTTGCCAGGTCGCCTGTCCGATACATGCGTTCATAGCCCGCTTCCCCACCTGTAAACGGATTGGTCACAAATTGTTCAGCCGTTAATTCCGGACGGTGCAGGTATCCGCGTGCCAGTCCTGGGCCGGATACACACAGTTCACCTGGGATTCCTGTCGGTGCAAGTTGCCCATGTGCATCGACCATATACACGCGGTGATTTGGTACAGGACGTCCGATTGAGACGGATACCCCTGCTTCGGAGTCTCCTGGTACTGGCCAGACAGAGGTTGCTATGGAATTTTCCGTTGGACCGTAGGCGTTAACATAGGTCACACAGTCTCTCCATTTGCTGACTAGCTCAGTGCTGGTCGCCGATCCGGCCGTAAACAGGATGCGTAGTTCTGGCATTCGTTCAGGGCTCAAGTATATGGCATAGGTTGGGGGCAGCGTTGCAATTGTAATGTGATGATCCGCCATATACTGCTCAAACTTGTCGTAGCTGAGAATGGTTTCTGATGTCGGGATACATAAAGTGGCCCCGTTGAAGAGCGCCTGAAGCATTTCCCAGCATGCCGCATCAAAGGAAAAACTGGCGAACGATACAACACGGTCGGAACTGCTGATCCGCAATGTCTCCCTGAAATACGTATGCAGATTGCAGAGTCCACGATGCTCGAGCATTACTCCCTTAGGCTGACCAGTCGTTCCAGACGTATAAATCACATACGCTAGGTTATGAGGACCGGATATAGCGTCCAAATTCGTACCATCCCTGTGATATACGGACACGGGTTCTCCTTTTGCTTCAGCCGTACTTGCATCCGCAGTGGCTTCGTCCATTTCTGCATCCAGCAGCAGTACCTTGCCCCTAAATTCCACTTTTTCAACCAAATGCTGCTGCGTTAACAGCAGTTCCGTACCTGAATCGTCCAGCATATAACGGATGCGGTTCTCCGGATAAGTCGGATCGATCGGAATGTAGGCGCCCCCTGCCTTCAAAATACCCAAGATGCCGACAATCATGTCAATTGATCGCTCTGTCATCAGACCGACTAGGCCGTCTGCCATCACACCGTTACTGCGTAAAGTACGCGCCAGATGGTTCGCTCGCTCATTTAATTCACGGTAGGTCACTTGCGCTCCTTCAAAATATACCGCTACCCGCTCCGGTGTCTGCTTGACCTGTTCCTCAAACAATCCGTGAATCGTCTGCTCACGTGGATATGCTGCTTTCGTGTCACACCAAGCACCCAGCAGTTGCTCGCGTTCCTGAGGCGTTAATATATCCATCTCGCAAATCCGACCAGCTGGATTGATCTTGATTTGCTCCAGCAGTTGCAGCAAATGCCCCCGGATCTGTTCTACCCTTTCATAGTCATATACCTGGGCATTGTAACCAAAATGAACTCGTAGCGTCTCTCCCGGTAACACCACGATGTTAAAATCATAATTCGTCTGCTCAACCGCTCCTGCTCCGGTTATTTTAAAATCAGCTTCCTCTCTTTCACCTAATTGCTCAATTTGTTCATCCACCGGATAGTTCTCAAATACCATAATATGATTAATCAGTTCCACTTTTTGCTCTGCCTGTGCCTGAATCTCATAGAGTGGGAACGTTTCGTATGTTCCCGAAGCAAGCGCCTGTCGCTGAGTTTGCTTCATCAGCTCTGTAAATGCAGTTGCTTGTCCGCCTTGAATACGGACGGGGACCGTGTTAATGAATAGTCCAATCATCTGCTCTACTCCGGCAATGTCTGCTGGACGCCCCGATACCACGCTACCGAAAACGACATCCTGTGTGCGATTATACTTTTGCAACAAAACACCCCAGGCCGTTTGCAGCAGCGTATTTATCGTTACCTGTTCTTGCTTTGCCAGCTGCAGCAGGGCCGTTGTCAGGTCTATACCCAAATCAAATTCCAGATATTCGGCCTCATATCCCTGGGTCTTCCCTGTTTTGGCCTGCGGCAAAACCGCCGTCTGCTCATAGCCCCGCAGGTAATCGTTCCAATACTCCGCTGCTTCCTGACGATTCTGTCCCTCCAGCCATTCAATGTATCGGCTGTATGGTGTTACCACGGGCAATTGCGGTTGCTTCCCTTCTGCTAGGGCGGTATATCCTCCAAAGACTTCGTTGGTAACCAGCGACAAACACCAGCCATCCATTATGATGTGGTGGAAGCTCCATACAAAATGGTATGAATCATCTGATGTACGCAAGATAGATACACGCATCAGTGCATCCTTTGCCAGATCAAACCCCCTCTGCTGATCTCGACGCGTGAACTCCTCGATATACTGCTCTTGCGCCGACTTCTCCTTCTCACGTATATCCTCTACGTACAGTTCTCCGCGTTTATTCCGGTGCACCACTTGCAACGGCTCGTCCTGCAAATCGCTCCGGAAGTTGGTCCGCAGTGCTGAATGACGCTGTACCAACAAGTCCAGACTGGCGGAGAATGCAGCGAGATCCAGCGTTCCCTTCAGTTCAAAGGTGGACTGCTCCACATAGGCGCTCGACTGGGAATCCAGCATGTTGTGAAACAGCATGCCTTTTTGCATCGGCGTCATGGGGTACATATTCTCAAGCTCTCCGTCAGGCTGAATCTGCTCCACCATCCGGTCCAGTTCTTCAAGGCTTAAGTCCGAAAGCAGCACATCACTTGGTGTCAATTCGGAGTACTCCCGAGATGCACAATGCTGAATCACTTCCAGCACGTTCTGCTTGAATTGCTCTGCTAGTTGCTCAGCAGCATTTTGTTGGAGTGCCTTATTGTTGTATTGAATACTTAGTTCCAGCATGCCATCTGTAACGAGTCCTCCCACGTCCATAACACAGGACATTTGGGTCAGTTCATGAGTACTGGCTCCGCTGGAATATGGAGAAAAATGCATGCTGCTATGCTGCAGTGTCTGATCAAATTCGCCCAAATAATTAAAGCTTATCTGTGGCTCGGCATATGTTGCCCCGGACGGTCCATTCTGGCTGAGATATCTCCAGATGCCATACCCAATTCCTTTACGTGGAATGCTTCGCAGCATCTCCTTCATCCGTTTGATGTGCCCGGAGATATCATCTTCCCGGTTAATCCGCAGCAGTACAGGGTATTGACTCGTAAACCAGCCAATCGTCCGTGATATATCTGTATCCTTTAGGATTTCTTCCCGGCCATGGCCTTCGAGAAGAATCGCTACCTTTTCATTGCCAGTCCAAGCGCTTAACGTCTTGCCGAGTCCCGTCAACAACAGATCATTCACTTCTGTGTTGTACGCGCGGTGGGCTTGCTTCAGTAATTGGTCAGTCTCTTCCTTCGTAAGCCTCACATTTACGATACCCATATCTTGCTGCATAAACCTATCGCTATGCTCTTGGGACACTGGAAGTTGGGGCGACTCGGATACCGCCAGTTCATTCACTTGCTCCCAGTATGCGTGCTCACTTTCCATCTCAGGACTGTCGGCATAGGCTGACAACCGCTCCGACCAGACCCGGAAGGAGTCTGTTTTGGCAGGAAGCTGTATGGCTTCCCCACGTACAGCCTGCTCATAGGCATTCGACAAATCCTCCAACAGTATCCGCCACGATACGCCGTCTACCACCATATGATGAATAGCCAGTAGCAGATGGTCCCCATCAGCGCAGTGGAACAGGCCCACTTTCAGCAGAGGTCCTTCATCCAGTCGGATGCTACTCTGAATAGAGCTGGCTCGGGCTTCTATAGCTTGACCCAATGTGGGACCGATCGGCACGTCTTTGAAATCGGCCACTTCCAGATCATACAGCTTCCCTTCCTTCACTCCGCGGTTCCACGCTTCCCAGCCTTGCTCCGCTTTGCGGAATACCATCCGTAACGCATCATGATGCACCACTAACTGCGTCAATGCCTGACGTAGCGGCTCTTCCCCGAATCCCTGCTCCCGATGAAGCATAACCGCCTGATTAAAGTGGTCCGGCACAGGCTGTCCTTGCTCCACGAACCACTGCTGAATCGGCGTCAGCAGCACAACTCCGTCGACCTCTTCCTGATCAGCTAATTGGGTATCCGACACACGCAGGTGTGTAGCTAGCTCGGCAACCTCAGGGTACTTAAACAAGTCTTTGATATCCAGCTTGTATCCTGCCTGCAGCAGGCGTGAGGACACCTGAATCGCCTTGATCGAATCCCCGCCCCGATCAAAAAATTGATCCGTCAGTCCGACCGGACCGCCGCCCAGTACTGCCTCCCACACACGAGCCAGAACCTGCTCCTCTGCCGTCTGTGGAGCACTATATTCCTGCGTAGAACGGGAAATCTGTTCCGGTGCCGGCAATGCCTTACGGTCGATTTTGCCGTTGGGTGTGAGCGGCATTCGCTCCATCTGAACAAAGTGCGAGGGAACCATATAATTCGGGAGTTCTTCACTCAGCTGCTTGCGAAGCTCACTCCCTGTCACTTCCCGTTCTGCCACGTAGTAGGCAACCAGTTCGTGTTGGTTTTGGTTTGTCGCATGGGCCAGTACGCTGACCTCTTGGATACGATCTATTTTCAGCATAGCCGACTCGACCTCGCCCAGCTCAATTCGGTAGCCTCGAATTTTAACTTGTTGATCCATCCGTCCAGCGTATTCCAATTTACCATCTTCACGCCAGCGAACAAGGTCTCCCGTGCAGTACAGGCGATCTCCGTCCACCCACGGATTGGCAAGGAATCTCTCAGCCGTCAAATCAGGACGGTTCAGGTAACCGCGTGCGACTCCGTCTCCGCCAACAACCAGCTCACCCCATGCTCCAATCGGCTGCAGGTTAAACGCCGAATCGACCACATACGCCGTCGAATTGCGGATAGGACGCCCGATCGGCACAGAATCAAGCTGTTCTTCCTTAATATGATAAGTCGTCGAAAAAGTAGTATTTTCCGTTGGTCCATAGCCGTTAATGATATTCATGTCCGGATTATCACGCAGCACCCGGTTGATATGCGGTGCAGACAGCACATCACCTCCGACCAGCAAATACTTCACATCTCCGAACAATTTACTGTCCTGCTGCGAAAGCTGATTAAATAGCGGTGTAGTCAGCCACATCATAGTAATGCGATGGTCCCGTATGGTCTCCTTGAGCTTATCTACGTCCAAAAGATTATCCTTATGCACGAGTACAAGCTCACCGCCGTTCAGTAGCGCCCCCCAAATTTCAAACGTAGACACATCAAATACAAACGCGCAAGTCTGCAACATTCGGATCGATTCATCGAACGGCACATAATCCGTATTACGCACCAAGCGCACGACACTTTGATGCTCAACAACGACGCCCTTAGGCTTGCCTGTTGATCCCGAGGTATAGATGACATAAGCAGCATGTTCGCCTGATCCATCTATTCCCAAATTGGAAGTATCCGGACTGTAGGACGTATCATCATTCAGATTGACAATCTGTCCATCAAAATAGCAACGTTCCAGTAAATCTTGTTGAGTCAGCAGCAGTTTGGCTCCCGAGTCCTCCAGCATATAGCGGATACGGTCCTCCGGATATTGAGGATCTATCGGCACATACGCGCCTCCAGCCTTCAAAATAGCCAACGTTCCGCTAATCATATCCAACGAACGCTCCGTTAGAATGCCGACAGGCTCATTGGCCTTCACTCCAGCAGTCTGTAGTGTATGCGCTATTCGGTTAGCCTTCTCATTCAGTTCCCGATAGGTTAGAGATTGATGCCCCAAAGCTACAGCAATATGATCAGGCGTACGCGCAGCCTGCTCCTCAAACAGCTTTTGGATCGTCTGATTGCGCGGATATACAGAAGCCGTGTCGTTAAACTCGCCTGTAATCTGTTGTCTTTCCGCCGTTGTCACCAATTCCAGTTCTTCAACGCAAACATGCGGGTTGAACGAAATTTGCTCCAGCAGACGAGCAAAATGACCATGCAGACGCTCAATGCCGGTTTGATCAAAGTTCAATGCGTTATACATAAAACGAATATTTATGCCTTTTCCCGGCATCACGACGACGTTCAGATCGTAGTTGGTTTGCTCTGTAGCCACCGCGTTTAAAATTGTGAATGCATTCTGCCCATCACTTCCCAGCTGCTCTACCTGCTGCTCCACCGGATAATTTTCGAATATCATAATGTGCTTGATTAGATCCTGCTTCTGCTCGGTCAGTGCCTGAATTTCATACAGCGGGAACGTGTCATAGGCATTGGCAGAAAGCGCCTGTCGCTGAGTTTCCTTCATTAATTCAGTAAATGCAGTTGTTGGTTTACCTTGAACACGGACTGGGATGGTATTAATGAAAAGTCCGATCATTTGCTCTACTCCGGCAATGTCTGCTGGACGTCCCGATACCACACTACCGAAAACAACATCCTCTGTGCGATTATACTTTTGCAGCAACACACCCCAGGCTGTTTGCATCAGCGTATTTATCGTCACCTGTTCCTGCTTTGCCAGCTGCTGAAGTTGCGCCGTCAGGTCTATACCTAAATCAAATTCCAGATATTCAGCCTCATATCCCTTCGCTTTCCCTGTTTTGGCCTGGGGCAAAACTGTAGTCTCCTCATGGCCCTGCAGGTAACCGTTCCAATACTCCGCTGCTTCCTGACGGTTCTGCCCCTCTAGCCATTCGATGTATCGGCTATATGGTGTTACCACAGGTAATTGCGGTGGCTTCCCTTCTGTAAGGGCGGTATATCCTTCAAAGACCTCATTGGTGACCAGTGACAAGCACCAACCATCCATGATGATGTGGTGGAAACTCCATACAAAATGGTATGAATCGTCTGATGTACGCAAGATGGATACCCGCATCAGCGTATCCTTTGCCAGATCAAACCCCTTCTGCTTATCCCGACGCGCAAATTCCTCGATATATTGCTCCTGCGCCACCTTCTCCTTCTCACGTATATCCTCTACGTACAGCTCTCCGCGTTTATTCCGGTACACCACTTGCAGCGGCTCGTCCTGCAAATCGCT
Organism: Paenibacillus sp. EKM206P; assembly: GCF_011066155.1. NCBI lineage: Bacteria > Bacillati > Bacillota > Bacilli > Caryophanales > Paenibacillaceae > Paenibacillus > Paenibacillus sp. EKM206P. The sequence continues at coordinate 64,665 of NZ_JAAMNQ010000016.1, read as the reverse complement.
CCGGAAGTTGGTTCGCAGTGCTGAATGACGCTGTACCAGCAAGTCCAGACTGGCAGAGAATGCAGCGAGATCCAGCGTTCCCTTCAGTTCAAAGGTGGACTGCTCTACATAGGCGCTCGACTGGGAATCCAGCATGTTGTGAAACAGCATGCCTTTTTGCATCGGCGTCATATGGTATATATTCTCAAGCTCTCCGTCAGGCTGAATCTGCTCCACCATCCGGTCTAATGCTTCCAGGCTTAGACCCGGAAGCAGCACATCACTCGGCGTCAATTCAGAACGCTCCCGTGATATACAGTGGCGGATCACTTCCAGCACGTTCTGCTTGAGTCCCCTGGCTAGTTTCATTACATTATCTTCCTGTAATACTTTTGTGTTATAACGAATATCCAACTCAAGCATTTCATCCGTTACAATGCCCCCCACATCCAGGGAACACGGCATTCTCGTCTGTTCGTTAACATCTGCTCCACTGGAGTACGGTGACATGCGCGTTTCGCTGTGCCGCAGCGTCTGATCAAATTCGCCCAAATAATTAAAGCTAATCTGTGGCTCGGCGTATGCCCCTCTAGATACTACGTTCTGACTGAGATATCTCCAGATGCCGTACCCAATTCCTTTATGTGGAATGCTGCGCAACATCTCCTTCATCCGTTTGATGTGTCCGGATATATGATCTTTCCCGTTAATCCGCAGCAGTACCGGATATTGGCTCGTGAACCAGCCAACTGTTCGTGAAATATCCGTATCCTTCATGATATCTTCACGGCCATGGCCTTCCAGAAGAATTGCAACCTGCTCACTGCCAGTCCAAGTGCTTAACGTCATGCCGAGCGCCGTCAGCAGCAGATCGTTCACTTCTGTGTTGTACGCGCGATGGGCCAGCTTTAGCAGTTGATCAGTCTCTTCTTTCGTGAATTTCAAGCTCAAAGTAGCTGTGTTATTTATGGTCAATGGTTTTTTAGAATCCAGCAATTCTGTAAGCCTTAAAGACTCGTATACTTCCAATTCATTCAATTGCTCCCAGTATGCGTACTCACTTTCCATCTCAGGACTGTCGGCATAGGCTGACAACCGTTCCGACCAGACCCGAAAAGAGTCTGTTTTGGCCGGGAGCTGTATGACTTCTCCACGTACAGCCTGCTCATAGGCATTCGACAAATCCTCCAGTAGTATCCGCCACGATACGCCGTCTACCACCATATGATGAATAGCCAGTAGCAGATGGTCCCCATCAGCGCAGTGGAACAGGCCCACTTTCAGCAGAGGTCCTTCATCCAGCCGGATGCTACTCTGAATAGAGCTGGCCCGGGCATCTATAACTTGACCCAATACGGGACCGATCGGCACGTCTTTGAAATCGGCCACTTCCAGATCATACAGCTTCCCTTCCTTCACTCTACGGTTCCACGCTTCCCAGCCTTGCTCCGCCTTGCGGAAAACCATCCGTAATGCATCATGGTGCACCACCAACTGCGTCAGTGCCTGGCGTAGCGGCTCTTCCTCGAATCCCTGCTCCCGGTGAAGCATAACCGCCTGATTAAAGTGGTCTGGCACAGGCTGCCCTTGCTCCACAAACCACTGCTGAATCGGCGTCAGCAGCACAGCTCCGCTAACCTCTTCCTGATCAGCTAATTGGCTATCCGACACACGCAGGTGCGTCGCTAGCTCAGCAACCTCAGGGTACTTAAACAAGTCTTTGATATCCAGCTTGTATCCTGCCTGCAGCAGGCGTGAGGAGACCTGGATCGCCTTGATCGAATCCCCGCCCCGATCAAAAAATTGATCCGTCAATCCGACCGGACCGCCGCCCAGCACAGCCTCCCATACACTAGCCAGAGCCTGCTCCGCTGCTGTCCGCGGAGCCCTATATTCCTGCGTGGAACGGGAAATCTGTTCTGGTGCAGGCAATGCCTTACGGTCGATTTTGCCGTTGGGTGTGAGCGGCATTTGCTCCATCTGAACAAAGTGAGAGGGAACCATATAATTCGGGAGTTCTTCACTCAGCTGCTTGCGAAGCTCGCTCCCCGTCACTTCGCGTTCCGCCACGTAGTAGGCAACCAGCTCGTGTTGGTTTTGGCGGTTTGCATGTGCCAGTACGATGACCTCTTGCATGCGATCTGCCTTCAGCATAGCCGCCTCAACTTCGCCCAGTTCAATCCGGTAACCGCGAATTTTGACCTGCTGGTCGATCCGGCCTAGGTACTCAATGTTGCCGTCCGGCATCCATCTTGCCAGGTCGCCTGTCCGATACATGCGTTCATAGCCCGCTTCCCCGCCTGCAAACGGATTGGTCCCAAATTGTTCAGCCGTTAAATCCGGGCGGTGCAGATAACCGCGAGCCAATCCTGGGCCGGATACACATAACTCTCCTGCTATTCCAGCAGGTAAAAGATGACCAAGAGCATCGATCATGTACACCCGGTGGTTGGGTACGGGACGTCCTATGGAAATGGTATCGATTGCTCCGGGGTGCTCCGACACCGGCCAAATGCACGTTGCTACCGAATTTTCTGTCGGTCCGTAACCATTAAAATAGGCGACCTGATCCTTCCACTTGGTTACGAGCTCCATCGAAGAAGCGGAACCAGCGGTGAACAGAATACGCAGATCCGGCATTCTTTCTGGGGTTAGATACACGGCGTAAGTAGGAGGTAATGCCGCCACCGTAATTTTATGATCCGCCATGTACTGTTCAAACTGGTTGTAGTTCAGAATGATTTCCGAAGTAGGCACGTAAAGTGTCGCGCCACAAAATAGTGCCTGAAATATTTCCCAGCAGGCAGCATCGAATGCGTAGCTCGCAAACAGTAGGGCATGATCTGACGGACTTATCTGCAATGTTTCATCAAAATACGTTTTCAGGTTACACAATCCATGGTGCTCCAGCATTACACCTTTAGGCTGTCCTGTCGTACCTGAAGTATATATGACGTAGGCTAAATCATTTGCTCCTGATACGGCCTCCAGATTTGATCCTTCCATGTGATACACAGTTGGATCTTCATCCAATACTAGGACTTTTCCTCCAAAGGCGGCCTCTTTGACCTTTTCCGCAAGATGGCTTTGCGTCAAAAGCAGGTCTACACCGGAATCGTCAAATATATAACGGATACGTTCCTCTGGATATGACGGATCGATGGGGACATATGCCCCTCCTGCTTTAAGAATAGCGAGGATGCCGACCACCATATCTATAGAACGATCAGTCATGAGCCCAACCAGCCGATCAGTTGTTGTGCCGTAACTACGCAGGGTACGAGCCAATCGGTTAGCACGTTCATTCAGCTCAGCATAAGTCAGACTGGAGTTCTCACAGACAACTGCTGTTGTCTTCGGTGTCTTTTCTGCTTGTTTTTCAAAACAAAGATGGATGGTATCACTAGAAGGATACGAGATCTGTACTCCGCTAAATTCGGATAAAACCTGACTTTTCTCTTCCGTTGTCAGAAATTCCAATTCGGTGATCGGTAGATCCGGCTGTTTAACAATCTGCTCCAGTCCCCGTTTAAGATGAGCTGCAATTAGCTTAATCCAATTTTCATCGTAAACCAGCCGATTATAACTAAAAGTAACTTCATACTGTGATCCAGGAACGACAATCACATTAAAATCATAGTTGGTCTGTACAATATCCTCCACGTCGGTGACCTGAAGTGTATCAGGCCCTTTTTCCGCATGAATAAGCTCCTCTGAGTAAGGATAGTTCTCAAAAACAACAATATGACGGACTAAATTTTGTTTCAAATCCGTGTGATTCTGAATATCTGCTAGGGAAGAATAAGAGTACTGAGCAGACTCGATGTGGGAGTTCTGCACAGATATAAGCAGATTCGAAAAACTCTGGTCCGCATAACTGGTTATGCGTGTTGGTATTGTGTTAATGAACAATCCAACCATATTTTCAATTCCCGGAACTTCATCTGGTCTGCCGGATACTACAGACCCGAACACAACATCCCGGCTGTTGTTGTACATTTGAAGCAATAATCCCCATACCGTTTGAAATACAGTGCTGACTGTCGTGTGGTAGTGTTTAGATATTCTCTCCATTCCTTGAGTTAGTTCTTTTCCCAGCTTGCATGTGTAACGGTCTGCCTCGAAGATTGGATTCAATGGACGGTTATAGCCCGGTAAAATCGTTTCATTTTCCAGCCCATTTAAATACCCCTGCCAATAGGCTGTCGCTTCTTCCTTGTCCTGTTGCTCCAGCCACTGAATAAAACTGCTGTACGGATATACCGTATCCAATTGCGCAGGCACTCCAGACCGAAGGGAAGTATACATAGTAAAAAATTCCTGGGCCACCGTTCCCATGCACCAACCATCCATTATAATGTGATGAACACTCCAGACAAGTCTGGAAGACTCATCATCCCATTCAAACAGGGCAAGCCGAATCGGAACATCTTTTTCCAAATCGAAACCAGCTTGGCGCTCTGCCTTTAAAAAGGCCGTAAAATGCTCCCTTTTCTCAGCTGCGGGAAAAGCACTGATATTCTCGAAATGAACAGGCAACGCATCACGTTCTTCCAGGACAATTTGAAGCGGACGTTCTGTTTCTTTATACATAAAAATGGTACGGAATATGTCATATCGGTTCATGAGCTGCTGCAAGCTTTGCTGAACCAGATGAACATCCAGCACTTCATTAAAGGTAATAACGGTCTGCTCAAAGTAAGCTTCTGATTTTGCGTCGAGGATGGAATGAAACAACATTCCCTCCTGCATCGGGGACAGCGGATAGATATCTTTAATATTTACCTGTGCCAAATCGTTCACCTTTCCTTTATCCATGCAGAATTTGAGTTTCCACTTGCGGATATTCTTTATTTCAACAGATTTCCCAGCTTATCCGATAATCGGCTTGATATGTGTTCAAATTGCCCCATAGACAATTGATTATAGGTAAAATCCGTAGGGCTGCGCTCCGCCTGATCCTTAGTGCAACAATGATGGATAAGATTTAATAGATGTTTTTTAAAGCCGATCGTTAATCGCTCTACCGTTGCTGCACCATATTCAAGCCCGTTATATTCAAATCCAAACCGAAGGATTCCGTTCGTGATCATGCCGTTAATGTCAAATGTATTCGTCTTTTCCGCACGCGGGCTTCTCTCACCATTGGCTAAGTCTGCTAATCTGGAAATACGCCAAGGCATGTCTGCGCTGTTTTCTTCGTCGAATTGTCCCAAATAATTGAAGCTAATTTCCGGGAATGGTGCTGCGACCAGAGAAGCCGCATTAGTCTGGTCCTTGGTCAAATAACGTAAAATACCATAACCGATGCCCTTATTAGGCACCCGCCGCAGCTTATCTTTAACCATTTTGATCTGATAGGCCAAGTTCTCAGGTCTGTTGATCTCGATTACAAAAGGATACAGAGAGGTAAACCAGCCGACTGTACGAGAGATGTCCAAATCTTTAATGATCTCCTCCCTGCCGTGCCCCTCCAGCAAAATCGGGATTTCGTTATAACCGCTCCATTCATAAAAAGCCAGACCTAAGGCTGTAAGCAACAGATCATTCATTTCCGTATGATAGGCATGATGTACATGCTTCAACAGCTTTTCCGTCTCATCCCTGCCGAGTATCACCTCCACTAGGCGTCGATCTTGTATCAGGCTAACCGCGATTTCATGATCCCTTGGCAATCGACGCATCCTGCGTGAATCTACATGGTTCCAGTAGCTGATTTCTTGGCGTACCTGTACGCTTTCGGCGTAAGTAGTCAGTCCTGAAGCCCACTCTTTGTAAGCATCAGTCTTGGCAGGCAGATTCGGCATCTCACCCCGAGCTACCTGATCATAGGCTGTACCCAAATCTTCCAGTAAAATTCTCCATGACACACCGTCTACAATAAGATGGTGGATAACGATCATCAGATGATCTTCACCGGATAAATGGAATAAGGCCAAACGTATGAGAGGACCTCGTTGCAGATCCAAACTGCTTTGCAGCTCATCACCAATGTGTCGAATTTCTTCTTCAGGCTGGCTTGATTGTGTCAAATCATAGCTCGTTAATGTAAAGAACTCACCTTCGTTCACTCCCCTGTTATAGGCGGAGGCTCCCTTTTCCTCTTCCACAAAAATGAGCCGTAATGCATCGTGATGGGCTACCAGCTTGTCCATGGCGTTTTTCAGCCATAATTCATTCCATCCTTCATCATTTTGCAGCATGACCGCCTGATTATAATGGTGACGATCTCTCCGATGATGCTGAAAAAAATCGAGTTGAATGGGTGTCAATTCTACCTCACCCTCTACAATCCCTTGGGGAATGATACGGGTGATTTTTTTTATAAACGGCGCTATCAGGTGAATTTCAGGGTAACGGAATAAGTCCTTTACTTCCATTTTCAGGCCTTTGGCATTTAAGCGGATTGCAATTTGCAATGCTTTAATCGAGTCCCCACCAAGCTCGAAAAAGTTGTTGTGTAATCCAATTGGTTTAACACCGATCACTTCTTCCCAGATCAAAGCAATTGTTTTTTCCAATTCATCCTGTGGTGCTTCATATACGGTATCCAACGGTGCTATTTCATCCGGTTCGGGCAGATTGGATCGGTCTATTTTCCCGTTATGGGTCAATGGCAACTGTTCCAATACAATGATCTGGGCTGGAACCATGTAGACTGGTAACTGCTGAGCCAGTTTATCTCGCAGTATGTCTTTCTCAGCTGCACCTGCAACATAGGCACATAAGTACTTTTGTCCCGCTTTATCCAGTCGATCAACAACAACTGCCTGGCGTACTCCTTCCGTTTCGAGCAAAATAGATTCAATTTCTCCAGGCTCAATCCGGTATCCGCGAATTTTATATTGGTAGTCAGCTCGCCCGATAAAATCAATATTCCCATCTGGCTGCCAGCGTGCCAGATCCCCAGTACAATACAAGCGTCCACCCGTTGAGAACGGATCAGACACGAATTTCTCAGCCGAAAGCTCCGGTCTATTAAGATATCCCCGCGCTACAGAAGCTCCACCAATACACAGCTCGCCCGTTACACCGACAGGGACCGGACGCATCCTGTCATCAACAATATATAACTTATGATTCGGTAGAGCTCTGCCGATAGGGACAATACCGGACAGAGGCAATTTTTCCAGCTCGTCCTCATAAAAACTAGATTCGATTGCGGCTTCGGTAACTCCATACGTATTAATAATCCGCATTTTGCTGCCAAAGCGGGTCAACATCTTACGGTAATCAGCAACAGCCAAGCTATCTGCTCCAGTAGTAAGCAGCTTTAGAGAACTGATATTTGTACCATGCTCATAGATGTAATTCAATAGCAGAGCTAAAAGCACAGGCGGCGTCTCAAACGTAGTAATCTCCTGCTGCTCCAACAGTGTAGCCAAGGCAGCTGGATCATTTCTCACGTTTTCAGGACAAATGACCAAGGTACCTCCATTGACAAATACCTTGGCCAAATCGCATGCAAACACATCAAACGACATGCTGGCAATTTGCAGTAGCTTAATAGGGAAATCTTTAAATCCTTGGCTGTGTCTGTAACCGAGTGCGGTGTTGACATATTGTTGATGTTCAACCATAACGCCTTTGGGCTTACCTGTGGTACCCGATGTATAAATGACATACGCCAAAGAGCTGGGCTCATATGTGGAGATATACTGCTTGTTCGAATCCATCTCGGACTGGAGTGGCAAGGTAGCGAGATCGACTACCTCGCCCATAAAATCCATTGTTTTCAGCCAGCCCTTCAGGTGAGATTGCGTAAGCACAATCGTCGTTCCGCAGTCACGCAGCATATATTCAATACGTTCTTCTGGATACACGGGATCTACTGGCACATAGGCAGCTCCGGCTTTCATAATGCCCAGCACCGCCACTATCATCTCAACAGACCTGTCAACCATGACAGCGACCAGACTCTCCCGTGTAATTCCACGCTTCTGCAAAAGATGGGCAAGAGCGTCTGCTCTATCATTAAGTTGTCTGTAAGTGAGCATCGTATCTTCATATATGACGGCCGCTTGTTCTGGTGTACGCTCCGTCTGCGCTTCGAATATCCCGTGAAAAGTAAGTGCAGGAAACTGGACAACGGGTCCGCTCCATAATTTCGTCATATTAGCCTCTTCTTCGGTTGTTAACAGCCGAACGTCACGGAGGCAAACCTCTGCATTACTGGCAATTTGCAGGAAGACATGCTTCAAATAATGGGCCAGATGCTTCATCGCTTCACTGCTATAGACCTTGCCGTTATAGGACAATATGAAACTCATTGCCTTCTTATCTTCAACCTCAATATTAAAGTCATACGGTATTTCTTCGAATAACCGAGCGTCCTCAATAATGAATCCGAGTTTGTCTTGCCAGTCCCGTCTCCCGATCATGTTTTCCAGCGGATAGTTCTCGAATACAACGATATGATCAAGCAAGCGTTGCTTGAGTGCAGATTGCGACTGGATTTCAGCAAGTGAACAGTATCCGTTCCTCCTTCCTTGGACAGAGGCTCTCTGGACATCGCGCAATAATTCAACAAAACTCTTTTCTTCATTTAATCTAATTCGTAATGGAATGGTATTAATGAACAATCCGACAATTCGCTCTACTTCATCCAATTCCGACGGGCGGCCAGATACCACCGTGCCAAAAACTACGTCTTTGCTTCCGTTGTAACGACCAAGTACAATTCCCCAGGCGGCCAGAAAAAGACTGCTGAGCGTGGTCCCATTGCATTCAGCAATCGCCCGCAAAGTGCTGGTCTCTGTTTCCGTCAGCGTCGTTCTATATTCCTGCAGCAGATAGCCGCCTTTTTCAGGAGTTGTAGCTGGAGTTTTTAGCATCGGAAGTCCAGCCGTTTGTTCGTAACCTTGTAATTCAGAACTCCAGTAGCCCTTGGCCGCCTCCTGATCCTGTTCTTCAAGCCAGTCGGCATACCCGGTGTAAGGTCGTGGTTCAGGCAATTGAACGGGACGGCCTGTACGATAAGCCTCATAGGCCGTTAACAACTCGTCCATTATGATGCCAAGACACCAGCCGTCCATAATAATATGGTGAAAACTTACAAGTAACGTATAAGCATCTTTATCCGTTTGAAGTACAGCCATCCGGATGAGCATATCCCTGCTCAAATCGTAATGGGTGTTACGGTCCACATCCATAAATCTACGAATAGCATCGGCTTGCTCCTTTCCGGTCAGCTCTGTCATATTCTCGTAAGTAATCGCCGTGTTTCGCTTCTTAAAGACAATCAGCCGCGAACGAGAAGCGGATTTATGATAAATGTTCGAGCGCAGTGTTTCATGACGCTGAACCAACAGCTGAAAGCTTTCTTGCAGGGCATTCCAATCCAGATCTCCCCGAATAGAAATACGTAATTGCTCGTAATAAGCCTGTGATTCTGGTTCCATCAGCGCATGAACGAGCATTCCTTCCTGTAAGGGAGTCAAGTTGACCACTTTTTCAATTTCAAGTCCTTTGATCATGGATATCCTCCTCGGACGAATCGTTATAGATTCTCATAAAACTGCTTCATGTCTTCAAACTCATCTAGATCCAAACCACGTGCTCCCACATCCGATGGTGTTAGTTGCCGTCTGGATTGGTCCAGACAATGCTGAATAATGCCCGACAAATGATGTTCAAAACGCAACTGAAGCATTCGGATAGTATCTGCTTCAAACGCGTGACGGTTATAAAGCATGCAGATGGAAAGCTTACCGTCTTTCAGCCGCCCATCCAGATAGAGGGGATAGGCTAAATCAGAAACGCTACAATTCTGGCCGGACCATAATTCAGCATCCATAGGCGAAGTATGAAAGTGAGAGGAACTGACCGGTTCAGAATGAATCAAGCGGAAGCCAATTTCCGGGTAATACTGAGCATTAAATTCTGATCTGCCAGAGGATGCAGCTCCATATTTTAGTAATCCATATCCTAAACCCTGGTTGGGTACTTGCCGGACCGTCTCCTTTACGTTTCTGAGCAAAAGAGAACTGTCTTCTCCAGGCTCCATATCCAGAACAAGCGGATATATGGAACCGAATTGACCTACGGTTCTTGAAAGGTCCGGTTTGTCCGAAGTCACAGTTTGTTGCTCCCGATCATAATGCTCAAATCCAATGGCAATCTTAGACTGTCCAGACCATTCCACTATAGTCAGTCCCAATGCAGCAAGCAGTAACTCAGCGGTCACCGTATTATAGGTTCGGTTAGCCCGTGTTAACAGCTGGCTTGTTTTCTCGTCCGAAAGCTGTATGATGCAATGCTCTACTGGACGAAGTGCTTCTGAATGTACAGGTGCCTTATGATCCTTCGGTATAAATTCGCCATCGAAATTAACTTTATCCAGCCAGTAGAGTTTCTCTTTGGCCAGCTTTTTGCTGTCTGCATAGTCTTCTAGCCACCGCATCCAGGAGCGGTAAGAATCTGTTTTGTCAGGAAGCACTATCGGTTCCCCGTTAAGAGCTTGTTCATAGGCAGTTGTGAAATCCTCAAGCAGGATACGCCAAGATGTAGGATCAGCCACTAGCGGATCTACAGAAAGAAAGAACTGGTCGGAGCCCGACATCCGGAATAAGCCTGCGCGTACTCTGGGTCCCTCAAACATTCCATAACTGTTTTGAATCCGGAAGCATTCGCTCTGTAATTGCTTGCTAGCTTGATGGTCATCATCTGCAAGTGAGAACACATCAAGTGTGAACCATTCTTCATTTTCATCTCGGTATACAAGGGTTGACGGTTCGTCGATCGACGCCTGACCAAGCCGTAATCCCTCGTGATGAGTAGTTAATGTTTGCAGCACAAACCGTAACAGATCCTCATCGAAATGCGGGTTGCCTGCAAATAGCATGGATGTTGCCGTCCGTAAGGTGTAAAATGTACCCAGTTCATGCATCTGCCGTTGAATCGATGTTATTGGAATCTCTCCATGTATTGAATTCTGGTCTGTGTAGCGGAATAAAGTTGTCACAAGCTTGCTGAGATCCTCAATGAACGGGTGCTCCATCAAGAGAGAAATGTCAAGGGAATAACCATGCTGACGCAGACGTGAGGCAACCTGAACGGCCTTAATAGAATCGCCGCCAAGCAGAAAAAAATGATCTCGAACGCCTATATGATCACTTCCCAAAACGTCTTGCCATACCACGACCAGCGCCCTTTCCACATCTGTTCTCGGAGCAACATAATCCGTCTGTAAAGAGTCATGTCGGTCCGGCTCAGGTAAAGCTTTTCGGTCCGTTTTTCCATTGGCCGTAAGGGGAAGCTGCTGCATAGGCACCACATATGCTGGAATCATATAAAACGGTAGCTTCTGCTTGAGCGCATTCTGCACGTTCAGCGGACTTAATGGCTCAGAAGCCACAAAGTATGCACACAAATCCTTGTAGCCGTCTTTGTTCTCCCGTGCTATGACTACTGCTGACTGGATTCCGTCTACAGACAGCAACTGCGCTTCAATCTCGCCCAGTTCAATACGATATCCTCTTACTTTAACCTGTTGATCGATCCGCCCCAAATATTCAATGTTGCCGTCAGGCATCCAACGCGCCAAATCTCCTGTGCGGTACATCCGCTCATAACCCTCCGCTCCGCTGTTAAACGGATTAGTAGCGAACTTCTCCTTGGTCAATTCCGGTCGATTAAGATAACCACGGGCTACTCCTATACCACTGATACAAAGTTCTCCCGCCACTCCAATCGGCTGCAATCGCTCCGTACCTTCCTGTACAACATACAAATGAATATTGTCAATCGGTTTACCGATCGGGATCACCGAGTGCTCTTCCACAGGCTCGCATTCAAAGAATGAAACGTCTACAGTAGCTTCTGTTGGACCATATAAGTTAATTAGTTTTGCGCTTCCAATCCCTGACATAATTCGATAGAAACGCGCCACCTGCTGAGGAGGCAATGCTTCACCGCTGGCAAATATATGTTTTAACGTTTTCAATTTTGCTTGCACTGTTTCCCTTGGCTGCTGCTCCAGATATTCCAGAAAAATATGCAGCATCGCGGGTACAAAATGAAGGGTGCTTACCTTGTCTTCATTAATCGTGTTCAAGATCTGTTCGGGAGACTTTTCTCCGCCGATTGGCAATAAGCTTACTTTAGAGCCTACCATCGACCACCAGAACAACTCCCATACGGATACGTCAAAAGTAAAGGCAGTTTTTTGCAAAATCGTATCTTCTGCGCTTAGGCCGTATCTATTGTGCATCCAGCAGAGCCGATTCACGACTGAGCGGTGTTCAACAATAACCCCTTTCGGTTTCCCTGTAGAACCGGATGTATAAATGATATAGGCCGCATGGTTGGGTTCTGCTATAGGTTCAAGGTTGGAGGCATCTTCATGCCAGCTACTCATGCAGTCGGTCGTAGGCTCCGTCGACCTGGATGCTTGCAAAGCCATGATCGTGGAAGCATAATCCAACACCATTACCTTGCAGTCCGCATATTGCTTCAGCTCTTCTGCAAACTGTGGTTGTGTCAGCACCAGTTGTGTTTTCGAATCTTCAAGCATATATTGAATTCTTTCTTGTGGGTATCCCGGATCAATGGGTACATAAGCTCCACCCGCTTTTAGAATTGCATAGATGCCAATCATCATCTCAGGTGAACGCTGAGCGATAATCCCCACCGGCTGATCTGGTCCTACTCCTTCCGCCCGCAACGTTCGCGCTAAACGATTCGCCAGCTCATTCAACTCTTGGTAAGTCATACACTTATCTCCAAATATGATTGCCATGTCATCTGGAGTCCTGCTAACCTGCTGCTCAAACCTTCCATGAATCGTTGCATCCCGCGGAAAATAGGCAGAGGTGTTGTTGAACTCATATAGTAATAAGTGCTTATCTTCTTCTGTCAGCATATCCATGTCAGCCAAGCGAATTCCGACATCTTGAGTTACGATTTCCAACACTTTTATATAATGGAGGGCAAATCGCTCAATTGTCTCCAGCCTAAACAGGCTGGTCGCATACTCCCAGGTGAAAGTTAACTGGTCTTGAGTTTCCGTTACATGTAATGAAAGATCGAATTTCGATACACCTGCATTAAACTCATTCGGTTGCAAACGAAGTCCGCTGAGTTCAATGACCTCTGTTCCCTTATTTTGCAGACTGAACATCGTATCAAAGATGGGATTGCGGCTTACATCGCGTACTCGATCTAGTTTGTCGACCAGTTGGTCAAATGGATATTCCTGGTGCTCCAACGCAAGCAGAGTGTTATGTTTTACGTCCTCCAGAAAAGCACTGAATGGCTGAGACGCCAGCGGTCGATTACGGATAACTAAAGTATTCACAAATATGCCGATCATCGCTTCCGTATCCGCATGCCCTCTACCCGCTGCCGGTGTACCTACGAGGAAGTCCTCTTGCCCGGAGTATTTGCTTAACAGCACATTATAAGCTGCCAAAAGCACCATAAAGAGCGTTGCTCCCGTGTCTCTTGCCAATTGATTAAGTCTATCCGTCAGCTTGGATTGCACAATGAAGGTAAGGCTGTCCCCTGCGAAGCTCTGACTTGACGGACGAGCAAAGTCAGTTGGCAGGTCTAATACAGGGAGCTCGCCGTCCAACGTGTCTAACCAAAATGCTTCATCCTTTGCTTGGCTGTCTCCGGCATAATGTTGTTTTTGCCAAACGACATAGTCTTTGTAGTGAACGTCAATGGGGGCAAGTGGCATACCCTGATACCGCGTGCTGATCTCATCCATTAATACTGCCATTGAGAAGCCGTCTGAAATGATATGGTGCATATCGATCAGCAACATAAACTGGTCACGATGGATTGCGAATAACTCAGCACGAATTAAAGGAGCCTTACTGAGGTCAAATGGCTGAATAAACAGTTCACGGGCGTGATTAGCATCCTCTTCGGAAATTTGAGTAACAGGAATGTCCAGTGAAAGCACATCCTGTACCTTCTGCACGGTTTCCCCGTCTACTATCTCAAAATACGTCCGAAAGGATTCATGCCGTGAAAAAACCTCCTTCACTGCATCAATGAACCTGGAAACGTGTAACTCTCCCTCTATATGCAGTTGACCCGATACATGATACGCTGCACCTCCACCCAGTTGATCCAGCACATACATTCTTTTTTGAGCGGGAGATACCGGATAAAAGGGCTGTAAATCTGCCGGAACAAGCGGCTCAAACTTTCGCTTTTGTCCTCCTTTTACATGTGCCGCCAGTTGTGCAACCGTTTGCAGTTGTAAAATTTGTACCAGCGGAATATATACTTCGAATTCCTTGTTAATTCTGCTTAGAAGAACAGTCGCTTTTAAGGAGTCTCCACCCATTTGAAAAAAATTATCGTTGTATCTGATATCAGATACATTCAAAACTTCCTTACATATGGATATCAGTTTGTCCTCAGTCATATTGCTGTCAGAAACCTGCTTCTGCGAGTCCTCTATCCTGATATCTTCTGGTTTCGGCAATAATTGAAAATCCGGCTTCCCATCAGCCAAAAGAGGGATGCTATCCATCAGAACCCAAAAGCGAGGTTGCCCATAATCAGGAAGTATTGAGCTAACACTCTCTTTCAGCTTCGCTATATCCCACGAATTAGAATTATTGTCCACTATATAAGCCACTAGATACGAAGAGTTACTGCTTTCACCGTCTTTCCGTGCCGTCAAAACACAGGCATCCAAATCTAGTGCTCGCAAAAGATGTTTCTCTATCTGCTCAAGATTCACTTGATGACCGCGAATAAGAACATCTCGGTTGGCTGCACCGATATGTCGAATTCTCCCTCCAACCTCGATATAAGCCCATTCCAGCGTCGTTCCCAGTAAACCAGCAGATGTGGCCAAATATACTTGTCCGATGGTACCCGTAGGAGACGGATTTTTATATTTGTCCAGGACACAAGGATAATTCCCTTTAGCATCCGCATATGTCGCCCACACTTCCAGAAGCCGCTCCCTTTCCGTACTTCGAAGCAAAGACAGCGCAGATACACGCATTCCGTCTTCTTGCACAATTGAGCTCAGCAGATGTAAAAAGTATTGCGCCCATATTTCCATAGTGTCTTGTTGAAAAAGACTCGCTGCATAGTCAAAATCAAGCCGTAACTGCTGACCAGACTCCGTAACATTCAGAAACAACTCATATTGAGTGGACAATATTTCATGCTCCAACAATTCTGTTTCCAGTCCGTAATAGTGAAACTCTGGAATGGGCCTATCCATATTGAACAACACCTTAAGGACGGGCAAATGCCTTAATCCTATCTGGGCAAGTCCGGCAAAGCTGTATTTCTGATAAGCATCCAGCGTATGCATTACTCGCTTGACCGTCTGTGTGAATTCCGTGAACGTTGCTCCAGAGTCTACCTCACAAATCACTGGGAGCAAGTTAACGCAGTTGCCAATTAGCGGGGACACACCCATATGAGATTGCCCTGCGGTTGGAATACCTACCATGATTTGATTCTGGCCTGTCACTCTGTGTAAAAAAAGCTGGAAAACAGATAATAAAGTCACAAACATGCTGTTGCCAAGCCGAATACTGACTGATTTCAGTTGCTTCACCAGAGGTGCATCCACCACAATGGTGTGCCGTGCTCCGCGCGAAGAAGGAGAGCTGATGTTGCGTTGGAGAGACGGCAAGTCAAGGGCGGGCAATGGCTTCGCAAGTACATCTGACCAAAAAGCAAGGGCAGCCGCTCCACCTACCTCTAACTGGTTTTGCTGCCATGCTGCGAAATCTCGAAACGGAACAGGGTCGGGAAGCGTGCAGTGTTCCCCCTGTACACAAGCGGAATAAAATTGTTCCAACTCATGGAAAAACACTCCGATGGACCAGCCATCTGCAATGAGATGATGAAATGTAAATGCAGCGATGTGCTTCTCATTCGACGTTTTTAAAAGCCGGATGCGGAATAAAGGTTCGCCCGCACTTATTGGGAATACGGTCTCCCTATCCTTCTCCATCCAAGCACGGATATCGTGTTTCTGCTCCTCTACAGAAAGACTGCTGATATCATGCAGCGGAATGCTGAGGGTCATTGCCGGGGCGATGATCTGCGTTTCTCCATCCTCTCCCATGAAGGTGCGTAAGGCTTCGTGACGTTTAACAATGCGATGGACAGCTTCATTAAATTCCTTAAGATGTAGCGGACCCCGGTAGCGCAGTAAAACAGTCTCATGAAGCGACTGCGATTCCTTTGAATCCGAGACCGAGGCGAACCATAACTGCTTCTGATCCGGAGTCAGCATAATCGTCGATTCCTTAAGGTCTGCAGTTGCAGTTTCAGGAATAAAAGGCTTGTTTAGATGGTTTTCATGAGGGTACAGATCCGGCAGAAATCCTCCTTTGCGCAGCTCATTAACACTCTCTTTAATTGCCTGTACAATCCGCTCTATGTCTTTCGAAGTATGAGCCGTTGACAAAAAACAGTTCCGGCCTTCCCATATATAAATTCCTTTATCCAGCATGTGATAGAAGAATAGTTCCAAGTCACCTTTAAGGATGAAACGGAACAAGGAACCGAAGTAAACGACCTTTATAGGTATCTGTTCCTCCGTAAAATAGTGATTCAGTTCTGCTGCGAACGCCTTCGTACGACTATTCAGCTCGTTATGCAATTGCCCCCTGTCCTTCTCCAACTGCTCTAGTACGGCCAGGGAAGCTGCCATAGCCAGGGGGTGATGGCAAAAAGTTCCCGCTACAAACGTCCGCTGTTGCTCATGCGGTGGATAAGAGTCATCTCCGAAGCTCCACACTCCTCCATCAATTCCATCCATGAACGATGCTTTCCCTGCCACGATACCGATGGGAAGCCCGCCCCCAATGATTTTACCGTAAGTTACAAGGTCGGCTTCAATCCCGTACCACGCCTGCGCGCCCCCCGGCTGAATACGGAAGCCTGTAATTACCTCATCAAAAATGAACGCGGTCCCGGATTGCTCCGTAATCTGACGTACTTCCTTCAGAAAAGCTGCGGGCTGGAAATCAGGGCGACGACTCTGCACTGGCTCTATGAGAACAGCAGCCAGTTCATAGGCATGGGAGCGGATATATTGGAGTGACTCGTCCGTTCCATAACTGAGCACAACGACATCGTCCACCATGTGCTGTAGTACACCAGGTGCCAGGGGAGTGGAATGTTGTTCCCTGTCATCCGTTGTCCCCCCCAATGCCAATATTCCATCAAAAGTACCGTGATAGGAACCAGAAAAAATCACCACCTTATCCCGTGCGGTGGCAGCCCGAGCTAACCGAAGAGCGACCATGATCGCCTCTGTCCCCGAGTTATATAGCGCAATTCGTTCCATGCCTGTCATCTTGCAAATCTTTTCGGCAATCTGCCCGGCCATATTGGACATCGGTCCAAGGCACATTCCGTTATGTATTTCCTTTTCTATCGATTCACGAATAAAGGATGGGTTGTGACCAAACAAATTGACCCCAAACCCCATCGTCAAATCAATATATTCATTACCGTCCAAATCCCAAATTTTAGAACCCTCTGCACGCTGAGATATAATCTGATACACCATTTCCTTGAGAGCAAGCCTAAATCCGGCCACATTCCGGTTATTGGCGTATACAGACCTGTATTGCTGAGTATACTCTTTAGTCTTTCGTGTGCGCATCGTGTAATGTTCAATCAGCTTTTGCAGATGCTTTTCCTGCCTAAGTGAAAGTGAATTATGGGCTTGCACATTTATTTTTTGATAGGGAACAAATGCTTTCGATTCTTTTCCGTCTGGCAAAACAGCTGAGACGGAAGCCTGGACGGAGGAAATAGAAGTAACTGTGGCAGCTACCTCCTGCATCGCGGATGTCTGAGGCTCGACAGCAGTTTGTAGTGAATGCGATTCAGACATTGCCACTGGTGCAAGACGAGACTGACGTAGTATTTCCATCTGCTGCGACATGAGTTGAAGTTGCATTTCTAAAATTCGTTCTCTCCCCGCAAATATATCCTCATTTGATAGCTTGCTTTCATGGGATGCGGGATCTTCTATAGGGGTAGTGGATTTTTGACTCCAGCCCGGCAAGACGGAAGGCACCGAAGAGGTGACACTGGACGACGCAGTCAACTGAAGCTCCTCCGAATTCCGGGTCAATTCTTCAGAGGTCGAGGCTACCCTATCAGCAATATAGTTTGTCAGCAACTCTAGCGTAGTCAGTGATTCAAAAAATTCGTTCATCGGGATTTCCAAGCCAAACGTACTTTTAATGCTGTGTCTAACCTGAGACAGAAGAATAGAGTCTAAACCCAGTTCTAAAAAATGTTTTTGCGGCTCTAATTCGTCTGGACTGAGTTGGGATACACTTTCGATTATTTTTGACAGTTTATTAGTAATCGTAGATTTTTGCGGATTGGAAGCAGATTCCGTCGAGAAATACTCATTCACCATCTTTTCAGACTCCTTTACTATGGGGTATTCAAGGAATTAATTTTATCCTTTCCAACTATGGGCTAGCCTAAAAAACACGATATGACCTAGCTATGGGTACAAGATAAAGTTCTCATAAGAAGGTAAATATGAACGGTCCACTGTATAAGAAAACTATCTTCATACTAATAAAATATAATTATCCATCTGTTAAAGCGAGGATCTAATTTGTTTTATTAAACCATCAATGGCTAAATGCGCTTATCTAACTTATTATGCAGGATATAGTTTTTTTCCAGTTTTGATTCTTAAAAACTCATTTTTTTCTTTTACTCGCTGGCATGCATCCTCATAAACTTTAAAATTCACGACATTCAAAGCTCAAATTAAAGACTCAAAAGCTTTAATATGGTTGCTCTGCCCTTTACGAGCGATTACAACCACCTGCAAAATATGACCTTTGTTGGCTCCTGTCGATTCAGCGCTGCCTCACAGTCCAATTGTGATTTTCTCCGATTGGCTTTTACATAACTGATGCCCTCACTACTAAAAATGCCAAGTCCTAAGAATAGAACCTGACATTTCATCAAATTTGAAGCGTAAAGACGTCGAAGTGCACTTTATTCAATTTTTCGGCAAAATCAATACGGGATTGGCCAATTCACTTAACGTCTCACATTAATATACGTTCGCATGTCAAGAAGTCACTTCGTTTCTTGACATTAAGCGAACCAGAACTGCCTTTGATCTGGGGTTAGTGGGATGACCGTTTCATCCACGTCCACTGTCGATACTTCTGAAGGGTCGGCTATAGACACACTTCGCTTACCTGGACCTGGGCCTTTCCCGATCGGGGTCAGATCAGGCAAGAAGCCCCCTTTACGCAGCTCATCTACACTGTCCTTGACAGCTTGTATGATCCGCGCAATATCTTCCTCCGTATGAGCGGTCGACAAGAAACAGTTCCGTCCTTCCCAGATGTAAATACCCTTTTCCAGCATGTGATAGAAGAAAAGCTCCAGATCACCCTTGAGTACGAAGCGAAATAGTGAGCCAAAGTGAACAATTTTTATGGGTATCTGCTCATCGGTAAAGTAACTATTTAACTCTGCTGCCAACGCCGAAGTATGGCTGTTCAACCGATTTTGCAGCTGCTCCCCGTGGTTTTCCAAATAATCCAACACCGCCAAAGATGCCGCCATCGCCAGCGGATGATGACAGAACGTACCGGCTACAAAGGTTCGGCGATGCTCATTCTGAGGATAGGAATCGTCTCCGAAGCTCCAGGAGCCTCCGTCAATCCCATCCATAAAGGCGGCTTTCCCTGCTACGATACCGATTGGCATCCCTCCGCCAATAACTTTACCGTAAGTCACAAGGTCAGCTTGTACCCCAAACCACGCTTGAGCGCCTCCCGGTTGAATTCGGAAGCCTGTAATCACTTCATCAAAAATAAAAGCTGTACCAGATTGCTCCGTGATCTGGCGAACCTCCTGTAAAAAGGCCTTCGGCTGAAAATCAGGACGACGACTTTGCACCGGCTCCACTAGCACAGCAGCCAGCTCCTGCCCATGGGTACGTATATAATCCAGCGATTCGTCCGTTCCATAGTTAAGTACAACGATATCATCAACCATGTGCTGCAAAATGCCAGGAGCAAGAGGTGTGGAATGCTCCTTATTGTTGCCAGCGCTACCCAACGCAAGCACCCCATCGAATGTACCGTGATAGGAGCCGGCAAAAATGGCTACTTTAGCTCGCCCGGTGGCAGCACGCGCCAAACGGAGGGCAACCATAACCGCCTCGGTGCCGGAATTGTACAAGGCGATCCGTTCTACACCGGTCAGCTTGCAAATCTTTTCGGCGACTTGTCCTGCCATGTTGGACATGGGTCCGACACACATGCCGTTCTTTAGCTCTGCCTCAATTTTTTCACGAATAAAGGCTGGATTGTGTCCAAACAGATTAACACCAAAACCCATGGTCAAATCTACATATTCATTCCCATCCAAATCCCAAATTTTGGACCCGTCTGCACGTTGAGATACAATTTGATAGACCATTTCCTTTAAAATAGGCCGGAAGCCAGCTACATTACGGTTATTCGCGTAGACAGACCGATACTGCTGAGTGTATTGCTTGGTGCTTAGCGTCCGAGCAGTATAGCGCTCAATCAGCTCTTGCAGATGTTGTTCTTGTCGGTGTGAAAGCAATTCATGGGCTTTGACCTCCAGCTTTTTATATGGCGTAAACGGTTTTGCTTCATGGACTGCCTTCTTCGGAACAGCTAGTACCGGTGGAACAGTAGCTAATGCAGTTGCGACTTCCTGTTTGGTTTCAATGCTCTCTGCGCTTTCTATATTTTCTGACGGTAAAGCCCTTCCCGGTTGAGTTCGGAGCACATCAAGCTGCTGTGACATCACATGCAGCTGCTGCTGCAAAATCTTCTCGACACTCGCAGAAGTCTCTATAACCGTTGTGCTTTGAGATGGCTCTTGCCCGGACGTAACTATTCCATGAGACGATGTACCAATTGCGCTGGATTCCTGCCCTGTCCAAGTTGATACTGTAGTAGCATCTACCCGATTAAGGGGTATTTTCGGTTGTCTTTCCACAGCACCAACTGCTGCTGTCTCGTCTGAATAGGAAATACTCACCTGATCTGCAACGTAGCTAGTCAACAGTTCGAGCGTGGTCAGCGATTCAAAAAATTCATTCATTGGGATATCCAGGTCGAATGTATCCTTGATACTGTGGCGGACCTGGGACAAATTAATGGAGTCCAGCCCTAGTTCTAGAAAATGTGTTTGCGGTTCCAGTTCCTCAAGACTAAGTTGTGATACATTACCGATCATTTTCGCTAACTTTTGTTGAATGGAAGATTTATGCTGTTCAGTAAACGACGCTGACGTCGAATACTCATTCTCCATAATTTCAGACTCCCTTACTATTGTATTTTTATAAACGGATGCAGTCTGCTCCGCTCGAATCTGTTCTGGCACATGAATCCAGCACCTTTTCTTTTCAAACGGATACGTAGGCAAAGAAACCCTTTTGTACGAGTGACCTGCGTATAGCGTGTCCCAGTCTATCTGTGCCCCCTGTACGTACTTCACTGCTACTTGTTCCAGTGCTTGCAAAGTGTCTGAGCTTCCGACGGCTGTTTTTGTACCACCACTGCTATCTACTTTTCCAATGTATACACCTTCAATGGCCTTGCCCTGCTCATGAAGCTGAAGTAATTTCGCTTTCAGAGCCTCCGCTCCTTCGGCTATCACAGCCACTCGGTATGTTAAGTGGCTTCTGCCCGTGTTAGCCGTATAGCAGACATCCTCCATCTGCAATTCTTCCTCATGTTCAAAGCGATCCACGTACCGTGCAATCAACTCGCTTAAAGCTCCTTCACTTCGCGCGGACAGTGTCAGCAGCAATGGCGATGATTCATTTTTTCGGTCGGTGGCTTCTTGATCCGCACCCTTTTTCGCTATATATTCTTCCAGCACCACGTGGCAGTTTGTCCCGCTGAAGCCAAAGGAACTCACCCCGCATCTTCTCGGAAATCCGTCTGTCTTCCATTCCCTTAGTCTAGTGTTGGCATACACCGGAGATTCTTCGAAATGGATGTTCCGGTTGGGTGTGCGAAAATGAACGAGCGGTGCAATCTGCTGATGCTTCATCGACAGCACACATTTGATCAATCCCGCAATCCCAGCAGCTTCGTATAAATGCCCAATATTCGTTTTGACCGTGCTTATCGCCACAAACTGCTTGCGCTGTGTAAATCTGCGGAAAGCCTGGGTAATGCCCTTAATCTCAACGGGGTCACCCAGCTTGGTGCCAGTACCGTGAGCTTCAATATAACTCACTGTCTCGGGATCAATCCGTGCATCACGCCACGCCTGCGAAATGACTTCTGATTGAGCCAGCGCATTGGGCGCAGAAATTCCAATCGTACTGCCGTCCTGATTAATCGCGCTTCCTTTGATCACACCCAGAATGTGATCTCCGTCTTTTTCCGCTTGACGAAGCGGCTTTAAG
Source organism: Paenibacillus sp. EKM206P (assembly GCF_011066155.1). Lineage (NCBI taxonomy): Bacteria > Bacillati > Bacillota > Bacilli > Caryophanales > Paenibacillaceae > Paenibacillus > Paenibacillus sp. EKM206P. Next base: position 42,293 of record NZ_JAAMNQ010000016.1, on the reverse strand, counting down.
AGAACGGCTCCAACGCCTTCTCCCCAGCCTGTGCCGTCCGACTGATCGTCGAATGCTCGTGCCCGGTCATCGGAGGATTCCATGCCAATACCAGCTTTCAACGGCAGCAAAATAGTCTTCACTCCACCGGCCAAAGCCATCTCACAGTCTCCATTTAAAATCGACTTACATGCCAGGTGCACCGCCACGAGTGACGAGGAGCATGCCGTATCAATGGTCAGTGCTGGGCCTTTTAAATCAAGCAAATACGCAATCCGGCTGGAAATAATGGACGATAAATTACCAATGGCAAAGTTTGGAATCGCGCCTGGTTCCACCTCGGACAACAAACGCTCGTATTCAAAGCTGGTTTTGGAAAAACCGACATACACACCGACCTTTTTGCCAGCCAGCTGCTTCCCTCCATACCCCGCATCCTCAATCGTACTCCAGGCTGTCTGTAGAAATAAACGTTGATTCGGATCCATGAGTGAGGCTTCCCGTGGAGTCAACTTAAAGAAGGAGTAATCAAACTTGTCTACTTCATCCAGATAGCCGCCTTCTGCGATTTGCATATTCCTTCCTTCCGTATTCAGACGGGAAATGAAATCTTCGGCATCTTTTCTTCTTTCGTCGCTGTACGGGCCGATATTGTCAACGCTTGATGCCACATTCGTCCAAAACTGCTCCAATGTTTCCGCTTGAGGAAACTTACCTGACATACCGATGATGGCGATATCCCGGTCCTCCGACTCCTCTTTGGATTCCAGTTGCGGTGCTATAATCACCTTATGACCTAAATTCTGACTGGATATATATCCAGCTAGCTTGGCGATAGTCGGATAAGAGAAGAAGTCCGTTACCTCAATATGAATCCCGAGTTGTTCCTCTAATTGGTCCACGATCTGAACGAGTTGTAAGGAAGTTACGCCGATATCAAAGTAGCTGTCTTCCTTCCCAATTGATTGTACATTTAAAATAGCTTGGCAGATCCCAATCAGTTTTTGCTCGATTTCACCCTGAGGCACAGGGGCATAGTTCCCTTCCTGTATATTTCGAGCGGCCTCGGTCAGGGATGCCAAAACTACATCAAATTCTCCCTGCTCGTAGCTCTGAGCCAGCTTGTAGCGCTGAACCTTTCCACTAGTAGTTTTGGGAATACGGCGGATTGGAACTACATCTTGAATATGCCATCCTCCCCGATAATTCAAATGGCTTTTCAGCCTTTGGACTAGTGGCAAAAATAACTCTATTTTTTTCGTGTGCATCACAAAAACAACAATACGATCCTGTCTAGTTTGTGCATCATGTACACCGCAGACGGCTACTTTCCCTAGATCCACCCCGTCCAGTTCCTCCGCAATCCTTTCGATATCATGCGGATAAATGTTCTGGCCGTTCACGAAAATAATATCCTTGGCTCTGCCTGTAATCACCAATCGTCCGTTTCTCATAAAACCCAAATCTCCGGTAATGAGCCAGCCATCTTCTGTCTTGACCTTTGCGGTAGCCTCGGGATTGTTATAGTACCCGGCAGTCACATTTTTGCCGCTAATTTGGGTGTATCCGATTACATCATCCTTTAGCACCTGATTTTGCTCATCACAAATACGAACAGAGGTGCTGGCCATGGGGTAGCCCAAATCCGCAAATGTAAGACAACGTTTATCAGTTGAATCTACTTCTTCTATAGGTTCACCTACATGCAGTTGCTGCCGATTTAAATGAATAGTAACAAAATTATCTTTATCCAAAGGTGGAGTAGAAACACCTACGCTTGCCTCTGCCAAGCCGTATACAGGATACATGATATTTTTTTTTAATCCATGTGCACTCATGGCTTCCATAAACACATGGCAAAGCTCCACCGATATGGGCTCAGCCCCATTTAAAATCATGCGAACACTTGACAAATCCCAGTTATCCGCCGTTTTAGATTTATATTGATCCAGGAAAAATTTAAAGCCAAAGTTAGGAGAGCAGATTTGAGTCACCTTATGTTCCGACACCTTTTTTAGCCATAAAGACGGACGTCTTATAAAAAGTGCTGTCGGCATAATAAGCTGCTTAGCATGAGCAATGACACAGGTTAAATGGAAAGCGATCAATCCCAAATCATGTGTGAGCGGCATCCAGCCTAGATACGCGTCACTTGAAGTCATTCCCGTTTGACTGGCGATATCCCGAATATTGTATACGAGATTCTCATGCGTTAGCATGACTCCCTTGGGATCACCTGTCGAACCAGAGGAAAATTGAATAAACGCCAAATCTTCCGGTCTGGAATCATGAATGATCCCTTTGTTCTGATCGGAATAATCAAAATCATGGCTAGAAAAGGTCGCTTTTTTTACAGAATCAAAGAAATCCAGCATCTCATGCTGGTGAGAATACTTTTCTAGCTGCTCTAATACCTTATGATCCGCAATCATGTAAGGGGAAGTAAGGGTACTCCAGATTTTAAACAGCTTCATTTTATGTTCATCATTATTCCCGATACTTACAGGTACGGGGACGATTCCTCCGAGCAGACAGCCCCAAAACACATTCACAAAGGTGTGATTTTCTTCAATTTGCATAATCAGCTTATCTCCAGGCTGTACTCCTTTTTCCTGCAATTGATAAAGCACCTGCAGTGCTTGCTCCAGAAGTTGACTGTAGCTTACATATTCCTCCTGTGTATCACCCGAAATGAAAATAATCCCGTTTTCAGCTCTACTGGCTCGGTCCTGAATGATTTCAATTAATGTTTGAAACTGCTCCATTCTGATCCCTCCTTAAAAGGTCTAAAACTTGCTCCTGCTCTCCTGCAGATACTTGTTTGGTTTGCAATATCAGGCGAATACACTCCAGCGCTTCGCGTCTTAGTTTATAAGCAGAAGAAGATCTGCCCGATTCTATGCTTTTGAGTAACTCCTCCAACCTGCGAATAGGTAAAATAACCCCATTATGATACTCATCCTCATTCCAATTAGCATTGGGTGTAGACACCGCCACCGCCAGTGGTTTGACCAACCAATCACGGAGCGAAAAACGACGTTCCAGTTCAATCCGATCCAAGTCTCTGTCCAAGGAAAGAACTTCAAAAGCGATGTTGGTTTCCTTCGCCAAGTTTTTCAGCACCGTTCGCGGTCCTAATTCAATTCCCTGCTTCACCCCATGTTTCTCCATATACTGCATCGTTTGTATCCAACGCACTGGATGGATCATTTGCAAATGCAAACCTTGACGAATGCTGTTGGCATCCGTATATGGCATTGCTGTAACATTAGAAATGACAGGCCACAGCGGTTCATGAAACGTATATTTTTGCAGTTCCAATGCTAATCGATCAGCAGCATGCTGCATAAGCGAGCTGTGAAAAGGGCCGCTTACCTGCAAACGGGTAATTTGGAACCCACGTTGCTCTAATTGCCCTTCCACCGTAGCAACAGAGTCATGATGACCAGAAACGACGTATTGATAAGTAGAGTTATAACAAGCGATGGTAATAGGCTGACTGGTTACTGCATAGTGATCGCACAGCTCTTCTAGCAGCTTTAAATTAGCTCCCCGAACAGCAATCATGCAACCCACTCCGGCCTCTGAGGCTTCTTCCATAAAGCGCCCCCGTTCTTGTACCACCCGCAAAGCATCGCCAAACGACAAGACTCCGCTGCTTACCAATGCAGAATACTCACCCAAACTATGCCCTGCCGCAAATTCGGGAATAATCCCAACATCGTGCATGTAACGTTTGAATGCGATTACACTGATCGTGAGTAGTGCAGGCTGGGTGTAAGATGTTCTTGATAATTGGGAGATGGGTCCTTCCATACATAAAGTTTTCAAATCATATCCCAAAATATCAGCAGCTTCTTCAAAGATGAGATCTGCCTCTGAAAAACCTCCTTGCCATGCCGCTCCCATCCCGACATACTGAGACCCTTGTCCCGAAAAAAGCAAAGTCATGCTACTCATGTCTAACCCCTTTCCTCACCATAAAAGGCGGTAAAACAAAAATGTTTTTTGGGATTCAGATGTTCACATTCCTATGTATTTAAGATAGATACAGCAAAACAGTAATTGACTGTAAAAGTGAATCGTTTTTGAGTTTCAAGATGTAGTTAGAAATAAAAGTGTGTTTGTAGTCTGGGAAGTGTAAAAAAAAACTGGAGTGTGCTGGAAGTTCAGACTTGATACTTAGAAACTTCAGCATCATAGATGAGTGTAGTAAAATATAGATTAAGGCTATTAATTTAATATAAACATTAAAATGAATTAAAGTACAGTGATATATAATACATATATTTTATAAACGCAAGTAATAGATTGTGATTATATTTCTTGCTTGGCAACCAACTTGTAATGCGTTGCAGTCATTCCGCGCGAAACTGCGGATGCTTTTTTCGTGAAAGCTAATAACTGGCATCTGTCGTTAAAATAAAAAAGCCGCCAATTTGGCGACTTCATATACATAGTTATTGTCCTTCCAGTAATCGACGTTTAGGCATCGTCATAGATACGTAGCTAAATAAGTAGAAAACTGCAAAGCCGTTTATCTCCTTATGTAGTTTCCTTAATGACTACAATGAGCAAGCGGATAGTGTCGATCATCCACTGACCTCCTTGGTTAAGATTTGGCTTAATCTTCGCCTCAATGGCGGGTAGATGGACTCTTTGTCAGCAGATGTGACATCCAAGAGCATCCTTGATCCAGTGCAAGGTGCATTGGAGAACACAGCGTCAAACTGAACATCTGTCCGAAAATGACAAGCCTCTTGCAGGTAGATATTCAGTTCAGATCAGCGGTTTGAAATCTCAATTTTCCCACATATTCATCAACATACTTTTAGATTTGTTTATTTTCTGAATTCGGCTTATCAAAACCTAACAGCACTACCCTTTGAGGTGTAGAGGTGTAAATGAAGGCATTTGTTGAATCTTTTTTTGCTTTTATCTGATCATCATTGATCCTAAAAATCACTTCGTTGTGGCCTCGTACAAACGCTGTAAAATGGTAACAGCTTCAGCCCGTGTGACTAGCGCTTTTGGGTGAAGGTATCCTTCATTAGCGGTAAGGACCCCCATCTTGGTTAGGGTGTAGAATGCTTCTGCCTTTTGATCCTGGGAATCTCCATCATAGGAGTACTCTTCTCCAGTCTTGTCGATGTACAGCACCGGATAGTATGCCGAGAAATTATCATTGTAATTGGCTTGACGAACTTTCATATCCTTGTACTGCGCAGCTGCGGAGATCACTTCCTCAATCTCAGGATGAAGCGTCTGATTGGTATAATTCGTCCGAAGAGAGGCAATCATCATCACATCCCAGCGGGTCAGTGGTTTGTCAGGCTTGACATAGAATTGATAGTTTGGATATTTTCCCCCAACACTTTCAGCATACGGCCAAACATAGTCCCCGTTGAATATTGCTGCAAAATCTTTATTCGCCCAGTGTTTATGCGCATCCACAAAATCGGAAGATTCGCCGGAAGAACGATCAATTTCTGGAAAAAGCTTGTGAAACATATGTACAAATTCCGCTTTCGTTATGGTTTTGCTTGGCTTGAAGGTCCCATCTTCATAGCCCTTGACAATGCCCTTATCGACCATGAAACGAATTGATTCGGCAGCCCATTCATATTTTGTTCCTTCCACATCAGAAAACGTGTTTGCCGCGAAGGCAGATTGACCGAAAAACAGTGTCGTCGCAACCAACGGGGCGATAAGCCATTTCTTTTTCAACATCTCTTTCCACTTCCTTTAGGTAAAATTTATGTATAAAATAGTTCTCTAGACTCAATTTCATATCGGCATTTCAAAAGAAAATGATGATATTAATGAGAAAATAGCGTTGAACTATCGTTCTCAGTTACTTTAGCGAACTTCACCCTCCAGTATTCGCATTCCTTTCTGCTAAACCCCTCCTACTTTCTTCATTTGATATTTCCAATAAAGCAATTCTTCATCCTTGTGACAAATTTGAAATCCTAACTTCAATAACAAATTCTTAGAACTGATGGAGTGAGTAATTCCCTTCTATCCCCCTTTGCTAAAAATTAGAAAAGGGCAGGAATGAACATACGTCATTCCTACCCTCATATCAACTGCTATTTGGGCCACAAAAAAATCCGCGCTGAAACAACACGGATTGGACTCATTATAACAGGTATCCCTAAGGACCTGGTAATATCCGTTGTTCTTAACTAATTCCGAAGCTTTCAAATCCCACCCGTAATACAAAAATTGGGCAGAGAAATAGTAAGTACATGAAAATCCCTTTTTATGGAATTGGATTAGTAAAGAACAGCTCTAGACAATAAAATCTCTCCTTAGTGAATTACCCTTATTATACCAAGGCCAATTTTATCTGCTGACCTTTCACTTGTTACAAAAGCGTTTTCCCAGGTCCTCCGATTTTGACTATATTTTGATACCATTCATCCGGAAAGTAACCATCTGGGATTGCACATCGAATGTAGCCTCCGACCTTTAAATATCTAAAAACATAACTTAGCTGCTTGAACTCCTTCAGCGTAATATGCAACAATAATTTTCATTAATGTGATTAGAATACTCGTTATTTGAGTGATAACCCTACAGGCCTTTTCCGCCTAGGGCACGCAGTTTAATAGGCTCCGCTCCGACAATCAACGGTCGGCCGCGTTGTATCGACGCCAGTACCTCTTCGTTCTTAAGACTGGCTGCATGAGCATCTGCATCTTTCCACACTTCGGTCACATACACCGCATTCGGGTCGTCGTCTGACACATTGACTATATACAAATAGCAGTCAGTATTCGACTTCAACAGATCGGCCGCTTCTAGCAAGATGCCTGCAAGAGCATCCCTTTGCCCTGGAAGTGCCATCAACTTTCCATACATAGCAAATTGGTTCATGATCCTCATCCTACCCTCGAGTGAAATTTGACTTCATCTTATCATAATGTTCCGCAATGTCAGCGTAATTTCAGCAAGTTTCTCCACAAACGCTAAAAAATAGTCGGTACCATTCCTCCATCCATACGGATTGGAGAACCTTTAAATGCAGATGCATAAGGGCTACATACAAATGTAGCTAGTCTTCCTATTTCAATAGGCTTGATAAATCGCTGTATTTCAGATTGAGGCAGGTTTGTAACCATAAAATCTTTCTCTTTTTCTGAAAAAGTCATATCTTCATGAGGATACATACTCTCAATTATTTGGTGCACATTCTCAGAGAGCGTTGGTCCCGGCATGATCGTATTGACTGTAACTTCTGTTCCTATTGTTAATTTAGATAAGCTTTTTGACAATGACAACAACATAGATTTTGTCATACCATACTGAGGCATTTGTCCTGAAGGCATAATTGCTTCTTCACTCGCAATAAAAATAAGGCGACCATAATCATTTTTCAACATTTTAGGTAAATAAAATTTTGATAGTCCATTTGCAGCAAGAACGTTAGTGCGGAAGTATTTTTCCCATACTTCATCGTCTACGTCCACATATTGCATAATTTCATAAATACCCATATTGTTAACTAAAATATCAATTTCGGGGTATTTTTCAAATAAGGCTTCTCTTTGTCCAATATCCACAATATCGGCTGTAGCATTTTGAGGGGAGGTAGCTGGGAAATCTGACTTAATTTCATTTACAGTTCGTTCTACCTCTTCATAATTTCGTCCATTAATTAGTACATTAACACCTTCTTTGGCTAGTTCAATGGCAATTGCTTTACCTATGCCTTTCGTTGATCCTGTAACTAAAGCTGTTTTATATTTTAATCCCATATCCATAATACACTTCTCCTTTTTTAAACAGTCTCGTGCTCCGGATAGTGATTATATTATCTTGTCTGGATTGTCCAGTAACTAGCATATTGCGCCAAAGTTCTTGTTTAACACGCCAAATGACAAAACTCATTAGGCAGTCCTAGTGTGCTCCTGATATCGAGTTTGTACCTAAATGTTCAGTTCGCCAATTTGAAGGTGTATCCCCCTCCCATAGGCGGAAGGCGCGGTAAAACGAGTTTTGATCTTCGTATCCAATCAAGAATGCTACCTCTTTAATATCGAGCGAGGGGTCTGCCAAGTACTCTCGTGCCTGCTCATGTCTAGCTTTTGTCAATAGAATCTTGAAGCTCGTATTTTCGTCAGTAAGCCGGCGCTGCAAGGTACGATCGCTCATACTGAGCTCCTTCGCCACAGCCTGAATGTCGGGGCGCCCTCTTGTAAGGCTGCGTTTCATGATCCATTTGACCATCTCGGTAATTGAACGGCTGCGCTGCTGTTCATCCAACGATCGGTCCAGAACAGGAGTCAAGATTTCCAGCAACTCTTCGTTGTACGAGACAAAGGGGCGGTCCAGGTCTCTTCGATGTAGCGTCAATCGGTTACATTTTGCACCAATCCGGATACGACAGCCGAAATAAGCTTCAAGGGCTTGCATATCGCCCATGTAGTGCGAAAATTCAACAAGCTGCGCTTTCAAAGGTTGACCTGTGCCCCGGCGCCCAATCTCCAGAAGACAAGCCAGCGTGCTACCAACCAGCATCGGCGGACCAGACTGCTCGGGAGATAGCCACTCCAGATCAATTGTACAGTGCTCGCCCTCCTCCGTGATATGTAGGTTTTCCGGGGGACACAGTTGTTTGTACCGAGCCATTCGGTTTAGAGCGTCGCGGTAGTCCCGAGCGTGGTAAGTCGCTAAGACAGTCGGTGGGTACTTCGCTGTATCAAAGACGGTCACAAGCTTGATGATTCCTTGGGCTGTGTCACCAATGAGATCAGAATATGCCTGCCAGATCGCGAAATATTGGGCGGTGGTGACTACTGGTTCAGTAATAATGGTGATCGGCAGTCGTGCTTTACGTGCTACGTCGTGGGCGCCAAACCCTAACTGACATAATCCTGTCCACAATCCTGGCGGGATTTTAATACGGTCAGAGGTATGAGACTTCATATATATGGGCCTCCTTTATATACTTACATATTCATTGGTTTTGGTTGCGATGGGATCCCTCTTAAGTACACATAAGAATACTCTTAAGTACGTTAAGGTGTCTACATTAACGTAATAAGCTGTGGAAAATGTTACATCATCTTGTTACCTGGGCTACTTTCAATCAATGATGAGTGATTTGGCGAATTACTTAATCATGATAAAATTCTGTTAATGCATGAACGACTCATTCTCAACACCAAAAAACACACCCATATGTTTATGAGTGTGTTTTTAAAACCCCAAATCACCGACACTCCTAGGAATGTCATTATCTTAATACTGATTATTCTAGGTCTTTCATGGATTATTTTATGTTTACATGGAAGATTTAGAGTGAAATGTGTTGATTTATAAGGAGGAAATAGCGGATTTAATTTTTATGTAAAAACATCTTCTTCTCTTTACGTGTAAATTAAACCTATTCGAAATCTCAGCAACTTAAAAATGATCAAGCCATAGAATTCGGTTGTGGAGCGGTACCCGCTTGAGTTTTATGGTGGGCAAAATTATTTTGCTCACCATTTCAAAGGTTTACTGATTACTTAAATGCATCCCAAAATTTCATTGAATAAATCTGTTTGGTTCTCTCCAGGTTCCTATATATCTCTCTTATGATGGATCGAAAAATAGAGCAAATCTAAATAGTTCTTCGAATCACGCTTTTGGTTGCTGCCGCCTCAAAAATCGTCTCAATCAGCACCAATACACGGTGTACTTCTTCATTTTTGATCGCAATCTCCGCTTTTCCTTCGATGGTGGAGACAAAATTCTCATAAAAGCTTTCTGCAGCAGCAGGTATTTTCTCAATCGGGAACTTAAGGGTAGATTCCTCAGACGGCGGCGCCATCGTTTTCGTCAATCCTTGACCTGCTTGAATCGGCTTGGGTTCCACGTGAGCAACATCTGGATTTCGGGTGACGATCTCTCCACTCAAATCCCAATCTCGAATCACTGCGGTTCCTTCGGTTCCTTTAATATACCAGCGTGGCAGCTTTACGTAATTGGTTGTACCCACTTCAATGACTGCGGTCAGGCCGTCCTTGAACTCAATAAAGCTGGCAAAGCCGTCATCCACTTCAGTCCCCAAAATATAGCTTAGGGTAGCAGCTACGCTTTCTATTTTGCTGTCCGTAATCTGAAGCAGCTGGTCCAACAGATGTACTCCCCAATCCAGTAGCATTCCTCCTCCATACGCCTTTAGTTGCCGCCAGTCACCTGGAATGCCATTAGCTCCCTGAACTCGCGATTCCAGCTGGAAAAGCTCGCCCACGGTCTTATTGCCAATTATATCTTTGATAATTCGGAAGTCTTCATCCCATCGACGGTTCTGATGTACCGTAAACACACGATTTTCTTTCTTTGCCACCTCAACAATATCCAAGAAATCCGCGCTCGTTATCGTAACCGGTTTTTCGCAAATGACATGCTTTCCGGCTTGTAGCGCCTGGATCGCGATTTCCTTATGAACATCATTAGGTGTTGCTATCAAAACAATATCGACGGCCTCATCGGCCAGAACGGCGTCCAGGCTCGCGTAGGTTTTATAGCCGGCAGCCGCAGCCAGTTCCATCCGGTAATCGACAATATCATATACACCGCCAACGGCAAGTTGCTGATTAGATTCGATCAATTGAACATGGTAGCTTCCCATGCCTCCATAACCGATGATGACTACATTGTATATACGATTGTCCATTTTCATCTTCCTCCACTCCTGATTTAAGCCCACCGCATATCAATCGGTTGCTCACGTATCCATAAATCTTAATGTCTTCGTAACTCACCCTTCACTTCGTCGGATAGCTCTATCATACAAATCTCATGAAAAGCTTTCCTCCTCATTTCTTGCTGTTTTATTCCCGAATATTGTCCTGCGGTATTTCAATGGTGATGTTCCTGTCGCTTCCTTAAAGAGATGATGAAACGTCTTTACACTACTGAACCCTGCCGCCTCTGCGACCTCAGTAATCGGATTGTTTTCATTCAACAAGATCCATTTTGCCTTATTTAGTCTGTAATCATTCAAAAATGCTACAAAGGTCATCCCCGTATTCTTCTTAAACAGCCTGGCGAAATAATAAGGACTGAACCCCATATAATCAGCGACATTCTTCAGCGAGATGGTTTCATGATAATGACATTCCACATACTCAAAAATACGTTCCAGTTTATAAAGAGTGTCCTTGGATTGTGTTAAGGTTCTTTCTGAGAGTTCAGGAAGCCTTGGGGTTATGCTTCTCGGCACTTCACGCATAATAAGAGTCAACATCTCAAACACCTTGGCTTTGATCATATAAGCATGGCCTTCGTGTCGGTTGACGTTCTCATCATAAATGCTTTGAATCAGAGGAAGCATTTTAGCTGCTGTTTCTTCTGGCCAGTTCCAGCTTGATTGCTCCATCTCCGTAAATATATATCTTAGAGGGCGTTTCTGATCACTTAATGTGGAAACCTCTTGAAAAAAGCTCAGATCAAATTGAATAACCACCCGTTCGCTGTCGGGAGAGGCCAAGAAATAATGAACATCCCCCCCATTTATAAACTGAACTTCACCTTGTTTCATGCGTATCGAAATATCGTTAATTCCCAGATCCAAGGTTCCCTGGGTCACATAAATAATTTCAATTTCTTTATGCCAATGAGGATAGCAAAGCACGTCGCCTTTATTAATAAAACTCCGGAAAGGAAAATGTCGGTCAAGCTCCGGGATTTCTAAATAAAAATTCATTTTGGTAGACTCCTTTTGCAGTAAAGTTCAAAAAGCCGTGCACATGACTAATGATAATTATGCTGCACTGCATTCCTTTCTTCCCTTCTTTATGCTTCTCCTTCTCAACTAGCGAATAAAATCCCCTCTCCCTTTTGAATTGTAAGCGTTTAACATTCGTTTTTCTACCCTATCAATCATAGTTGCTATGAAGTAAAGCAACTGTTAGGCATCTTTACTAGGTATCCTTACTAACATTATTGCAAACTCAAAGTTATGACTTAATTATGAGCCGTTTGGCGTTCGAGAACAATTTGGACTGATCTTATTCCCTCCTGCCGCTTGCAGTTTCTTTAGATAAAGGTTTCACCTTAACTGGATTAAACATAATTGAAGTTATATACGTGTAAAATTGTCAAATTAATTTTTTACATTTCCTATATAAAAATATATATACATTTCCAATGTGATGGTATATTCTAGTAAAAAAAATACTCATATAAAAAATATGACCTACTGGAGGGACAGGCCTTGAAGAGACTATTCGCTTTAAGTTGTGCTTTCTATCTGTTAATCGGCGTCACCAGTGTGGTGCTTGGGGCATTACTGCCGACTTTACTATCTCACTATGGACGGGGGTACAGCGATGGTGGATTACTGCTGTTCCTGCAGTTTTTCGGATTTCTTGTCGGTGTTCTGCTCACCCCCTTCATGGCTCTGCATCTGGGTCGCAAGTCCATGTTATCCATAGCCCTGGGTAGTATCGTGGCAGCGTGCATTATCTTGGGTGTACTACCCTCATGGAATTGGGTCATCGCAATGGCCATCTGGGTTGGTTTCGGCTCAGGCATCATTGAATCGTCCATCGGAGCGTTTACCATTGAGTTCACGGAGGAGCAAAAAGCCGTGGCCATGTCTAAGCTGGATGTCTACTTTGCACTTGGTGCACTGCTTATTCCGGCGATCGTTAGCCTGTATATCTGGCTTGGAATGTGGAATCTAACCTTTTACACCATCTCCCTTCTCACTTTTGTCTTAGCGCTGTTGTGGCTTACCATGCCTACATCCGCCTCCTCTCACCTTACCCAAGCAGACATCCGAACTACTGAACGTTCAGTTGAACAAGCCCGTTACTCTGGACAGCATCGTGTATTGCTAGGAATCTTCATTATATTCTTCTTTGTTTATATGGGTCTTGAACTGGGGCTCATGAACTTCCTACCTTCTATTCTGACAGAGACGCTACATCTTCAAGGATCCGTAGCCTCGCTGGGTGTCAGCGTGCTTTGGATTGCAATGATCATTGGTCGTATGTTCTCAGGAAGGATTGCAGAGTCAGCAGGATATATTCCTTACCTGCTATGGAGTGCAATCGGTACTTTCTGTTTCCTGGTTGCCATGGTGTTTATATCCAGCCAATGGGCTACATACCTAATAATTTTCGGTGCAGGTCTATTCATGTCTGGACTCTTCTGTATCGCGCTTGTCTATGCCAACGTGCTGATTCCAGGAATGACCGAGCGGACGACCAGCATTCTGATTGCGTCGGGCGGAATTGGCGGCTCGGTGCTTCAATATGTAATTGGCTGGAGCATGAGCGAATGGCCAGTGGCGGCTAGCCTCTGGATTTTAGGAGGGTTTACTCTGATTTTGCTGCTGGCACTTATTCTCACGCATCTGTGGAATGATCGGGGCAGCCGAGTCGTTGACTCTCTTGCCCATCAGGGCAAGGAAGGATGATATTGTTTTAGTTCTTAGGGGAGGTGAGGCCTATCGCAGAAGCACCGGATTATGCTCCCTTGTCCATGAGGGCAAGGAAGGTGGATTTCTTATTTTGGGGAGGTGAGTTCAGCCTCGTTATGCTCTGATAGGGTGGTAGACTTTATAAAGATGACTTAATAAGAATGTATATTCTGATATGGAGGGGAAATATCGTGCATACGTTGACCAAAGAACGTTTCAGATATGGTAAAGGCATTACTCTAATTGACGATTCGGGTAAGGAGTATTTGGATGGCGTATCCGGCACCTTCAACTTGTCGCTCGGTTATAACCACCCTCATGTCGTAAGCAAAGTACAGGAGCAAGTCGGCAATCTTGCACACATGTCTTCTACTTTTACAGAGCCTTATGTCGAAGAAGTCCTAGATCATCTAATCCAGTATGCCCCGAACGGCATAGACGCCGGATGGATGAGAGATATTACCGGCTCCACAGCGAACGAATGTGCTGTGAAGCTGGCCCAAAAATACACCGGAGCAACCGATATCATCAGTCTGCATCTGTCACATCATGGACAAACCCAGTTTGCAACAGGCATTTCCGGTAATGCCTTTCGTCGCAAGAATTTCCCTAACTCAGTTGCAGCAAATTCTCTGCATGTGCCTGCCCCCTACTGTTATCGCTGTCCTTTTAATTCTTCACCAGACAAGTGTGGTCATCATTGTATTGACGCTATATCGGACGCCATTGAGTATGGAAGCTCAGGGTCTGTGGCCTGCATGATTATTGAACCCATTCTGGGCAACGGAGGTAATATCATCCCGCCTGCAGGATATTTCAAGCGCCTCCGTCAGCTATGCGACGAGCATGGGATGATTCTGATTGCAGACGAAGTGCAGACCGGAATCGGGCGGACAGGTTACATGTTCGCAAGTGAACTGTTTGACATCCAACCGGATATTATTACTCTCGCTAAGGGTCTGGGTGGTATTGGAGTCCCGGTTGCGGCGGTATTGATGCAGTCTCGTCTCGATGTCCTGGAGAAGCACGAACATTCCTTTACTTCGGGCAGCAATCTGATCTCGGTCACGGCAGCCAAATCCACATTGGAGGTTGTAACCGAGCCCGGTTTTCTGGAAGCCGTCCGGTCCAAAGGAAGCCTGCTCGGATCCCTACTGACGGAGATGGCCGACAAGTATGATTGCATTGGTGAGGCTCGTGGCGTCGGACTGATGTGGGGACTGGAAATTGTAGACGAGGACGATGCCCCGGATGCAGTGAAAAGCAACGGGATTATCGATCGCGCATTTGAGGAACAACAATTAATTCTGAGAGGTTCCCGTTACGGTTATGGGAATGTGGTCAAAGTCAGACCTTCCCTCACGGCTACCGAAGATGAGATTGCCGAAATTGTTAAACGGCTTGACGCCGTTCTTGCTACCCTTCACTAAAGATCTGCCCAATAAGCAAAAGGAGGAATTATACATGCTCGCACTTGTATATAAATCAGCTTGGGATGTCGCACTTGAGGAAAGACCTATCCCGGAGATAAAAAAAGATAACGATGTACTCGTCCGGATTCGGGCGACTGGCGTATGCGGTACGGATCTAGGTATCATCAGTGGCAAATATCATGCCGTGCCTTCTACGATTTTGGGGCACGAATCAGCGGGGGATGTGATCGCTGTAGGACCAGCCGTCAGTTCACTGCAGCCTGGAGACCGAGTGGTGATTGATCCAACTTACTACTGCGGCCAATGCGAAATGTGCCGGACAGGAAGACAAAATCATTGCACACACAAATCCGTAACAGAGACCGGAGTCAGCGCAGACGGTACGTTCACCGATTATTATGTGACTGAGGACCGTTTTTTGTACAAGTTGAAGGACCATATCAGCTACGAAGAAGCGACGCTGACCGAGCCGCTGAGCTGTATGCTGACCGGAATCAACCAGATTAACCTGCTGCCGAACTTCACAACCGTTATTATAGGCGCAGGTCCGATCGGGATTCTGTACAGCTATGCTCTTGCTTCGAAAGGCGTAACTGGTTGCCTTGTTGACATCTCGGAGGAACGGCTCGCCATAGCGGATTCTATTGCCCCCGAACGGTGGTCCGCGCACGCCACACTGGAATCGGCCATTCATAAGCTGGCTCCGTTAAAAAATCAGGTGGACATGATTGTGGACACCACAGGAGTGGTCGGCACTGAGGTACTAAGCCAGCTTGCGAGCGGCGGGTATTTGATGCTGGTGGGGCTGAGAGATGGGATAAGCTCGTTTAATCCGAAAGAGGTAGTTGACCGTAGCCTTAAAATCATCGGTTCGATTGATTCTCTGGGCACGTTCTCCACGGCGCATTACCTGATTGAGCAGCAAATCATTCCCGCCAAAAAAATCATTACCCACTCGTATCCGCTGGATGACTACCATGAAGCCTTTAAGACGCTTGGATGCAATATCAGCGAGCGGACACTTCAGCCCTCGTCTCAGGCGATCAAGATTGTGCTGCAATCTAGTGGCTCCGACAACTAAATTTAGCTACTAACAAGGGGGAGAATGGACATGACGAGCATCCATCATGTTACACCGACGAATAATGAATGCACAGGAGACCTATCCGCGTCCGTTCCAGTCAAAGCGGTCATTTTCGACATGGACGGGGTGTTAGTAGACAGCGAACCGATCTACTTTGAGGTCGAACGCAGCTCCTTTGCCCATTTCGGTGCGCCCATGACGGAAGAAGAGCATCACACCTATGTCGGAGTGACACTCGAATCCATGTGGCGTCAAGTGCTGGACAGGCATCAGCTCACCAATACGGTGGAAGAGGCCTTGTCCTATCACCGAAAAAATGTGATGCAGACAATGATTGCACACGAGGGCCTTGCGGCGATCGATGGACTGGAGCGGTGGCTGGACTGGCTGCAAGAGAAAGGGATTCCGGTCGCGGTGGCCTCTTCCTCTCCGCGGGCGCTGATTGATCTCATTATGGAAAAGACAGGACTTGGCCGTTACTTTGACATTCGAATCACCGGTGAAGAGGTACTGCAGGGTAAGCCGGCACCGGACATCTTCTTATACGCCGCCGAGCAGCTAGGCATTGCACCGGCCCATTGCATCGTTATTGAGGATTCACATAACGGGGTCCAGGCAGCCAAAAGTGCAGGAATGTACTGTATCGGCTTCCATAACCCCGGCTCCGGCCGGCAGGATCTGTCCAGAGCTGATCGCTGTATTCTCAGCTATGACGATCTGTGGGCGATCAAAGAGAATTTGCCGTTTGATGAGCAGTTGCTTGCCAAGAGCAAGAGTCGAAACATACCGGAAGGCATACCCCCTTTATAATCATATGGAATCGTCCGATCTTTACTATGATTGAGGGTATTAAATAATGCCCCTTGGAATATACACTGGAGAATGTCATTTTTCCTTCCCTGTGTGTACTCTAAGGGGCGTGCTTTACGTCAAATCGGTATAGTTAGAACACGTACGTTTCCGGTTCAATAGAAAAAAGGGGTGCTGTTAACACCCCAAACTGGATTCAACGATATATGCCCTGCTTCATCTGAACGGTAATTTTGCGTATATTCAGCTCTTTCTGTCTTCTTCGGTAATCAGAGAACTGTAAGCCGGAATTTTAACTGTTCCTTTCTTCACCTTCACATCCTTTGAGGTGGAGAAGACCACTTTCCATTTACCCTTATCGGAATCTTTCATCTGCAAGGTAACCGGCTCTCCAGACAGGTTATGATATACATACAGTGCTTCTTTGCCTGAAGTACGTTTAAATGCGGTCACGCTGGCAGAGCCTGCTTGTATAGGTTGCAGACTGTCGCTGCGTAAAGCTTCATGTTTTTCCCTCAGACGGATGAGTGTGCGATAGCTTTCCAGCAGGGAATCATCGTCTCTCAGCTGCGCTTCCACTGATACCTCGCCTTTGTTGTATTTGGGTTTCTCCCATGTCGTTTGACCAGGGCCCTCTCCCTTGTACCAGCGCATAGGCTCACGAAGAAACTCATCAGGCTTCTCTCCCTTCATACCAATTTCTTCGCCATAATAGAGGAACGGCTGACCCGGAAGCGTTAAAAGAATGGAAGCGGCCAGCTTGGCTTTTCGCACATCCCCGCCTAGCTCGCTCATGACACGAGTCTGGTCATGGTTGCTCAGGAACGGAGCATCGAGTGCCGCCTTATTATATGATTTGTACAGTTGCAGCGTTTTCTCGGCGAATGCCGCGATACCCTGATCTCGGCCGTTTTTCACGGACTTCAAAATCGTTCCGCCCAGGTCAAAATTAAACAAGGAGTGGAGCTGTCCGTAATAAGGAGCTATGGTCTCCGGTTTGTCCCATACCTCTCCTGCCAGATATACATTTGGATTTACCTTCTCCATCTCGGAACGAAATTCACTCCACCAGGCAATGTTCTTATCCGCACCATCTTTCGTCTGTCCTCTAAAAATATGCATCGCCGCGTCAAGTCGGAACCCGTCTGCACCTTGCTGCAGCCAATACTTGCCGACTTTGATCATTTCTTTGCGGACTTCGGGATTGTCAAAGTTCAGATCCGGCATGCCCGACCAGAACGTACTGTAGAAATACCCTTCGCCATTCGGATTCTTATGCCATACCTGCTGACCCCACGAGCCCTTTTCTTCCAAATCTGTGTTCTCATCCGCCCATACGTAATAGTCGTGGAATTTGCTTTGCGGGTTGGCACTGGCCTCCTTGAACCATGGATGCTCGCTGCTTGAATGATTGATAACAAGGTCCATGATCACCTTAACGCCCTTTCGGTCCGCTGCTTTCATCAAGGTGCGGAAATCATTTAGACTCCCATACTGTGGGTCCACCTGATAGTAATCAGTTGCATCATATTTATGGTAGCTTGGAGATGGATTTAGGGGCATAAGCCAGAGGCCGCTGACCTGCAAATCCCTACCCGAATGGGGTTTTCCATCGTTTAAGTAATCAAGCTTTTGTGTGATTCCTTTCAAATCACCATGTCCGTCTCCATTCGAATCATAAAAAGAATTGATATAAATTTCATAAAATACGCCGCTTCCAGTAGAAACCGGAGGCTTATGTCCGTTCGATTCCTGCTCTGCCATTGCGCTTGAAGCGAACATCGTGAGCATAGGCACCGTTAACATGGCGGTGGACAATCTTCTTAAGCGTTTGTTACGTGTCAAAACAAATCAGCTCCTTTGATTGTTATGGGTGCGCTTTCATTATAAATAGAAACAATCCAAAAAAAGGGGATATTTATTATCTATTATGGTGGAAAATATCGATCTTATTGTTTTATCTCTGTATTGAGCGAAAAGAGGAGCAGACTCTATGTCTACTCCTCTTTTCATCCAATCAGTTCAAGAAATATATCTCAATTTAATACGTTGGGAAGCTCTGTGAAGCGAAGACTTCACTGCATTCTCACTCTTGTTTAAAATTCTAGCCGTTTCCTTTATGGAGTATCCTTGGACTAATCGCAATTCAAGTACCGTTCTTTGCTCGGTATTACTTGCCATCAAGAGAATTTGATTGACCTCCTCCTGAATTTCAAAATCAAGGATATCCCAGTGATAGTGGAGCAGCCCCTTACGTAAAATGTATTCCTCCATCTTTTTTCGTTTTCTGATTAAATCTATAGCTAAATTTTTGGCAATTCTCAAAAGGTAAAACCGAATACGATCTTGGGGCAAGTCAGGCGAAGCTCTTATAAACCGAATAAAACACTCATGCAACAAATCTTCAGCATCCTGTTTGTTATGCAATATCCTCAATAGATAGCCAAAGAGGTCTGATTTGCAAGATAAATATAGATCCTCCAGATCTTTAACATCCATATTATTGCGTATCCCTTCTGCTTTGATTGAAATCGGTACGTTACTTGATAGTCTTAAATTCATATCCCTGCTTTTTTAAATATCTTATGATTTCAGGCAAGGCTTTGGCTGTTTCTTCCTTCCCATAAGTGTCATGCATGAGTACCACTGCTTTTTCTCTAGTCCCAATATTTCTCATGAATTCACTAATTAATTGCTCAGCATTCTTACGTGCACCCTCTGCATCTTTAGGTAACACATTCCAGTCAATCTGATGGTAATCCTTATCCTGTAGTGCTTTGTCCAGTACTTCCATACCATCGGGATCATTTCTCTGCCATGTCATGTGGCCGCCTGGAAATCGAATCGCTCTTGTGGAAAAATTCTGCCCCAATATTTGCTTTAAAACTTGATTTGTTTTTTCAATATCATTCATAAAACTGCTCGAATTCACAGTCTGATTCGGATACAAATAACTGTAGTCATGTGAGTAGGTATGATTTCCGATCGCATGTCCTTCCTTAACCAATCTTTTTGTTGTTTTTTTAGTCACTTCATTTTCCTCTACTGCTTTTCCTACCACAAAAAACGTTGCTTTCACACTTTCTTTTTTAAGAATATCTAATATTTTAGGCGTTACGGTAACCGATGGACCATCAGCAAAAGATAAATAGACTACTTTTTTACCGTCGATCCCCTCAGGTCGCTGCCCTTGCATTTGCTGATTTAAGTACTTTTCAACAAATGCTGCATCTTCAACATCCGAAACATTTTGTAGAGAAGATTCGCTCCCTTTGGATTTGTTATTTAGTTTGTCGGTTGATACTGATTCTATTTTTTCTGCATATTCAATCGTTTTAACTGGCTGTGGTTTACTACTGAAGATGTCAAAGAGTTTTATAATCATTAGAACCATACAAATGAGAATAATAAACAGTAGTCTTCTTCTCTTCCTCTTCATTCGATGAGCTCTGGTTCTATTTTGCACATAGCTTTTTTCCATAGTATATATTCCTCCAAAAATCTAGAAGCAGTTCACGTTTTATGTTGCGACCATGTGCCCATTCAATTATTCGTATCTCAATGCATCTATTGGTTTTAATCTTGCTGCTTTATAAGCCGGATATACCCCAAATAGAATGCCTGTACCTGCAGAGCTAAGAAACGAATATAGGATCGGCGAGATTGTAAATTCAATGGTCATGCGTGCTGTTGCTTCGATTATTTTGGAGGCGCCTACGCCTGTAACAACCCCGAGCATCCCCCCTAGCAGACCAAAAATGACCGCTTCGGACAGGAATTGAATCATAATATCTCTTGGCTTGGCACCAATAGCTTTTCGAATACCAATTTCTTTCGTGCGCTCTATAACCGACACCATCATAATATTCATAATTCCGATTCCCCCTACCACAAGTGAGATCGCAGCTACACCTCCCAGCAAGCTGGTCATGATATTATCTACACCGGATGCTGCACCTGCTGCTTCGGACAGACTCATTACTTGAAATTGATCCGGTTCCGAAGGTTTTAGCTGATGCGTCACACGCAAGCTTTCCAATATGTCTGATTGAGCCTGACCCATCAAGCCTGGTGACTTGGCGGATACCTCCAGACCAGTAATGTTTTTCTCACCCAGACGGTTCATCATGGTTGTAGCCGGGATGTAGATTTGATCATTTGTACTGTAGCTTAAATTCGTAACAGGCTGAGAATTCAATACTCCGATTACTTTGAAAGGGATCTGTTTGATTTGAAACGTTCGTCCCAATACGCCTTTGGTATCTCCACCAAAAAGACGCACAACCGCTTGGCTTTCCAGAATGGCAACATTCCTACGTTTATCCATCTCATCGTTGGTAAATGTTCTGCCCTCGGCAAAGGAAAACTTTTTGGCCTTGTAAAATGAAGCAGATGTCCCTACAATGGTTGCATTATAGTTATATCGCCCCCATGCAGCTTTTGAACTGCTTGAAATACGGGGCATCATTGCTGCAATCGAACTCTTTTGTTCCAATGCCTCGACATCTGTCCACGTAAATGAGGGCAAGGTATCCTGATTTATTTCTTCCTCAGTCATTGGCATGACGGGAGCAACCAAAAGTACGTTATTTCCTAACTTATTGATTTCCTCCTTAATACTGGCCTTTGAGCCATTCCCGATGGCCATAATGGCAATCACCGCTGCCACCCCGATAATAATACCGAGTATCGTTAAAAATGAGCGCATCTTGTTGGTAGTTAAGCTGTTCATCGATACACGGATCGTTTCCATCAGATTCATAGACTTACCACCCTTGATGAAATTCGTCTATTTGCAATAGGCTCATCTCGCTCAATGTTACCATCCCGAAAGCTGATCAATCGTTTGGCATATTCCGCTACTTCCAGTTCATGAGTAACCAGGACAATGGTTTTTCCTTGCTCATTCAAGCCTTGGAACAGCTCCATAATCTCGATGCTCGTCTTCGTGTCCAGTGCACCCGTAGGCTCATCTGCCAGCAGAATGACCGGATGATTCACCAAAGCTCGGGCGATGGAAACCCGCTGCTGCTGACCGCCAGAAAGCTCGTTAGGCTTGTTATACATCCGTTCTGCAAGACCCACCATCCGAAGCGCCTCTATAGCTCTTTCCCGACGCTCCTTGGCAGGAACACCTGCATACATCATAGGCAGCTCCACATTTGCTAAAGCTGTAGTACGAGGCAGGAGATAGAATTTCTGAAACACAAATCCTAGCTTCTGATTTCTAATCTCTGAAAGTTCGTTCTCACGAGCATCCAATATGGAGTAACCATCCAGATAGTATTTACCGGTATCCGGATGATCCAGGCAACCAATAACATTCATCATGGTGGACTTGCCTGAACCAGAGGGTCCCATGATAGCAACAAACTCCCCTTCGCTAATAGATAAGTTCACACTGCGTAGAGCCTGAATCTCCTGACCGCCTACTTCATACCTTTTTTTCAGCTCTTTAATTTCAATAACGGTGTTATTGGATTGAGTTTCACTCATTGTGTCTGCCCCCCTCCACTGCCATTCGGGTCAGCACTGCTGTTCTGAGGAGGAATAACAATGGTTTCACCTTCCTTGACACCGGACTTGATTTCGGCCTGATCCGCTGTATAGACACCCAGTTTCACGGGTCTAAACTCATAATCGGCCGGATTCGCTGTGTTCTTCGCCACATATACTCCATCCACACCGCCTTCAGACCTCAAGGCAAACAATGGCACAGACAGCGCATTTTTGTGTTCAGCTAACAGTAGAGATACATCCATATTCATCCCCGGTTGCAGCCTTATGTTTTGGCTATCCAAAGACAATTCAATTTTGTATGTAGTCACATTGGCTTCCGTCACCGGCTCTGGAGAAACAAAGCGTACTTCGCCTTTAAATTGTTTGTCCGGGAATGAATTCGAGTGCATTGTCGCCTGAAGTCCGGTCTTTAATTTAGCAATATCACTTTCGTTCACCTTGGCAAGAACCTTCATAACCCCTGTGTTGGAGTTATTCATGACAATAAAAGGTGCAGTAGGACTAGTGCCCACATCGCCGTTGACCTTCAAAATAATCCCGTCCCACGGCGCCGTAACCTGTAATTTACTTAGAACACTTTTCTTCTGCTCTAATGCCGTTTCAGCCTGCAATAAAGAAGCTTGTGCAGATTGGATGTTGGAAGCTTCAGGTGGGGACTGTGCAGCCTTTAATTGTATTAATGCTGTTTTATAGCCCATTTCCGCCTCTTCGATCGCCTCAGTTTGCTTGGTCTGTGCCTTCTTGTACTGCAGCTCTGCATTGCTCATATCCAGTTTTGCCTTATCCAGATTTTGCTTGGCTGTCGCCAGGTCACTTTCTGCTGCCGCATCATTCTGAACCAGATAAGCCTGGTCATCATAATCCTTCTGGGCTTTATCCAAAGTCACCTTGGCTGCCTCCTTTTGCGCAGCAGCTTCCTCTAATTCCATCGCGTTCTTGGCTGTTTTAATCGCCATCTGTGCCTTTAAGACATTTGCTTTCTGTAGCTCGATATCATTTGTTTTGGGTCCGCGCTTGGCTTCGTCCAGTTTGGCCCTTGCAATTGCGACATTAGATTCGGCATCCTTAATTTGCAGCCTGGCATCTGAATCATCTAGTCGTGCTAGCACCTGACCTGCCTTGACGCTATCTCCTGCTTTGACATTGACAGCGACGAGCTTGGCACCCTCGATATTTGTAAAATTAATATTTACTTCCTTGGAAGCCTGAACGGTTCCAGTCACGCTAAGCGACTCGGTTATGTTAGCTTTCTGTACCTGTACGACCTGATTCGCCGGAGCCTCCACAGGTTTTTCCTGGCCCCTTTTCATGTAGAGCGTACCGCCAATTCCCGCTATAATGAGCAAGATCAGAATACCTATGCTCCTTTTCACTCTTCTTTTCTTTCTTAATACTTGTAATGAATTTTTATCTTTCTTTTCTGTTTCCGACAATGTTATATCCCCTTAAATTGTATTTTTGCTAAATCCTATACACTCCACGGCTTGTTTAAAGCATGTTGCAGCAGCGTCATTTGAACAATGAGTTCATCCATATTCCGTTCGATTTGCTTTACTTTCAACTGATTCGTGGCGACCTCCGTACCTGTTGCAAATCCACGTGCCTTTCTTTTGCGAGAAATGTCCAACACTTTACTAAGGTTCTGTAGATTACTTCGCATTTGTTCGTATTGTTCTTCATTTTGCTGTAAATTAAAGTACATACTTTTCAGTGTTTCTGCCAGTTGATCCTTGGTATTTTCCAGTCCACCTTGTGCTGAATCTACATCTATCTGTTTAATTTCATAGTCATCCGTTCCCGAGTTCCACGTGTAATATTTAATTTCCATTTTTGCTAGCTTGACTGCCTCCTCCTGTCTCCATACCGAAGGACTCGCTGAGATGGCACGCGACACTAGTGTATCCAGATTCGTGTTATCCATTTTCCGGTAAACGGGTCTGTCCACCAGTTCATATAAATTTCCTTGTGACTGTCCCATTTGTG
Organism: Paenibacillus sp. EKM206P; assembly: GCF_011066155.1. Lineage (NCBI taxonomy): Bacteria > Bacillati > Bacillota > Bacilli > Caryophanales > Paenibacillaceae > Paenibacillus > Paenibacillus sp. EKM206P. Next base: position 18,058 of record NZ_JAAMNQ010000016.1, on the reverse strand, counting down.
TATTAAGCGAATCCTGCGCTTTTTGCAGTGCAGCTTTAGCAATGTCTACATTCTTTTGAGCCTCTATACGAGTCTGAATAATCGTACTTCGATCACCTGGAGAAATTTTTCCACGGTTGGCCTTCGCTTCAGCAGCTTTTTCCTCCAATAGCGCAAGCGAAAGTGCATCCTCACTACTCTTTACTTTGTTATCAGCCAGAAGTACGTCATAATAATTCTTCATTGCAGTGTAATCTGTCTGATCTTGGGCAAGTTCGATTTGCTTTTTGGATTCCAAATAAGAAACTGTCGATGAAGCATACCCCTTCCATGCTGAACTACTAGCCGCATCTTCTTCACCGTTGCCTTGACCTGCCGGAATGAAGTCCAGATTCTTGCCTGCATTTTTTAGCATAATCCGGTTGCGATCTATCGTCTGCTGGGCTTCCTTCAAGCTAAAACTATTGGATTGTGCCCACTGCTGGGCTTGACTCAGTGTTAATTTCACACTTGCTTTGGTAACCTGCTGCTGCGCCTCCTCTGCTTGAACAAAGGACTCTGATAAAGAACTGGCCGACAAGGCGAGCAGCAATAAAATGAACATACGTTTTTTCATAGATATCCCCACTTTAAAAATATGGTAACGACTAAGGTCGGTTCTTAAATAAGTTGTTATATGAATTATGTGTTTTCTTCTGTATCCCACTTGAGACCTTACCTTCTATTCGGTGCACATTCCAGAAAGGAGGAACACCGTCCTGCCCTTCTGCAACTTTTTACACACAACGTACCGTTCCTTATAGTATCTTTAAATCTAATTGACGAAGATACAGAGAACGTACAATAAGAAAGGAAAGAAATTGGATGGCCCAGAAGCACAGCATAATCTGAATCAGCGTAAGATGAACGGGTACTCCATATATTACAGATGGTTCTGACATCACTAAACAAAGCACCATTCCCATAGACGATACGACTAATGGCAGAAGAAACAGGAATGCAATTTGTCTGGAAGCCGATTGTCTCATTTCCCTTGAGTTTAGTCCAATTTTCGATAAAGCTCGGTATATTTCTTCATCTCGCTGAAGATCTACATATAGTCTGAAATACAGCAGGCTTACTGTACTTGCCAACATAATAATGGCGATAAATCCGCCAATAAATTCACTAATAACCAGATCCATCTCCGATGTCAAATAGTCTACGGCCCTAGAGTTAAGCACCCCTTTATTCACCCTATTGGCCAACACAGAATACAACCATACCTCTTGTTGAGTTTCAGAAGTTTCTAAGGAAAGCTGGCCATTCTTCCATTTTGGCACAAAATAATAAGTAGATTTAAATGCCAACGGATCATTGAAATACCGATGTTCAATTAAATAGTCGTAAGTTCGATCAGAAACAACAAGTAGCCTTCCTAGTTCAGAGACGATATTTCCATCAAACTTCAGGTTATGATCTATCGTCTTAGTATCCATAATCTCAAGATTCATCATATGAGATTTCCCTTGCTTGTAAGTTAGCTTTTTTTCAAAAAGGGTTTTCTTTTCTTCGAGAGGCATCTCGTTTGGATCGATAATGAAAAAACCTTGATTCTCCCGAAGCGTAGGTACCTGTTTTAGCTTCTTAAACTTGGAAGCAAGTGCTTCATAGTTGGATTGTTTCATCACTGGCGCAATCTGTTCCCGAAAAGGGAAGACTAATACTTCACCTTTTCCATAATCCACTCCAGCCGTATACAGATTTTGGTCAATCTCTTTTTCAAGCTCGTTAGAACTTACAACATCAGAAGTAAATGCAAATGAATAAGATTGCTCCCTAAGAAATCTTTTTTGCTGTTGCATGGAGTCAAAAGTTGATGCGGCTCCTACACAGGAAATGATAGAAATGAGGGTAATCAATGAAAAAAGCCCGGCATTATTCCTCATTTTATATGTGATCTCAGATAACCATAACAAACGCGATCCGCTCCAAGACCATTTCCTGTTAGCTCTAAGCAATTGAATGAATAGTACACATGATTGAGTATAAAATAAGTAAATACCCAGAGATCCCATTATAATTGTATATTTAAAGGTGTCTCCAACCGAATAGTGCAATATATAAAAGGAAAGGGTCCCTAAACGATAAGGTGCCAGATAAATGTAGGGTGAAAAATCAAGCTTCATTAAATATACAGCCGCTCCGATTAATACTACGGCAAGAATGGACAGACTCCATGAAGCTTTAGGCTCTTTGTTGAGCTGAGGAGCCTTGCTAAAAAGCTGCTGTAGTTTAAAACGTCGGATAAAGAAAACAGACACAAGTGAGATCAATATAAACAAAAACATAAAGCCGATTCCTGTAAAAGCCAGTGCCTTCCAGGGAAAATAAAATCTCAAATATATTCCTGTGATTTTGGAGCCCAAAAGCAGAAAAAACTTCGCTGAAACAAATCCCCCAATCATACCAGTAACCAATGATAAAAAGCCTATAATTAGATTTTCAATAGCTATCAAAAAATAAATTTGCCTATGACTTGCTCCTAAAATGGTGAGTATACCCAATTCTTTCTTACGTGCAGCAACAAAGATATTATTTGTGTATAATACGAAAAAAAAGGAAAATACAAAAATCAACAAATCCGCAACCTGTAATCCCTTTTTTACATTAGCTGCTGTGATTACATTCGAGACATCCGGGTGAAAAATAAATACCGCATATACGAAAAAAATCGTAATCATCAAGGAGCTGCTTAAATAATAAGGAACGTAAGCACGCGCATTGCGTTTGAGATTATTCCATGCTAACAGACGAAAGCTCATGTGCATGTCTACTTCCCCCCAAAAAGGAGAGCATATCTATGATTTCCTGAAAAAATATTTGCTGACTATGACTACGACGGATTTCATTATATAACTCACCATCTTTAATAAAAATTACCCGGTCGCAATAGCTGGCTTCCAAGGCGCCGTGTGTTACCAGCACAATTGTAGAATAGTCTACACGGTGGACAAGGCTCAGCATTTCCATTACAACATGCGAAGACTTGGAATCGAGATTTCCGGTTGGTTCATCTGCAAGCAGGAGCGAAGGAGAATGAATCATAGCCCTGCCTATGGCTGCACGTTGTTTTTGTCCCCCCGATACCTCATAAGGCCGTTTGTCTAAAACATCTGTAATATCCAGTTTTTTCGCTACCTCTTCCAGTTTGTGCTCCATTTCCTTTAACCCTTTTTTATTCAGCATCAGAGGAAACAGTATGTTTTCTCCCAAAGTGAGGGTTTCCAGCAAATTATAATCTTGAAATACAAGGCCCAGTTCTTTGCGGCGAAATAAAGCCAGCTTATCCTTCTTGAGCAGATGTGGATTTTCTCCTTTAATGCTAACCTCGCCAGAAGTCGGCATATCAATGGTCGAAATCATATTTAATAATGTAGTCTTCCCACTACCAGACGGCCCCATAATACCAACAAACTCGCCTTGTTTGATCGTTAAATGGATATTGTTAAGAGCTCGGTAGGGAACCTTGCCATAGTATATTTTGGTAACTTGATCCATTCGTACAATCTCCATCGTTCATTCCTTTCTTTTCCTATGCTATGATCATAATCCATCCAGATAAGTGAAGCGACCGATTAACATTACAAAAACCTTAAATGTGTTGTAAGGTTTCTCATTTGCCAATGGAAAACAGGATTTGAACCGTCGTCCCTTTACCAACCGTCGATTTCAATTGAATATCATGATTCAGTCTTTTGCAGATTTCAGACACCAAATAGAGTCCCATCCCGGTTGATTCACGATACTTCCGCCCATTTTCACCTGTGTAATAAGCCTCAAATACCCGTTCTATGTCTTTTTTAGGGATACCAATCCCCTCATCCTTTACTTCCAACACAATGACATGCTCTCTTACGTCAGACATCAGCTTCAGACTGCGGGCATGACCTGAAGAGTACTTTACCGCATTGGTCACCAATTGGTTAATGATAAATCTTAGCCATTTGGCATCGGTAATCACACTCAACTGCTCGTCCACTTCATTGGAAGGATAAATTTCGTTGCGGATCAATAATCTTTTGTTATCATAAATCACATCACTAACCAGCTTTCGTAATACAACAGGCTCCACATGAAAGTCAGGTTCAAAGGATTCCAATCGTGACATATACAAAATCATGTCCAGTCCTTTTCCCATTCGATCAATCTCATCGTGAATCTGATCCGATTCGGGGTCTATTCTTCCTTTAAGGATTAAATGAATAACAGAAAGAGGAGTTTTCATCTGATGAACCCACTGATTGATAAACGTAATATGATCGCGCTGCTGATGCTCTAACTGATGAATTCGGGACTGATACAATCGATAATATTGCAAAAGCAAATGTTGTAAAGAAGCGGCTAACGGATTAAGTACCTTCATCTGAATAAGCTCATCTAAATCTTTAATGTTTGTAGTGGATAATATGCGATATAAACCAGAATACATAACGAACCGGAACAGCAAATAGCCCCCCAATAGGATGGACCCAAAAAAGACGGAATATAGGGCCGTCGACCAGTTACGGTAACCATCCATCCAATAGATACTTAACACAAGAAAAAGTTGGATGATATTAAAAATGACCAGCGAAAAATGGTCGCGCCAAAAAAGCTTCACCGTTCTTCCTCCTCAGTCAAGTGAAGCCGATAGCCAGCCCCTCGAACCGTCTCTATGATATCCCCTAGTCCCAGCTCGCTCAGTTTTTTGCGGACACGAGTGACATAAACATTCAGAGTGTTCTCCCCTACATATTGGTCATCATCCCATAAAGCCTCTAAGATATGAACTCGCCCTACAACCTGCTTAGGATATGTCATCAATAGCTCCAGTAGGGCCGCTTCTTTATGGCTCATCTCTACCTGCTTGTCATGGTATACAAGTTCCATAATGTCGGGATACAAAGTCAAGCCTGACACCGTTAAGGATCGTGATGGTGGAGCAACGGCATAGGAACCATAGGCACGCCGTAAATTACTTTCTACTTTGGCCAGTAGTACTTCGGGATAAAATGGTTTCGTAATGTAATCATCTGCTCCGTTTTGCAAAGCAATGACCTGATCCATTTTATCATCACGTGCAGACACAAAAAGGATGGGGCATGTAGACTGAGTCCGTATTTGCCTGCACCAATAAAATCCATCAAAACGAGGTAGATTCACATCAAGTAGTACCAAATCAGGCTTTACCTCTTCAAAGATAGCCAGAACTTGATCAAAATTTGAAACAATAATTCCTTGATAACCATATTTCTCAAGATAGGATTGGAGCAAGGAGCTGATTTGAGGGTCATCTTCTACTATTAATATCTTTTGCATCGTGTTTTCTACCTTCTTAGTGCTTGAATTTTTAACAACTGATTTCTCTATAATGCCTTTATTTGATCATTCAAGCAATAACAACAATCTAATCCCCTTTGGTTGTAGATTTAAGAGGTTTTCGTGGTAGTGTATATAGAACCCCGGATAATATGCATGGTGCCAAATACCAGAGTGATTAACAATGTAATTATAATAACGACAACTATGACTGTTATAATAGTTCTTTTACGATTTTTTAATATTTCATTGAAACTTTGCTTTGGATCTTTCAAACTGCTCACTTCTTTCCTTGCCTAGCTATTTACCAGCATAATTAGCTTCTACATAACGAACAACAGTTGAATCTTACAAAAACATTTCTTTGCTGTAAGGTTTCTGATTACCTACAGACCATCGTCGGATTGAACTAACGTATGTACATAACAAAACTGCCCGGGGTTGAGAATCTTTTTCTGATTCTCAACCCCGGGCAGTTTATCCTTTCTATCCTTTTACAGCGGAACCTACCGTCATCGCCCGCTCCACTTGTTCACTCAAGAACAGGTAGACAAGTACCATCGGTAAGGAGGCCATAGTCATAACAGCTCCCATGGCTCCCCAATCCGTACTGTAGGAACCCTGGAAGAAAAGTAAGCCTAGAGGCAATGTTTTCATATTTTCATCAGAAATTAGAATATAGGCCAAAGTGAACTCATTCCAGTTGTTCAAGAATTGAAAAATGGCTACCGTCGCAATTGCAGGCAATGCAAGTGGCATAATGATTTTCAGGAACAGTCTATAAATATTAGCTCCATCCATGCATGCCGCCTCTTCAATCTCTTTAGGAATTGCTGTTAGGAATCCATAGAAAATCATTGACGAGAAAGGAAGCCCAATTGCGATATAAGGAAGAATAAGAGCTCCGTACGTATTCGTAAGATGAAAATCGCGAACCAGAATCGCCAGCGGTATCATGATAACCTGCAGTGGCATAAACATTCCTATGATCATATAAGTTCGGACAGCAGAACGAAACCTCCATCTCATACGAGCCACTGCGAAGGCAAACATCAGAGCCAGCAAAAGGATGAACAAAGTCGAAATCGTTGACACAACCAGACTGTTCAGAAAGTAACGGGGAATATTAAATTGCGTCCACGCATTGATGTAATTTTCGTAACGAAAATGCGTTGGCAGTCCAAATGGGTTAGAGACAAAGATCTCATCGTTGTTCTTGAACGAGTAGGAAACCATCCAGAACAACGGGTAGACCGAGACAATAAAATACAACCACAGCGGTATCTGCAGAACAGCTTGTCTGAACTTGCTCAAAGCAGTTTTACTCATTTCGTTCTCCTTTTCAATACACGCCTTATCAGGCGGTTTGTCCGCGGTCGAACAGCTTATTGATAACTACAGTTGCCAGTAGTGAGATTAGTACAAGCAGCACGGATACAGCACACGCATACCCATAATTGCTTTCCATAAAAGCATAACGGTAAATCATGAATGTCAATGTATAGTTTGTAGTGCCGGGCCCTCCGTTTGTCATAATCAGCATCTGCACAAAGGCCCCTATTCCAGAGGTAATCGCAATAATGAAGCAGAATTTGTACGTTTCCCTCATCAGTGGAAGCGTGACATGCCAGTGCGCTCTCCATTTGCTGCAACCGTCAATCGTGGCGGCTTCAAAGTAGTCTTCGGGTATTGACTTAACTCCCGCATATAACAACGCAAATTGATAACCCATAAACTGCCAGGCATTAACGAAGGCAATGGCAATAATCGATGCTGTCGGGGAGCTCAGCCAATTTTGCTGGTACGGGATGTTCAAGAGATCAAACAGTCGGTTGATCAATCCGTTAGTTGGGTCATAGATTGCGATCCACAGCTGGCACACCACGGTTACCGATAGGACAACTGGGATAAAATAAGACGTTTTCAGTATTTTTCGCCCGCGTGTGCGCGGGTCAGCACAGATTAGCGCTAATAGTGTTCCCAGTCCGATCTGAAAGACCGCCAGAACAATGGCAAATATTAATCCGTTCTTAAGCGAAGTAGCAAGTAGAGGATCGGAGAACAGTTCCCGATAATTACTCAGTCCCGAAAAGGTCAGCGTACTCAGTCCATCCCAATCATAAAAGCTGCGAAGAACGGTTTGCAGAACGGGATATATCAAAATTACGCTATACAGTATCAAAGCAGGGAGGAGAAACAGTGCGAGTGCCGGTTTGTTCCCCAAATATTTATTCATATCTTGCTTCCACCCCTTATCTTCGGAACAGCATCCCCTAGCGACTTATGCCGCCAAGGGCAGCCGAGTTCCTGAATTCTCAGTTTTCTTTATCCAATGTGCTATTCAGATTGTTCACAAAATCGTTTTCAGAAAAGTTGTCTACCATCAAATTCTGAGTATTGTCATTAATAGTGTTCTGAATTTTTGTACTACTCAGAAGTTGAGCATATTCCTGCGCATTTGGCAGCAACTCTTTGACAACTCGCTGCATCATTGCTGGAACATTGGAGGCGATTGGCTTATCCACTTTCTGCGAAACAATTGGGCTTCCAAGTTGAGTGTATCTGTATTCGGCTGACTTTGTGGCAAGGAACGCCGCTACCTTTACGGCTGTTTCCTTATTTTTGCTACTTGATGATACTGCGTAGCCCTGCGGAGAACCTGAGCCGTCAATGAAATATTTGGATTTCTCGTAGGTTGCTTCATCCTTTGCAGGCCAGTACATCCAGTCGACCTGGTCGCCCAGCTTTTCCTGTGAGCTGTAAATTTCCCATTGTCCATTCACGAACATGGCAGCTTTGCCCTGATAAAACAGGGACGAAGCCTGATCATAATTGGTGTTCGTCGCGTTTGCATCGAATAATCCGGCTGCTTGCAGTTGCTTCATCTGCTGTGCCGCTGTTACGAATGCTTCCGGCAATGCTTTTACACCCTTCTCATCAAGTGCTCCAAATCCACGCGGCTGCTCCCTTGTAACCAGCCCATTATAGAAAGCGGTCGTAATCCATTTTTCTTTGGCAAAGATTGACATAGGTACGTAACCAGCAGCTTTCAACTTTTTCGCTGCATCGGTCATCTGGTCAATCGTCTTAAGCGGTGTTTTAATTCCTACCTTCTCGAAAATTGACTTGTTGTAATAGATCATTTGGAATTCAATGCCGGTTTCGGGATAAGCATATACATGATTGTCTGGAGCTACCAAACGCGATTCAACACCCGGATTAAGATTCTTCTTGAATTCGGCCGTTGTGTCATAGTTGTCCAGCACCTCAACATTTTTCGATTTTGCGAAAGTTTGCAGGACAGCCCAATCCGCTAAATAGACATCCGGCATATTGCCCGTTGCCGCATAAGTTTTAAGCTTCTGTCCTCCGTCCTGTACGGCAGGATCCAGTTCAATTTCTACGTTTGGCATCTTCTTTTTAAGCTCTTCCACCGCATAATCGAACGGCTTTATGGTATCGTCATCAAAATGTTGTGCATACACCTTTAATTTGATCGTACCGTCCCCTGCCTCGCTCTTGGAAGAGGTCGAGTTATCTTCCCCACAAGCAATCAATCCAATCGACATAGTGAGCACTAGCAAAGCTGCACTCCAACTTTTGTAAGTTTTTTTCATTTGCTTAATCCCCCTCATGCAGTGTGTTTTATGTTTGCGCTTTCATTTGCATGACTACAGTATACTGCCGCTTCTATTCTTGATTAAGGAATAAAACGGGCATAACCAGTAAAAAACGGGACAAATAGAGCAGCGGTTCTCCGTATATAGGAAAACCGCCAGGCTTAAATCGAAGTTGTCCTGCCTCGCAGGACAGGCGCTACCTTTTTTTGAGTTGCTCATATTCAGTGGGTGTCATGCCAAAGCGTTTCTTGAAGCATTTGCCAAAATAATTGGGGTCACTGTATCCTACACTTTCAGCGATTTCTGACAGCTTCCGATTTCCTTTCAGCAAAAGCTCCTTAGCCTTCTTCATTCGGATGTGTGTAATATGATCCACTATGGAAAAGCCAGACTCCTTGCGAAATACGCGGCGCAGGTAGCTGGGATCGACGAATACTCCGCACGAAACCTGCTCAGCAGACAGCTCTGAGTCTGCATAATGTTCCTCAATATAGTTGATCGCCGCCACAAATAAATTGGAAGCCTTCGTAGGACGCATATTCTCCATCAGTTGGATCAGCTTGCGGTATAGAGCGAGCATCCAACCTTCAGCAGCCTCCCAGGAATCTAACTCTCGCAGCCGTTCGTAAGGAGAATTGTCTCCTCCATTTTCCCATAGCCGGTCATAAGGAATGCCTCGTTCACTGGCAAAGGAAAGGGCTAAAGATACGATTCCCATAAGCATCGCATCTGCGTATTCGTCTCCCCATTTATATTTACTAAGCTGACGGATTGCCTTACGGACCTCCTCTAGCGTTTCACTGTCTTTCATTCGGAGGTCAAGCACAACCGCATCGCGTAGATGGCCCAAATCAGGCATACCTGCTCTGCTATGCAACACTTCGCCGCCCTGTCCCCTTAACTCTGCACTTTCGCTCTCCTGTGGAAGCACCGGTAGCTTCGGCTTAATGCGTTCCAACATCGAGAGCATTTCTTCTGCATTGAACGGCTTCAACAAATAATCCTGTACTCCGGTTCGAACCGCCTTCTGTAGGTATTCAAATTCGTTATGTCCAGATATGAATACAATAACGATGCGTTCGAACTTGACTTTCAACCTCTTGGCTAATTCAATTCCGTCAATGAAGGGCATATTGATATCTACGAGGGCGAGATGTGGCTGATGCCGCTCGGCTTCCTGAAGTGCTTCCTGTCCGTTCCTTGCTTCGCAGCAAACCCGAAAACCATGAATTTCCCAATCTATCTTCATACGCAGAAAGTCTCGGAACAGCGGTTCATCATCGACAATCATCACTTTATACATTTTGGTGTTCACTCCCCTTTGGCAGCATCGGCAGCGACAGGTCAACAGTTGTTCCCTTCGTGAGCACACTTTGCACGGATATCCCATACTCCTCGCCAAAATACAGGCTCAGCCGCTGCTGAACGCTGTAGGTGCCGATTGATCGTATTCCTTCTTCCGGCAAATGTCTGGACATAATGGTCTGAACCTGTATTTCGTTCATCCCCACACCGTTGTCCTCCACTCGAACGACCACCTTATCGCCCTGTCTAAAGGCAAAAATGCGGATAAAACCTTTTGTTCCTTTCTTCTTAAGGCCATGGTAAATCGAATTCTCGACAAGCGGCTGAAGCGAGAGCTTCGGGATCGGTGTACCTTCAAACTCGGGAGGAATATCCACTTCATAGCGAAACACATCGGGATAACGGATTTGCAGAATCGTCAGGTAATCATCAGTAATCTGAGCTTCCTTTTCTAAAGTGATTAGTTCCCGTCCCTTGTTCAGCACCATTCGATAAAAATCTGCCAGCGCTTTTGTAGTATCTCTAGCCTCCTCATTACGATCTAACTCATTGAGTGCATAAATGGTATCCAAAGTGTTGTACAGAAAATGCGGTTTAATTTGGGCGCTTATCAGTGCAAGCTCATATTCACGCTTACGGTTCTGTTCCTGCCTTACCTCATCCAGCAGTTCCCGAACCCGTCTTACCATAAAGTTAAACGCTTCCGCAATGGTACCGATTTCATCTTCAGTACGGACTGTCGCAACAGGTTGCAAATCACCAGTTACTACTTTTCGCATGGCCTTAGTCAATTGTTCGAGAGGACTAACGACCATTCTGGACAGAAAGCTGGCACCCAGCCAGGAAAAAACAAGGCATAACACACCGATTAATAGCGACAATCTAACATTTTGCCGGACATCAGCTGTAAGCAGGCTAAGAGAAACAATATTGACCAACTTCCATTCCATACGGTTATAATCAGTGACCGTTATCAGGTTGCGCTCATACTCGAATGAACACGTTCCATGGGATGCATTAGGGGCACAACGTTGGATGGCCTCACCCAACTGCGGATTCACCGGATTCATCAGCATCTCATTGTCTTCTGCCACAGCCACGCGCATTTCGTTATCTAAAAAATAATAAGATTTAGGCGCATCTGGATCGCTGGAACGAAAGTAATCGGACAAACCTTCTTCCTTCACTAACAGAAAAAGCGTTCCATATGGTTCGCCGGTGTCTATATTAATGACCGTCTTCCCCAGCGTCAAAACGGGAGAGCTCGGATCTGGTGTTAGGAAATCCCTCTTCTCCATATCAAACCAGAGGGCCTGTCCATAACTTTCAGATTCCCTTACCCGCTTAAGCATGCTATAGATCTTGCGATCATCCCCGCTTTCGGTATAAGAGGCGAAAATCTTCCCTTCGTTATCAATGAAGACAGCGGCATCCACCTCACGAAAGATTGACAAATCAATGGATAGGCGGCTCTGCATCAAGTTTCCAAACTGAATAGGCTCCATGGCAGTATCAGGTTTGGCACCGTATGAATCATACATCCGGTTAATATTCGTGACCATAATATTGGCCGCCGTCTCCACACTCCTGAATATGTAATCGGTCCTAGACAAGATAAGCTGAGACTCATCGACCACATTGCTGGTAGTTTGGTCTATCAAAGAACGGCTGAAAAGTTGGTTGGACAATAGTCCAAGAATAAGCAGAGAAACAATAATTAGCGGAAGAAATACCGCTATAACCTTGCTTTTAAAGCGAAGTCGACCAAACCACTTACGAGCTAGTGACAGAATATTCACCTAGAACCCCTCCGTCATCAAGAGAATATCCATCATGTTAACACAAACAATCTCTACAGTAGTAGATCAAAAATAAAGTTTAAAAAATTCAACCGTCCATCTTGAAAGTACTTTAGAGATGTGTTAGGATAAAGTCGATTTTTAGTAAAATTATTAACTAAAAAGGTGTGAGCTCTTTTGGCAACCATTAAAGACATTGCCCGCGAAGCGGGTGTGTCTGCCGCAACCGTTTCAAGGGTTTTAAATAACGATCTGTCACTGTCCGTAAGCTCAGACACCAAAAACAGAATTTTTTTGGTTGCCGAGCAACTCGGGTATAAGCCTACCCGGCTGAGGCAATTAAAGCAGAATACGGAACGGGCCGGGAAAATGGTCTCCCTCCTGCTGTGGTGTTCTATTGAGGAGGAAAGAGACGATCCTTATTACGCCTCGATCCGCCGTGGAATCGAACTGCGCTGTGAAGAGCTTGGCCTGACGTTGGGACAGACCTTGCGAGGCCGCTCGTCCATCGGCACCTTACAGAAGGCGGATGGTCTGATTGTTGTGGGCGGCGTTGATCCTGAAGAGGTATTCAAGCTTCATCCTGACAAGAACACCATTGTCCTTGTCGACCAGTACCATGAACAGTTGGAGTATGATTCTGTACGACTTCATTTCAGACAAGCTGTTGATCAGGCACTCGGACATCTACTTGAGCTTGGCCATCGACAAATCGGATTTATCGGCGGTAAGAGCGACGGTGAGCGAAGGGCGCATTATTTTGAACGATTCATGCGGGAACAAGGGTTGTACAATCCTCAATTCGTCCGTATAGGTTCCTGGAGTACCGCGGATGGTTATCTCATGATGAACGAACTCCTAGCCCAACAGGAACGACCGACAGCCTGCTTCGTCGCAAGCGATCCGCTCGCTATTGGTGCCCTCCGCGCCCTTCATGGACTTGGAGTCAAGGTACCAGAGGATATGGCTGTTGTTGGCTTCGACGACATTGAGATGGCAGCCTTCGTGCAGCCTCCGCTAACCACTATCCGTGCATATCCCGAACAGATGGGAAAGGCTGCCGTGCAACTGCTCTCTGAACGGTTTGAGGGGCGTGAACCACCTGCGTATAGCGTGATCGGGACTAAGCTTGTCATTCGAGAAAGCTCATGCAAAAAAGGCTAAAATTAGTACTTGAGAGTCTTATTGTCATTGATTAATATCCTTTCGTAAAACAATCAATATGATAACCCCTGAGGAGTGAATATCATGAACATTCATGTTAACGAAGCGCTTGGTTTGTTTCATTTGCAGTCCAAGGATTGCAGCTATATTATCCAGCTAGTAGAAGGATATCCCGCACATGTCTATTGGGGAGCTCAACTTCATCATGACCAAAGTCTCGCAAGTATATTGGAACTTAGGGAGCGTTGCTCCTTCTCTCCCACTCCCGTTTCTTCCAGTCGTATAATTTCTTTGGACACGCTTCCTCAGGAATACCCCCAGTATGGAACAAGCGACTTTCGTCAACCGGCTTACCAGGTTGCACTTGCGGACGGAACTCGAACTACTGAGCTAAAATATAGTGGTTACCGTATTGAACCGGGTAAACCCAAGCTCGAGGGACTTCCTTCCGTCTATGCCGAATCGGATGATGAAGCCACAACCCTCTATTTGATCCTTGAGGATCAATACTCGGGGCTTAAGACTACACTGCTCTATACTGTATTTGCGAACCACAGTGCCATTGCTAGATCTACTCTTTTTGAACAAAAGGGAAGCGCTACCATGAATATTGAACACGCCATGAGCGCCTCTGTCGACTTCGCCGATTCCAACTACCAAGCCCTCTACTTACCTGGAGCCTGGGTTCGGGAAAGACATATCCAACGCCGCGACCTCGGACCTGGCTCCATTCGGCTCGAGAGTAGACGGGGCTCCAGCAGTCACCAAATGAATCCCTTTCTGGCACTGCTTCGGCCTGATGTGACTGAAGATCGTGGGGATGTGTACGGTTTCAGTCTAATCTACAGCAGCAACTTCGTCGCACAGGCAGAAGTAGAGCAGTTCAGTCAGACTCGTGTAAGTATCGGAATCAATCCCTTTGACTTCTCCTGGCGGCTTGAGCCGGGTCAGTCATTCCAGACTCCTGAAGCCGTATTGGTCTTTTCCGAAGAAGGTCTTGGGGGCATGTCACGCACCTATCACCGACTCTATCGCACACGTCTGTGCCGAGGGGCTTACCGTGACAAAGAACGTCCGATTCTCGTGAACAATTGGGAAGCCACATATTTCGACTTCGACGCCGATAAAATCGAGGCGATTGCCAAAGAAGCGGGGCCTCTTGGAATTGAGCTGTTTGTTCTTGATGACGGTTGGTTTGGTAAGCGAGACAACGACAACAGTTCGCTTGGGGACTGGTTCGAAGACCGCCACAAGTTGCCCGGCGGTCTTACTGACCTGGCCAAACGGGTTAATGAACAAGGATTACAGTTTGGTTTGTGGGTTGAGCCGGAAATGGTATCACCTGATAGTGAACTGTACCGCAACCATCCCGACTGGTGCCTGCATGCGGAAGGTCGGCGGCGGACGGAAGGCCGATCCCAACTGGTGCTCGATCTCTCCCGCAAGGAAGTATGCGACTACTTGTACGAGACGCTTAGCTCCGTATTTTCGATCGCTCCAATCACTTATGTCAAGTGGGACATGAACCGTAACATGACGGAGATTGCTTCGGCTACAGCCCCTAGCGAACGACAAAAGGAAACTGCGCACCGTTATATGCTCGGACTTTACGATCTGTTGGAACGTCTGACCTCCCAGTTCCCGGACATCTTGTTCGAAAGCTGTTCTGGAGGCGGTGGGCGATTTGATCCCGGAATGCTCTACTATATGCCGCAGACATGGACCAGTGATGATACCGATGCCATTGAAAGATTGGCTATCCAGTATGGAACAAGCATCGTGTACCCGGCCAGTACCATGGGCGCACATGTATCGAACGTGCCGAACCACCAGGTGGGACGAAACACCTCCCTCGCCATACGTGGCGACGTGGCAATGAGCGGGAATTTTGGCTACGAACTTGACCTTACTGCATTTACGAATGAAGAAAAAGAACTCGCTGCCAAACAAATTGCCCAGTATAAAGAAATCCGTTCCCTTGTACAGCAGGGAGATATGTATCGACTTCTTAGTCCGTTTGAAGGCCGAGGCGACACGGCCTGGATGTTTGTTAGCGAGGACCAATCCGAAGCGTTTGTCGCTTACTTCCGCGTACTTGCTGAACCAAATGGGCCCATCCGGCGACTAACTCTAAAAGGACTTGGCCCAGATAAAAAGTATATAATCGAACACGGGGCGACAGGCAGCACTGCAGTCCATACGGGTAATACCTTAGTGGAAGATGGCGGTTCCCCCTTCCGCGTAGCGTTTGATGGCGAAATTTTTGGAGGCGACCGCCTAATGAAAATTGGGCTTGTTGTCTCGGATCTCTCTGGAGACTTCACCAGCTCTACTTTCCGCCTTAAAGCTATTTCCTGCTAATTGTGAATCTGGCCAGTGACGATAAAAAAATCAAAACAAGGCAGACCGATTTTCCGGCCTGCCTTGTTTAATCACTTTGGTGCCCGTGTTGCTAACCGTGACTCTCCATGTCACTTACCAAATACGCTCGCTTAGTCTCAATTTCGTCCTCTATATCTTCCAGCATATGACCAATGCCTTCTTAAGTGAACGTGTCTGTAATCACAACTCTAAACAATTCATTCAACTTTTCGGTGTCTTTAACTTCCGTCTTCTGATTTCGACATTATTCATCCTGATTTCCAATTTCTCATTCATCTAGATTTCCGCCGATGTACGATTCAGGATGGGACGCTTTGAAAGCACACGATTCGATAACTCCATCAGGCTTTTTATTTCATAAGTAGGTTGAATGCCAGACGCGTTTGTTTTCCCAGCAGGGTTGAACCAACAGGTATCCATTCCGTATTTGTTGCCTCCATGAATATCGGAGGTCAAAGAATCACCAACCATGAGAACCTTACTCTTATCTGAAATGTCTAGCTTAGTAAATGCGTAATCGAAAATACCAGCTTGTGGCTTTTGGCAACCCACTTCCTCTGAAATAATTATCTGTTCAAATACATCACGCAGCGGTGAAAGCTGAATTCTGGAGGTTTGCACCTCTTTGATTCCATTCGTAATGATCGCCAAGCGACAATCAGACAGCATATCACATAATTCAACCGCTCCGTCCATTAAAAAAGCACCTTCACCCAAATAACGTAAATATGCAGCACTAAAAGCATCTGGATTAAAGTCTAGATCATGAAAAGTAAATAATCGCTTAAACCGCTCCACACGCAGTTGCGCTGAGGTAATATGTCCTTCCTCTGCCTCTCGCCACAATACGCTGTTGATTTCATCATAACTAGCTTTATACTCCGTGGCCCCTTGTGGCAAGCCAAATTGGGTAAACGTATTATGTAGCGCATAACTCTCTGCCTTTTTAAAATCAAACAGCGTGTCATCGACATCAAATAAAATAATTTCGTATTTCATAACGACCTCCATATCATTGCTTTACGACTATTGTTCAGTTCCATGAGTCTTAGATTGTTTCTGATAGTAGTACAACGAAAAACTAACAATACATTATTACCTTTCGGTTATTATACAGAACCTAGTTAAACCGTCAAGTCACTAATAACAAAGTCATAGTATTTTGTCATCGGTGCAAAAGGTAAATAACGCTCAATAAGAATGCCCGTAAAATGAAGGTGATTCTCATTTTACGGGCTTCTGAGCATCTAAGAGATGATTTAGCAAAAATCCTAGTGATCTTCATTAATCCATTTAGCTAATGTTTGATCAAAACAATGAGGTTCTTCAAACATTGGGTTATGCCCACTATATTCAAAAATCACTTTTTTCACGTTCTCGTAGGTGTCATCGACCCTATCCCATAAAGAAACTGGCGCAACCAAAAAATCATACCTTCCCAAACCAATATATACAGGTTTATGGATATCCGCCAAGGATTGTATTAAATTCATGTTACCGAAAGCTTCTCCCCATAAATAATCAATGATAGGCATATTCGTGTATACATCCTTCCACATATAAGCCGCATCGTAAGCATAATCATAAAAGGTTTGGGCTCCCATTCGTATACACATGTGAACAAATCTTCTATCTGGGTCTCTTTTGATATCTTCCTCTAATAAAACAATGTCCTTTTCAAAACGTTCCTTTCTTTCTGGGCTGGCCGTTTCATAAAAGAATGAAGAGCTTTGCCGCTGTCTTTCTTGGCTGTTCGTAGGTGCTGAATTTAATAGCACCACTTTTTGAACATAATCCGGGTATTGTTTAGCATATTCCAAAGCCATAAAGGCATGCCCGGAATGTCCTAATATGATAAATTCATTTAGATGAAGGCATTGTCTTGCTGTTTCTATATCATTAATAACTTTATCCAAAGTATAGTCTTCTGGTTTTAAAGCTCGATTCGGTTTTGCAAACCCTCGATGATCCAGAAAAATAAACTGAAACTTTTTATATAAATGGTCTGAAAATAAACGAGGATAATATACACTACTGCCGATCACCAATATCGGCCTTCCGTTACCTCTTATAGCATACTTCAGCTCAAATCCATCACTAAAAACTGTTTGATAAGTGCTCATTTATAATCACCTTCTCTTTTTCAAATCACTCCCTTTCCTTTGTGTAATTCCCTTGTATTCTCCATAGAACGTTCCAACACTTCAACTCACCTCAGAAAGTACATTTATTTTTATGAGAAAAGTTTAACATGTTTTTTTCAAAAAAAAAACGGGTTTACTTTTGTCTTACTTGTCTTGACTTATGGCATTCATACAGGATTTTTGACAAACACATCTTTTGGGAAACAAAAAAACCGCGATTATCGCGGTTTTTTATATAGAGGTCATACTTTTATCGTGCTTGGCGACGTCCTACTCTCCCAGGACCCTGCGGTCCAAGTACCATCGGCGCTGGAGGGCTTAACGG
>NZ_JAAMNQ010000152.1:0-204 GCF_011066155.1 Paenibacillus sp. EKM206P | reverse complement strand
CGAGACTGGGTACACTGACTTAGCAGTGGGCAATGCTGGCACTGAGCTGGGTCAGAGGCATACTGCCGGTATCCCTTTCGGTCCGTCGTTCGGTAGGGCAGTTCCTGTTGAGCTGGGCATCTATACACATTGCGTTTGGCATCGTATTCAAACTTCCATTTCGGAAACAGTCCTTGTCTGGGATGGAATCTTCGGTGAGCAATC
>NZ_JAAMNQ010000151.1:0-204 GCF_011066155.1 Paenibacillus sp. EKM206P | reverse complement strand
GAGGCTTAGCTCAGCTGGGAGAGCATCTGCCTTACAAGCAGAGGGTCGGGGGTTCGATCCCCTCAGCCTCCACCATTTTTCATCCTCTTACCTGGATGAATTCTTGGGGAATTGTGAATCATATGCATATTGGGGATTAGCCAAGCGGTAAGGCAACGGACTTTGACTCCGTCATGCATAGGTTCAAATCCTATATCCCCAGCC
>NZ_JAAMNQ010000150.1:0-204 GCF_011066155.1 Paenibacillus sp. EKM206P | reverse complement strand
CGAGACTGGGTACACTGACTTAGCAGTGGGCAATGCTGGCACTGAGCTGGGTCAGAGGCATACTGCCGGTATCCCTTACGGTCCGTCGTTCGGTAGGGCAGTTCCTGTTGGGCTGGGCATCTATACGCATTGCGTTTGGCATCGTATTCAAACTTCCATTTCGGAAACAGTCCTTGTCTGGGATGGAATCTTCGGTGAGCAATC
>NZ_JAAMNQ010000149.1:0-206 GCF_011066155.1 Paenibacillus sp. EKM206P | reverse complement strand
ATAGGTTGGGGGTGGAAGTGCAGTAATGCATGGAGCTGACCAATACTAATCGGTCGAGGGCTTATCCTAAAGATAAAGCGCAATGAGTTTCGGATCCAGTTTTCAGGGTGTAACCTTGAAGGTATGTACAAGTGACATACGACAAGCGCATGGCTATTCATTCACACAATAAGTGATGAACCGAATAACCTTACGGAAGAATTTGC
>NZ_JAAMNQ010000148.1:0-207 GCF_011066155.1 Paenibacillus sp. EKM206P | reverse complement strand
TTGGTGGAGCCAAGCGGGATCGAACCGCTGACCTCCTGCGTGCAAGGCAGGCGCTCTCCCAGCTGAGCTATGGCCCCTCACAAGTTCCATCAAAACTGAACAAATGGAATGATGAATTTTGAAGCTTACACTTCATATTTGAATGTTTCCATCGCAGGAAACGATTCTCCATAGAAAGGAGGTGATCCAGCCGCACCTTCCGATACG
>NZ_JAAMNQ010000147.1:0-208 GCF_011066155.1 Paenibacillus sp. EKM206P | reverse complement strand
CCTGAACACCCTGAGGTCCTTGATCGCCTTGGACTCCTTGAGGTCCTTGAACTCCTTGAGGTCCTTGGTCGCCTTGGACGCCTTGAACTCCCTGAGGTCCTTGGTCACCTTGTACGCCCTGAACACCCTGAGGTCCTTGGTCGCCTTGAACGCCCTGAGGTCCTTGGTCGCCTTGGACGCCCTGAGGTCCTTGATCACCTTGTACGCC
>NZ_JAAMNQ010000146.1:0-209 GCF_011066155.1 Paenibacillus sp. EKM206P | reverse complement strand
AGAGTCGGCATTTTGGATAATTTCTTTGATCTGGGCGGCGATTCGATCAAAGCGATCCAGGTATCGTCCCGCTTGCTCCAAGCGGGCTACAAGCTGGAGATGAAGGATTTGTTCCAATATCCGTCCATTTCGCTGCTGAGCAGTCATGTACACAAAGTTAGCCGCACAGCCGATCAGCGGGTGGTCTCGGGAGCAGTTAAATTGAGCCC
>NZ_JAAMNQ010000145.1:0-209 GCF_011066155.1 Paenibacillus sp. EKM206P | reverse complement strand
CATCAGGAACTGGACAGCCGGATTACGCTGCGTGAGGTGTTCCAACACTTTACGATTGAGCAGCAAGCCCAGCTCATAGCTACGCACGGCACAGACACCTATACGGTGATCCCTGCGGCGGCGAAACAGGCATACTACCCGGTTTCCTCGGCTCAAAAAAGACTGTACATTTTGAGCCATCTGGAAGGTGGGGATCTCAGCTACAATAT
>NZ_JAAMNQ010000144.1:0-212 GCF_011066155.1 Paenibacillus sp. EKM206P | reverse complement strand
CTGTGGTGTAGAGGCCTAACATGCCTGCCTGTCACGCAGGAGATCGCGGGTTCGAATCCCGTCAGTTCCGCCATTTTAGCTTCATATATAATTGGCATATATAGTGCGGATTATATGATGTAGTAATAAAATTTAATATGGCTCGGTAGCTCAGTCGGTAGAGCAGAGGACTGAAAATCCTCGTGTCGGCGGTTCGATTCCGTCCCGAGCCA
>NZ_JAAMNQ010000143.1:0-215 GCF_011066155.1 Paenibacillus sp. EKM206P | reverse complement strand
AAAAGAATGGATGCGCAAATACAAGCAACTCGGTGAATTCGGGCTCATGGACCAGCGAGGACGGCGTAAGGAGTATATCGACCAGGATAGGTATGTACAGAAGCTGAGACGGGAAAATGACATGCTAAAAAAGTGTTTGGAAATCTGGATACAGGAGATGAAGCACACAAATATATAACCATTGAGAAAGCTGCGAAAGACTATCCTATTAGCAA